>JAMPXM010000148.1 GCA_023701225.1 Pseudobdellovibrionaceae bacterium | reverse complement strand
AATCTGTACTGCAAGCCCGCGCCCAAACTTTGTTCGGTGAGCATCAATCCTGCGGACCAATGCCAAGATGGTCCGTACATGAGCGAGACTTCGAACTCGCTATCACGCTCGCCGTCCCAGTCGGGGCGCCAAGTGAATTCCGCGTCCGTAAATACACTCTTCGTCCACTGGAAACGCTTTTCAACATCAAAACGAAATTTCCCCTCGTGGTTGACGGCGGCTTTCGTTTCCAACAAGAGGGGCAAAATGTAGCCCACCCCGACAAGGCCATAACCAGTTTCATCGTAATAGTCGATGCCACCCTCGACGCTTAAAAAACTGCCGAACCATCTGCGGTAGCGAATATCACCTTCGGTTTCCCAAGGTTGGTCGAATGAAAAATTCTTTCCTTCGACATCCGCCGCTTCCAACTTCAACTCGATCTCATCCCATGTGCGCAGCAGCCTGAGCCCCACCTTCGCGTGATTGCTCGACGCTTCGAGCTCGGCGGCAGGATAAAGATGGTCGTGAAGATGAGGATCAAGTTGATCGTGCTTCTGCATTTCAGGCGTCAGGCGAAAATCATTGTACCGGACCACGCGCGCCATGCCCGTTTTCATGTGGTACAAATTATGGCAGTGAAGCATCCATTGACCTGGCTCGCTAGAGAAGAACTCAATCGTGCGTGAACTGTGCGGAGGCACATCGACCGTGTGCTTTAAAGGGGACCGGTCGCCGCTCGCGTTCACGACTCGAAAGAAATGCCCATGGAAGTGCATCGGATGATGCATCATCGTCTCGTTGACGAACGTGAACCTGACCACTTCACCCTGACTGATCATCAACAAACGATCTTCATGAATCGCCTTCCCGTTGATGTGCCAGATGTACCGTTCCATATCTCCACCCAAGACAAGCTTCACGTCATGAACCTTCGCTTCCGCTGGAAGCGTCGTCGGCTCGATCGACTTGATGTCATCGACGGTCAGAGTCTCGATGATCTTTTGCTCGCTTGTGAACGCGCGTGACGCGGCATTTTGCCTGAGCATGGCATCCGACTGCGTGCTCCAGTCGATGGATTGCGCATGTTTGGACTTCATCTCGTGCGCCCCATGTGATGAGTGGGATCCATGTCCAGAATGTCCGCCCCCACCACCGTGGGCCGAATGATCCATCGGCGCGTATAAATCTGGATGGGGTTTGTTCGGCGCAAAGACTTTCTCCCCCATGCCGATCCAAGTAGAAGCAGCGCCGGTGACATCCTGAACCGTCGCCCGAAGCTCATAGTTTTTATGCTCAGGAACCGTGAACAAAACATCGTATGTCTCGGCCATGCCTATGAGAATTTCATTGGCTCGGACCGGCTCGATATCGACGCCATCGGCGGAGACCACGGTCATCGGTACGCCCATCGAAACATAGAAATAACTTGAAGCACCCGCATTGATGATTCGCAGACGAATTTTCTCGCCCGGGTGAGCGATGAGGAGTTGTGAATCTCGTTTGCCATTCATCAGGAACGCATCGTAGCCCACATCCGAAAGATCCATTCCGCCCATGCGTCGCCACTCATTAGCGAGATGGGCCTTCAGACCTCCGGACTGAATGGCCCCCCAGTACGACCGTATGGAATTTTTTTTAAAAAGATAAAAGTCTCCGTCCTTGCGCAAGTTCCGAATGATCTGGTCCGCATTTTCATCCGACCAGTCACTTAAAACAACGACCGCCTCTTTGTCATAAGCGAATGGCTTTTGTTTGGGATGGATGATCAAAGCGCCATAGACGCCTTTTTGCTCCTGAACGGCCGTGTGCGAGTGATACCAGTAAGTTCCGTTCTGTCTGATTTTGAATTTGAACAACCGAGATTGCCCCGAATGAATCGGAGGGGTGTTCACGTACGCGACACCGTCTTCCTCGGGCGGGAGAAGAATACCGTGCCAGTGAATCGAAACTTCTTCCTTAGGCAACCTGTTCACGACCTGGATTTCGGCGTCATCACCTTCCGTGAACTCGAGCGTTGGAGCCGGTATTCCGCCGTTCACCGTAAGCGCGAAATCCACTTCTTTTTTTCCGCTCATGTTCAACGGCTTATTTTCGATGACAAGTTCGTAGCGGACCGTCTTCGCAAAAGCATCTGCCGACGCAAGTGCCATAAAAAGACCCATTGCGAATTTAAAAAGAGACTTCATGTGTTTAGCCTCGAATCCGCCAAGCCCTCGAGAATCGGACAATCCGGCCGATGGTCACCGTGGCAGTTCTTTGCCAAATGCCGTAAGGTTTTGACCATCGCCTGGAGTTCTTCGATCTTCTGCTCCATTTCCTTCATATGTTGCAACGCCAGTGCTTTGACATCCGAACTCGCACGCGTCCGATTGCGCCAGAGTCCCACTAGCTTTTTGATCTCCTTCATCGAAAAGCCCAACCGACGAGCCCGGCGAACGAAGGCCAGAATATTCACGTCAGTCTCGGTGTAAACACGGTAGCCTGCTTCCGTCCTGGCGGCCTTCGGGATAATCCCGATGGATTCATAGTGACGAATGAGCTTTGCGTTCACACCGGAGGCCTGTGCAGCTTCACCGATATTCATGGCTTAATCCCCTTCCACGTGAGTCCGGCTCAGCCGAAGGGAGTTCAGAATGACCGAAACCGAACTCAAACTCATCGCCAGGCTCGCAAGCATTGGGCTCAGCAAGATTCCCGAAAGCGGATAAAGGATGCCGGCCGCAACAGGTACACCGAACGCGTTGTAAACAAAGGCGAAGAAAAGATTTTGCCGGATATTTCTCATCGTCGCTTGGCTCAGGCGGTGCGCGCGAACGATGCCCATGAGATCACCCTTGACTAGAGTGACCCCGGCACTTTCCATCGCGACATCCGTCCCGGTTCCCATGGCAATCCCGATGTCAGCCTGAGCCAGTGCGGGCGCATCGTTGATTCCATCTCCCGCCATCGCGACCTTTTGGCCCTGCGCTTGAAACTTGCGCACGATCTCGTTTTTCTGATGCGGAAGAACTTCCGCTTCGACCTGATCGATACCGACTTCTCGAGCAACAGCGTCAGCCGTGGCCCGGTTATCGCCGGTGAGCATGACGACCTTGATTCCCCTTTTATGGAAATACCGGATCGCATCTTTGGCCGTCTCTTTGATCGGGTCCCTGACGGCGATGAGACCTGCGGCTGTTTTATCAACAGCGACGAGCATGACTCCGTGACCAGTCTTTTGGAGCTCTGCGGCCTGAGGGACAAGCGACGCAGCATCCACTCCGTGCTTTGCTAGGAGCTTCTGATTGCCAACTAAGACTTCTTTCCCCGAAACTGTTCCCCGAACACCCATACCGGTCACAGATTCGAAATCTGTCACCTCAGGCACGTGGAGTCCTCGGTCTTTGGCTCCCGCCACGATGGCCTCGGCAAGTGGGTGCTCGCTCGCCTTTTCAAGGGCCGCAACGGACGTCAAGAGATCGCTTTCGCCGACCGCGCCCGTGGCCGAGACTTGCGCGAGCTTCGGCTTGCCCACCGTCAACGTTCCGGTCTTGTCGACGACCAGCATCGTGATCTTTTCCAACGTTTCCAGCGCCGCTGCGTCTTTGACGAGAACGCCGAATGTCGCGCCTTTTCCCGTACCGACCATGATCGACATCGGAGTCGCGAGCCCCAGCGCGCACGGACAAGCGATGATCAACACAGCAACCGCGTTGACGATCGCAAAAGTGAAGGCCGGCTCGGGACCAAACGCAAACCAAGCGATCGCAGTCAATATCGCGATGACCACGACTGCTGGAACAAAGTACGACGACACAGTGTCGGCGAGCTTCTGAATCGGCGCTCGGCTTCTCTGCGCTTGCGTCACCATTTTCACAATCTGAGCAAGCAAAGTATCCGAACCGATCCGGGTGGCCTCCATCACGAAACTTCCCGATCCGTTCACCGTCGCGCCCGTCACGCCAGAGCCGATCGCCTTTTCGACGGGAATCGGCTCGCCTGTGATCATCGACTCATCGACGACGCTCTTTCCATCCACGACCTTGCCATCCACCGGGACTTTTTCTCCGGGCCGGACGCGCAAGCGGTCGCCCAGGTGAATGTGCTCAAGCGGAATATCCTCTTCAGAACCATCTGCTTTGACCCGGCGAGCGGTCTTGGGCGCAAGCCCGAGCAGAGCTCGAATCGCATTGCCGGTTTGACTCCGCGCTCGGAGTTCGAGCACTTGCCCGAGTAGAACCAGGGCCGTGATCACGGCCGCAGCCTCGTAATAAACGGCGATCATTCCACCATGCGTTCGAAAATTGTCTGGAAAGAGATGCGGCAAGAATGTCGCGACGAGGCTATAGGCGTACGCCACGCCGACGCCGATCGCGATCAACGTGAACATATTGAGTTTCATCGTCTTCACCGACGCCCAACCGCGCTCAAAGAATGGTAAGCCCGCCCAAAGTACGACGGGAGTTGCGAGCACGAATTGGATATAGGCCATCCACTGCCCGTGAAGATATTGTTGCACGGGCTGGCCGGGGATTAGGTCGGACATGGCCAGAAGAAAGAGGGGGAGGCTGAGCGCGACGCTGATCTTCAATCGGCGGCTAAAGTCGATGAGTTCCGGGTTTGCCTCTTCTTCGAGACTGATCTCTTCCGGCTCCAGCGCCATTCCACAGATCGGGCAGCTTCCTGGGCCCTTTTGTCGGATCTCTGGATGCATCGGGCAAGTGTAGATTTTCTCTTTTTCTGCGGCAGAAACCGGTTTGGGCTCAACGGGCTTCAAGTAAGATTCCGGAGCGGCATCAAACTTGGTTTTGCACTTCGGATTACAAAAGTAATAGGTCTGCCCGCTATAGACCGAGCTCCCACCCTTAGCTGTTTGGGGGTCGATTCTCATTCCGCAAACAGGGTCGGTGACTTTGACGTCGGCGCTCAGAGAGTGAACGTGTTTCGCCTGCCCACTGTGTCCGTGATGAGAATGATCGTGTCCGTCTGCCATCTTCAGGCCTCCTCGTTACGATCAAGACTAGAGCTTCCAATGGTTGGAAGGTCAAGCCTGCATCCCGTAATATTTTGTCGAAAGTGAATCTTAACAACCTTACAACTATAGGAATCGACACCCAACTTGAGACGACGCTCGCAAGTGCCGCTGGCGCGGTTTGAAACGACGAAACCGTTCATCATCTCACGGAAGTAGCTCCGACCCCCCGCCTGCGGGTCTCGCTCATCATGTAGACGATCGGCAGAATGATAAGCGTTAATATCGCGAGCGTGATCAAACCGCCGAACATGGGCGATGAGATTCGCTTCATCACATCGGCGCCCAATCCCGTCGCCATCATGACAGGCATGAGACCAAAAATATTCATCAGGACCGCCATCAACACGGCCCGAAGGCTGGCACCCGCGCCTGCGACGGTCGCATCAAGACAATCGACAGGCGAACTCAATCGCCCTTTCGCTGCACTTTCACTCCATGATCGATCCAAGAAGACCACCATGATCGCGGCTGTTTCGACCGCAACGCCAACCAAGGCGATCGCACCAGCCCAAACGGCAACACTGGTGTTGTAGCCAAGCGCCCACATGAGAAGAATCCCGCCGATCAAGGACAGCGGAACGGAAACCATGATCATGACGGTTTTGCCGAGCGACCGGACGCCGAAATACAAAACGCCAAAGATCAAAAAAAGCGTGAGCGGGAGAATGATCTTCATTCGCTCTTGCATGCGCGCCAAGTTTTCATACTGGCCGGTCCACTTCAGATAAGCACCTTGAGGTAACTGAACGGAGCGAGCCACCGCTTCTTTGGCATCGTTCACATACCCGCCAGGATCGCGGCCCTCCAGATCAATATAGACATAGCCGACGAGCGACCCGTTCTCGTTGAAGATCATCGGCGCACCGGATTGACTGGTGAGCTTTCCCAGCTGACCGATCGGAATTTGTGCCCCAGAGGGAGTGGCCACTAAAATCCGGCCGACCTTTTCGACAGTATCCCTGAGCTCGCGGGGATAACGAACGTTGATCGTATATCGCTCCCGACCCTCGACCGTCTGGCTGATCTCCATTCCGCCGACCGCGGTCTCGATCACATTTAGCGCATCTCCGACATTGAGCCCATAACGTTGGAGCGCTCTCCGATCTGGATCGAAATCGAGATAAGAACCGCCTCCCAGCCGCTCGGCGTACACACTCCTGGTCCCTCGCACGTTGACAAGTGCTGCTTCGAGTTCTCGCCCGATACTCTCGATCGTCGGTAAATCTTTTGCGAAAACCTTGATGCCGACCGGAGTGCGAATCCCGGTGGAGAGCATGTCGATCCGACCGCGAATCGGCTTCGTCCATGCTCGGTTGAGACCAGGTACCGCAACCGCGTCGTCCAAAAGCTGGAGTAGCTTTTCTTCATTCAGTCCGGACCGCCACTGATCACGTGGTTTGAGCCGGATCGTGTACTCGAACATCGAAAGAGGAGCCGGATCCGTCGGTGTTTCGTAGCGACCCGCCTTGCCGAACACCGACTCGACTTCAGGAATGGAACGGATGGCTTTGCCTTGTCGTTGAACCAGATCCGAAGCCGCTGTGATCGACATCCCCGGCACGGTGATCGGCATGTAGAGAAGATCACCTTCCCAGAGCGGTGGCATGAATTCCGACCCGAGCCGAGAAAATGCGACCCCAGTCCCGACGACAGCCAAGGCCAGCAAAGTGAGGACGAGCTTCCGCTTGCGAAGGCTCCAGGCCAGAATCGGAGAATAGGCTTTGGAAATCGCGCGATTGACCGGATTCTCAGCTTCAGATCGAATTTTGCCACGCACGAATACCATAATGAGCGGCGCCGTCACGGTCACGGTGACGATCGCAGCCGCGATCATCGCAAACGTTTTCGTGTAGGCGAGTGGATGGAAGAGCTTCCCCTCTTGCGCCTGAAGCGCGAAGATCGGCAGGAACGAGATCGCGATGATCAATAGCGCGCTGAAGATCGACGGCCCCATCTCCTGGCAAGCTTCGATGATCAGATCCGTTCTGGGGCGACTGGAATTCTCGGCGAGTTTTTTATGACTGTTTTCAATAAAGACAACAATGCCGTCAACGATATCTCCGATGGCGAGAATGATCCCGCCCATACTCATGATATTGAGGCTGATATCCAAGTAGTACATTGGAATCAGCGAGATGAGCACGGCCAGAGGCATCGTGATCACCACGACAAGCGCGCTGCGCGCGTGAAACAAGAAAACCAAAATCACGAGACCGACTAAAACCATTTCCTCGATGATGTTGTTTCGCAAGGTCGAAACGGCTTCTTGAATTAACCCTGAGCGATCGTAGACCGGGCGGATCTCCACGCCCGGCGGAAACGCCGCCTTCACATCCGCCAGCTTCATTTTTACGGCCTCGATGGTCGCGGATACATCGGCACCTTGGCGCATCACCACCACGCCGCCGACGGTGTCGCCTTCACCATTAAAATCGCTGACCCCACGCCGAATCTGCGGTCCGATACTCACCCGTCCAACATCCGTCAGACGAACGGGCACTCCACCTTCGGCCGTCGAGATCGTGACATTCTCCAGATCCTCCGCGCTCTTCACGTACCCGCGGCCGCGCACGTAGAACTCACGCTCGCTGATTTCAAGAGTGCGGCCACCGACATCCCGATTGCTTTCGCGAATGGCATTGATCACACGCTCGATCGGAATCTTCAGAGCGGAGAGCCGGTTCGGGTCAATTTCAACTTGATACTGCTTTTCGAATCCCCCGATCGACGCGACCTCGGCAACTCCCGCAACAGAAGAGAGCCAGTACTTCAAATACCAATCTTGGAACGTGCGAATCTCCTGAAGATTGTTCTTCCCGCTAGGATCGACGAGGACGTACTGATAGACCCAGCCGACACCAGAAGCGTCCGGACCGATGGCGGGATTGACGCCGTCAGGAAGTCGACCGGAGAGCTTGGAGAGAGACTCAAGAACCCGGCTCCGTGCCCAATAGAGATCGGTTCCATCTTCGAAGATGACGTAGACGAAGGACATCCCGAACATCGACTGCCCGCGAACAAGCGAGACGTGTGGCGATGCCAGCATCGAAGTCACCAGCGGATAGGTCACCTGCTCCTCGACCAGCTCCGGACTTCGCCCCATCCACTCGGTGAAAATGATGACCTGAGTTTCGGACAAATCTGGTATTGCGTCGATTCTCATTCGATTGAGGCAATAACCGCCCCAAATCGCCAAGACGAGAGCGAGGGCGATGGTAATTCTGAAATTTCGCGCACAATAGGCGATGATCGACGCAATCATTTGTCACCGTCTCCGGCTCCGTGCGCCCCATGCCCCTTAGGTCCACTCGTGCTTCTTT
>JAMPXM010000147.1 GCA_023701225.1 Pseudobdellovibrionaceae bacterium | reverse complement strand
ACCGTGAAGGTACCCGTGGCGATTGTGCTTTTACGAGAAGTCGAAGCAGGTCGCATCCGTCTTGAAGAAACCATCGAACTGCGCGCCTCTGATTTTGTCGATGGTGCTGGCGAGCTGATCTTAAAGCCTCCAGGCACAAGGCTTTCTCTTGCCTCGCTGCTCGAACGGATGCTGCGCCAGAGCGATAGCACCGCCACGGATTTGTTGATGCGCCGTTTGAGCACGGCGACGCTGAACGCGCAGCTGCGGAGCCTCGCGCCCGGGTTTCAGGAACTCACGACATTGCTGGATGTACGCCGCCGCGCCTACGCGGAGGCGCATCCGCGAGCAGCTGGGCTCAACAACCAGGACTTTCTCAAACTCAAACGTGCAGGTCCTGCTCAGCGCTTAGAAATGCTAGCGACTCTTTTGGATATCCCGCAAAGCTCTCTACGAACAGGCTCCCTCCAAGAAACATTTGAGCGGTATTATGCAAAGTCGCTGAACTCGGCCTCGCTCCGAGCGTTCGGCGATCTTTTAGCGCGACTGGCGTGTGGCGAGTTGCTCACGCCAGCGAATACCGCCCTGCTGCTTGAGCACATGGAAAACATCGAAACGGGTCAGACCCGACTGCGCGCAGGTTTGCCGTCTCGCGTGCGCCTTGCGCAGAAAACAGGAACGCAAGTGGCTCGCATCTGCAATGTGGGGATCGCGTTTGTGGATAAGCCTGTGGACGGCGTTGTGATCACGGCGTGTGTAGAAAAGTTTGCTGACCAAAAGGCGGCCGAGCGCGTTCTTCGGCAAGTCGGTCAGGCGATTGCGCCGATCGTGTTAAGCGCTCCGCCTGGGGAACTGCGTGTGCGAGGCATGCGGCGAACCGGTTCTCCGCCGTCGCGCGAGGTGAAAATACGAGTGAACCAGCGCCAGGCAAAAGAACGCACCCAGTCCTCCGAGTCCGATCGGCAGAGCCAGTAGCCAAGGTCCAGAGTCGATGCGAGGTTTGCCCTGGTCAGTGGGATCGTAGAGTACAGGTACTGTCTGACCGATATCGTAAGAAGGGTGAGTGGAGCTGACAGAGTGCCGAAACGTCTCGCTCTCAAGCTGCCCTGGCCGCTGAAAGCGAACGACCGGTGTGTAGGTGACGCTTTCACCTGAATCGTTGCGTGCCCATTCGATCACTTGACCGTCGGTACGCTGAGCGCGTGAGAGAAAGTTTTGCGTATCGTGGAATAAGTGCCAGCCGAATGCGAGACTGCCGATTGCGAGCGGTGCCATTATCCAACGTGAGATGCGGACGGCCTTTTCTTGCGTGTGCAGGGTCTTCTTGATGGCTTCCAGCTCAACCCACGGAATTTCGTGTGCTTCTGTTTCTGAATAAACGCGCGCGCGCATCATTTTGCGTTTTATCTCTTCCCAGGCCTCGCGTGAGATCGGAGTGGTGCGGAGGAGGCCGCGTATTTTCATAAAAAGTGAGAAGATAACGGCCAAACCGACGAGTGCCGAGAACGCATTGGCCTTGAACGTGGTCGCGAAAATAAAAAGCGCCACACACCCGAACGCCGCCAGCGCACCGCCGATCACGAAGGTGAGCGGCGAACGAACCTTTGCTTCTGTGGGACGAGTTTTTTGCACCAACACCGTTTTTTCGTCACCGATTTGTCCTAAGGGGCTTGAGGAACCGACGGCGCTTTCCACATAGCGGGTTTGATAATCGGGCCCGCGAAACTTCACGACGGCCCGATACATGGGTTGCTTGCGTTGGCCAGGGCTCGATGTGTAGCCGACGATTTGTCCAGGAACAGGTATGGCGCCTCGGCGGGCCTTGAGTTCGGACGTGATCAGCAAAGCGCCCAAAAAAATCAACACCAGGCCGGCGAAGAGCAAGATGATTTCCATGCTCTTCTATCGGCCTGCCCAGTGTTGCTCTTAATGGATGCTCTTAACCGTTGTTCTTAACTGGTGCTCCTACTGGATATGCTTAACGATCGGTGACGTGTGTCTCAATTTAGGACTCACGTCTCAGTGTTTGCGTTTTTCCGTGGACGCACCGGTGACTTCCTTAGCCTCCGACTTTTGTCCGAAGAAGCGTTGCAGTAAACCGCCCTTGCCGGATTGGACTTCGATCTTTTTGGCTGAGATCGCTTCTTGCGCTTTTGGTAGCAAGATCTCCAAGAGCCCGTCGGCGTAATGTGATTCGATCCGCTGTTCATCGACGTATTCGGGGATGGAGATGGTTTGCTGATATTTTCTGTAGGAGCGGAACTCCTCGCTGCTTTCTTCTCCTTGCATGGCATTGCGTTCGGCGCTCACCGTCAGCTCGCGACCGGTGATATCGATGTTGATATCTTCACGACGTACGCCGGGCATTTCAACGCACAAGTAGACAGCTTTATCGTTCTCATTGACTTCCATTCGTGGTCGCAACTGGCTCATTTGTCGCCAATCACTCGTTGGGCGACCGATGCCGGTGCTGAGCGCGGACTCTAGCGCGCGGTCGAAGTCGGAGAACATGTCGAGAAAGCTGCGTGGGTACATGAAGCTGTCACGTCTCGGGATCAGTTCATTGGCCATGGGATTTTCTCCTTTAAAAAAGATTCGAGGGACGGGGATTTGAAGTTACGGATGCGGACTGCTCGGTTGCCAATTTGGAAATTCCTGAAGGCGTTTGGTGCGATGATAGCGGCCGATCAATTCCGCTTGTTCGACCACGTGCGGCTGAATCGCGGCATAAAACTCATCACGACTGGCGCCGATGGGTGGCGTGACGACCTTCTTGAGCGCGAAGAGTTTGAAGTGATAGTGGTGCCAGTCATGCTGAACAGGCGGCATCGGCCCGATGTAGCCAATCAAGCCGGCCGAGTTTCGCCCCTGAAAGGCATGGAGGGGGGAGTGAAGTTCACTCAGTGGGCGAAAGCCCTCTTCCAATCGAGTCTGTCGGGGATTCATGCCATAGATGATCCAATGAACATAGGGCTCAGGGCCCGGCGCATCGGGGTCTTCGCAGATCAGCGCGAGTTCTTGCGCTTGAGGGCTTACGCCTGACCACTCAAGTGGGGGTGAGATGTTGTCGGCTTCTTGCGTGTAGCGTGGCGGAATTGTCGCACCGTCTTGAAACGCGGAACTCTGCAGTGAAATCATGGCCTTCTTCCTCCTCGTGAGAAGAGACTCGCCAGAGAAGAGACAATGATCTTGCACGGTCCCGGAGAATTGGCTTGAAAAGGATGAGAAGAAAGCGATGCGACAGCTAAACAGTGAGGCGCCATTGTGCCAGGTGAGGCAAGCGTGCTATGTTGTGGATGTTCCTTTTCGCCTTATGGGGGCGTACTGGCTTCGACGTGGGTGTTGAAGTACAAGGAGCATGTCGGGGCGTACGAGGACCTCGTTAAAAACGTGCACATTGTAGTCGGCAACGATTACGCTCTCGCTGCTTAATTGACAGCGCATCGACGGGTCTGGTGATTGCGCAGGCCTAGTTCGGTGTAACTTTAGCGATCTCGGTGCGTGGTTGGTTTCTCCAGGGCCACACACTTAAACCTGCTGGGGGAGGGGCACTCGCAAGTTTGTCGTTGGACGTGCAAGTGTCATCCTTAAAACACCGACTAAACATGTAGCGCCTTGTCACGGATCACTTGCGGACCCGGGTTCAACTCCCGGCGCCTCCACCAACCGGTTTCCAGGACGAACTCTCGTCCGGAAATGTTCCAAAAAAATAGGCCCCCCGGAGATTTCCTCCGGAAGGCCTTCATTTCCATCAAAGGGGATTTCTTCTTCCCCCTCTTGTCCATAGATTTCGCAGACGAGCTTGGTCGGGTGGACCACGATCCTTTTCATCACATCCTTCAGGATTTCCTTTTGTTCGGTCAAAGGGCGGCTATCGAACCCTTTTTGAAACTCGCGGAGGACCTTCAAGGCATCGGTCAAATCGACTATGGCCAGGGCCGCATTCGCCTTTTCTTGCTTCAGATTCCGGATTTCCGCCTCAACTGAGTCTTTCAGCGACATGGATTCATCGAGTTTTTTGGTCAGGAGCTTTCGGGAAGCTTCGCCGGCCTCGGCCATTCCGACCACGATACCGTCGATTTGCTTCTCCAGCCGTCTGCGATCTTGCTCTTTGCTTTGAATCAAAGAATTGAGCTGCTCGATGCGTCCTTCGCGCTGATTTCCGTTAGCCTTGAGAATTTCAGTCAGCAGAGCTGTATCGCGGCTCAGGACTTTGAGTCGCTGGATGACAGCTTCTTCAATCTGAACGGCCGGGATGTTTTCATGCGGGCATCGTTCTTGGTGTTTTCCTGGTTCTGTCGTTCGGAACTTTCGCATATGTCCGTAGTAGAAGTACTTCCCACCTTTTCCTTTGCCAGATTTGCCAAAGAGCTTTTCGCCGCAGAGATGGCAGTGAATGAGTCCTGTGAGTCGATACTGGTGGACGTACTTTCTTGCGTTGTACGCGTTCGCCTCAAGAAGCTCCTGGGCTTCGCGAAACAAGTCTTCAGAAAGAATGGCGGGCCATTGAGATTTGACCAAGCGATACCGGTCGTTTTCGGATAACTCGCTCGGGTCGAGGTGGCGATTGTCCTTATTGATCTCTCGCTTGCCGATATAGGATGGATTGGTTAGCAACCGGTGCAGAGTCGTGTAGGACCACAGGTTCCCACCGCGTGGAGAACCGTCTTTTGTGACGATGGATTTTGTCCGGTAGCCATTTTCATTCAGATACCGCATCAGATTTTCGACTGTTCCCATCTCTGGGAATTTTTCGAAGATCATTTTCACATAGGGGACTTCGGCCTCATTCACGATGAGATGACACTTCTTGTATGGATCGGGATCGTATCCTAGCAGGCGACGACCGCCGTTTGTTAAACCGCGTTCCGCGCGAGCTTTCGCTCCCTCTTTGATGCGTGAAACAATGGTCTCGCGTTCAAATTGAGCGAAGCTGATGGCCTGAACGACCATCAGCTCTCCCATCGGGGTTGAAGTGTCGAAGCTTTCCTTGAGGCTATAGAAGGTCGCCTTGTGTCGTTTGAGAAAGTCCCAGAACTGAACGAAGTCCTTCACACTTCGGCTGAGTCGCGAGAGTTCCGTGACGATCACAGCGTTGACTTTTCCGTCTTTGATATCGCGGCATAGGCGTTTGAACTCGGGGCGGTTCATATCCTTTCCCGAGTAATCTTTGTCCGTGTACCAGTCGATGATTTTTCCCCAACCTGGGGACTGCGAGTTCCGGTAGTCTACGAACTGCCTGATGCGCTGAGGATGGGAAACCAGGGAGCCTTCCTCCCTGATTTCATCACTGGGAGATAAGCGAATGTAGGCGCCCATTCGAAATCCCTCAGATGGCGAGTTCGCTTTCGAGGGTGCCTTGTTTGAAGCCGTCGTCGTTGCTCTGTCTTTTCCTTCGACCACGGACCTCCACGACGCGGAGGATTTTCTTCGCGAGCCGTTTGATCCGCTCATTGTTTTCCTCCGGCGAAAGGGGTGCGATTTTTGTTTCGATCTGGTTGAGCATGGAGAACGCCTGGGTTCGATACCTCGAACCTGCGCGCATTCCGTTCTCCTCTATTGAAGTTAGTTTTCATGTTCTCCTCGTTAGCTAACCTCGGAAAGCAGCTTTGCCTGCTTGGGTTGGCGCTCCTTCGGCTTTCCTAGGCTATCGACCATTTGTTTGAGCTGCAGCTCGGCATCTTGGTCCTCACCGCCTTCACTGCGAGCTTTTTTAACGCGTTTCAGTAGGTGATCGACATGTGCCAGTCGATCAAAGTGATCCTGATGAATGCGCTCAAGATTACGTTCGAAGTAGTTTTCCGAAAATGATGTCACGATCCACGAGAGCAAATCGTGTTTTGTGACCTTGCCGCCTGTGAATCCGTCATTGGACTTCGCGACCATCTGGTTGAGCAGAGTTTCGGCCTCAAGCGACATGGTGACTTTAGCGATCTTGGCCTTTTCCATAAATCTCCTCGGGTGCTGACATGTTCAGCATACCCATATCAAAAGTGGTAGTCCATAACAAAACAGCTATGATATACAAGAACTGGTAATCCCTATTAGATTTGAAGCATGGCAAAACTGTTATTGGCTGAAGTCCTGAAGAAAAAGGGTCTGTCGAAGCGGCAATTCGCGAAGCGCCTGGGGAAAGAGTACCCGACGGTGTTTCGGTACTTTCGCGAGGGATACGATCCGAAGCTGTCGTCGTTGGAGGCGTGGGCGAAGGTGTTGGGTTGTCGGATCAGGGATTTGTACGAGGAGTGAATGTGAAAGAGTTAGTGAGTGTATTAATGGCCTGGGCCATCCTGACCAATACTTCAATGGCAATGGCAAAAGACTGCAATAATAAGGTCAAATGTGCTGACCGTTACAAAGGTTGCTTATCGGTTATTAAGAGAAATTCTGATGCGCTCGCTTCAAGCCAAGTGCTCGACTATGTACCGAAAGGTAAATTGAGTATGGTGACAGCCTCCGGCAGTTCAGGGCCTCCTACACAAGGAGCAACAGCAATTGAAGAACATCCTACCACTTGGACGGTGGCAGAAGCCTCTGGAAAGGTGAACCTGAAGCCTCAGTCGAAAGAGCTAACCGGGGAGATTAAAATATCGACGGACGAGCAGAAAAAGCATTGTCGAACGCTCTATGACGCGTGCCTGAAGGAGAAATGCAAGTGAGCCGCAGTGATTCCAAAAAATTAGATTGGATGCAGCATCTAGTTACATTGGGTGCGGTCTGCATTGGAGGTCTACTTACGTATTTCACGCAAGATGCAGGGTTTCGCCAGGGAATAAGAAAGGACTTTCTAATTTCTCTCGCAAAGGAGGGTCCGAATCTGATTTCTGAGATGGATTCTTGCGTGAATGCTGTTTACGAAAGCTCTTTTGAGCCATTGCGGGGTGAAGTTGCGTCGGGCCTTAATTTACTCGGTGTTAAAGTAGACGACTGTGTTGTTGTTTTCGATCGTTCCTCGTTGAACTTTTCGATTTACATCAATGATGGAGTTAGTGACGAAATTCGAAAGATCGGGTCGCGAATTCGTTCATTGCAAAGAAAGACCATTCAAGCCCAGGAGCTACAGAATAGAGACGTCGATAAGGACAATGTTCTGTTGAGCCTCCCCGAGGATGCAGTTGATTTAAGCCGTACCTGGAGTGCGAAAAAAGAGGAATTGCTCTCCCGAATTTACACCTATGCTTCTGAACAATCTAAAATGTTTAACTAAACCTTCCGCTCCCGCCCGTGGTTTGGTTGGTCACCAGTTCCTGACCACTTCCCATCAAGATGAAATCGTAGAGGGGGAGTGGTCAGGAACGATCAGGGGGCCAGCCGGGCCACGGGCGGGAGCGGAAGTTCCTCTGATTTCATGTATTTGAGTTCTGGAATGGGTTTCAGCGCCGTGATCTGGAAGTGTCACCCTCTCTGACACACGAGGTTTGGCCTTTTGAATCAACTTTTCGCAAGGCTTTCTTCGATTTCGCAGATCGTGAATCGGTTCTCTTCTCCGGTCCATGGAGCATCGAGCTTTAGCGCGCGGAGGGTTTCAAGCGTACAGAAATAGATTCCGTTGCTTCGCTGAGACGCCTTGACCCGAGGGCTCGTCTTCCTTGCCGCATTTACCTCGGAGCGAATCAGACTCAGCAGTCGTTCGGTTTTGCAAAGAAAGAAGACGACTTCAAACTGACGGGAAATGAGTATCGCCTCCATGATCTTTGCGTACCGGGCCTTTGCCTTTTGTGAGAGTTCGATCTCGAGTGCCACGCGAAGCAGACCCTTTCGAGTGCTCAGTTTGAAAAGGGCGTCTGGAACTTTCCAGTCATGTGACGTCGACTCTGAACGGACAGTCCAGGTCTTGCCGAGTTGTATTCGGAGCTCTGCTTCGCTTACGAAATCGCTGATGACCGGTGATGTTGAGAGTATTCTTCGTGCCTCGTTGACGATGCGATCATGGTCGTATTGCGAACGAAATGCTGGCCGGGATTTCAACGCATCGTCAGTGACGTGTAAGACAGATCTTGCGAAGCGGAGTCCTTTTTTTGTCAGACGGTATCCGAGGTGTGTGTCAGCATCTCCAAGTAGGGGTTCGATCAAACCGTGCACCTTCAGCCGGCGGACCGCACGTGGCATATTGTAGGAGGGCACGACACCGATAATCGAAGCGAACAGATCGGCTTGTTTTGCGAAGCGATTCAGAGCCAGGTACCGAATGATCTCAGAATCAACCCGGCAAAGCTTGGGCATTGCCTCCCGCATGGTCAGTTGCTCCTTAACCGGCCATTCTGGCCGAGTGTTGGAATTCGGTCTTTCGACATGGTTTATGCCCTCCTTTTTTGATTTTCAGTTTTAAACGAGATGCTGGATCTCGTTGGAGAGACGCTGGATTCTCTTTGTCAGATGGAAAATCTGGTTTTTT
>JAMPXM010000146.1 GCA_023701225.1 Pseudobdellovibrionaceae bacterium | reverse complement strand
CCCATTGAGCCTGGCACGAGCGGAATTGACAAAGCGTGGTCACATGCGGGGTCCCGGGGCTGCACCTTCGGTTTCCGCAAAGATCAACGGGCTCTTCGTCACGGCGGCCATCATCGGTCTCTGCGCGAGTTTCGCCGCCATTGCTGACGCCGCTGTCGGCGCCGCGCACACTCTCCTTCCGCCGTTCCCCACATACGTTGTCGGGGGAGGAATCGCGACACTCTTGAGCTTGATCCCGTTTGGCTGGGCGTTCTTAATTCTGACCGATCTGATGGCTGCGATCGAATCCCTGGCAGACGATCTGGAACTCCTCAATCCCGTTCGCGATCAGATCCAACAAGTCTGGACATGGCTCCGCGCCGGAAGAACGCAGAGCGAGTTACGAAAAATCCGAACTTCACTCGATCGACATCCTCTCTTTTTATCGCTGGCGCCGCAGATGCGCGAAAGTCTGTGCCTAGGGGCACGCCTGATCAGCGCACCACGTGGCGCGCGCCTGATCCGCCAAGGCAGTCGGTCGACCGATCTCTATCTCCTTGTCCGCGGCAGTGTCGGCGTCTATCGCCGTGACTCTATGACACAGCAATCAGAAATGGTTCTCCGACTCAGCTCCGGCAGTGTGTTCGGAGAGGCGGGATTTTTTCTCGATCAAGAGCGAACCGCCGACATCGTCGCACTCGAAGGCTGCGAGGTGATCAAGATGGCTCGTCCGGCCGCATTCAAGCCACAGGAGAACGTCAACGCGCAGGATGGGTTTCGAAAGAAAATCTGGGCAAGCCAAGTGCTCTCCGGACACCCCATTTTTCAGCGACTTCCCGCGGAAGCCATTCTGCATATTTTAAATTTCTCCGAGATTCTCACGCTTCCACCGCGACATTGGTTAATGCGCGAAGGCGAAGCTTCGGATGGTCTTTGGATTCTCATTCAAGGGTCGGCCGCGGTCAGCGTTCGCGGCGCGGCTCGCCCGGATGTCTCCAGCGGCGCGGTTTTAGGGGAGATCGGGCTGCTTTGGAATTCCCCACGCACGGCCTCCGTGCATGCCACGAGCGAATGCGTCGCGCTCAAACTCAGTGCCCCCGCCTTCCGTTCCCTCGTGAGTCGCAATTTGAACTTTGGTGCCCGCCTTCAAGAACTCGGCGCCGACCGACTCGAACGTGATCGTCAGTCGGCATGATGACCGATTGATCCGTCTCAATGAATCTGACTCGTTATGAGCCTTCGATGATCAACTGGTTTTCGACCAAACTCGTGATGCGTTCGCTCCACGCAGTCACGGGAGCCGCAAGCCGCCCTCCCTCTCCATATTGACTTTCTATCTCGCGAAGAAAATGTTCCTCCGTCAGACGACCTTCTTCAAGCAAGGGATCAACGACCGCCGCCGTCAGCGCATCAGCCAAATGCCGGCGCACATGAAAACCACGTCCTGGAAAATACGCCCGATAGATAAAAATCATTTGTCTTTCTTCGCGTGGCGCCTCCGACGAACTCGCAGAGGAACGCCCCTCCATCCACGAATACAAATCATGGTGAAGCTGTAGGATCTGCGCCGTCGGATTCAGAACCCGCTCGCGCGGCTTCAGCGCGCGCCGTGTCCGTTCCTCATCAGCCGGGCTATAAAGACAATTAAACTCAGCCCATTCCCAAGACGCGATATCCACCCAAAACGAACGTTCCAATCGCCCGAGTCGACGTTCGTTTCTCAAAAACAATTGAAACGTGCGCAGTCGCTCGAGGCGCTCCCAATCGCGCGGCGCGAACGCATCCAAATAGTCCGCAAGCCACGCATCGACACGTGTCTTTCCGGCCGCGGCCACCAATCGTGGGTATACGGCATGAAAAAGCGCTCCGATTTCAGCACCTTCATCCGTATCTCTCATCCGCCCATTCCCCGCCGACTCCAGGTCCCTGCCATCACTCGTTCACGAATCTGCTCGGCGCGCGCAGCGGCTCGCTCCATTTCGCTTGCCTGAAACGGCAAGGCAAAAGTGATATCCAAAGGTTCCGCGCTCCGCGAGACTTCCAAGACATGACAAATGCTCTGGGTGATCTGGTCCATTGACAGATCTTCCCGCAACGGGTCCAGCCAGATTTCGGTGATCAGATCCGCTTGGGTGCTCGACCCACTTTCATCACCGGGCTCAGCACCAGGTTCGCACTTAGGTGACAACAGGCGATCTCTCAATCGCTTGTCGGAAAGTGCCGCGGCCGGCACGGTCGCGGAGACTTCGCCGAGAACCTGCAAGAGATCAAAGGTAGAGGCATTTTCGGCCAAAATATTCACTTCAATGGCAACGGGCAATTGCGAGAGCATTGCACCCACCACTGTCGTCGGCGAGGGAATCTCAGGCAGACGACCTCGGCACGTCAGGCGCGCGGGAGACGCTTGCTCCAGTAAGGCCACGGTCCCGAATTGATGAATCGGTTCCCAATCCGCATTCGGCGCCACGGGAAGATAGTCTGAGAAAAACCGGATCGGCGCGTGGCGACTTCGTTCTTCCAAAAATTCCGCCAGCGGACCGCCATATTTAAGATGCGTCTCCAGACGCAAACTCCAATGCGAAAAACCCATACGCTCAAAGCGACGCGCAAAATTGAAATCCCGATAAGGAACAAAGTCCCATTGGAGCCCGAACGATGGGTGACGTGGATGACCTGCTTCCATCATACGGCATGTCCCAATCCAGGCTCCTTTTGACCTTTTCGGCTCACCTGAGAGCGATCTTGCCCAAGATTGCAGCAAGAACAAATGATTTTCTGTTGATACGGATTTTTGCTTTTGACGCCGAGAAGTATCGCCATTATACAAGCGGCGATGACCATCCGGACCACATCTCTTTTCGCTTTCTTTTGTTCCTTGATGACGCTCACGCCCGCGTTTGCGATCAGCGAGAGTATTCAGGGCATAATCGGAATGCGTGGCAATCAGGCATTCATTCGCCTGCGCCAGACACGCGAGGCTCTGCCAGTCTATGGCATGACCCAGGAACTCGTCGCGGATCTCCAGAAGATGCAGGACGGTGATTTCATCGTCGGTCGCGGAGAAGTGCTGACGGATCGTCGTATGGTGGCGTTGGAGTCAATTGACACTGTCGGCTTACGTCAAATCCTCGGAGCATGGCGCACCGCAAACTGGAACGTCTTCGAGTTCAAAGACTTCAATAACGTCATTCTCTACTTCCCAGACGCTGCCGTGAGTACGTCACCACGCGCGACTTCACGCCGTCAAATGAGCTACACCCTCGCTCCGGGCTCTGGTGAAAACTGGTCAATCTTTATGGCTGATCGGCAAGGCATCCACATCGGCGAACTTCAATTTGCTGCTGGTGCTCGTCGAATCAATATGACGCTCTATGACTCGGAAACTGGCCGAGTCCATCAGAGACTCGAGCTCGCCCCCTACCGGCGATGACCCCTCGCGAGATCCTGACTCGTCTCCTCTCGCAACCAACCGCGCCGGTTCGCGAAGGTTGAGTGGCCAAGGAGGCGAGACGGATTCTTGGCGCAAGGAGAAGCGCAAGGAGAAGCTCAAGGAGAAGCTCAAAGATCTCCGCCACCATTACCGCTTGCTCAAGCAACACCTTCACGTCAAAATCGACGAGCGATGAACTTTCAACCGGTATCAACAGACCTGTTTTTCTCTCGTCATGATCCCCAGGATCCGCGGCTCGGCGAATTCGCCCAACCCACGGGCGCACTCACTCAAGCTAAGGCAGGAACACGCGCCATCGCCGTGCTTGGATATCCCGACGATGAAGGAATTCGACTCAACGGCGGGCGGCCGGGTGCAGCCGAGGCACCGGATCGAATTCGTCGACCTCTTTACAAAATGACTCCCTCCGCACTTTCCATAGCGAAAGACGTGCAGATCGCGGATCTCGGCAATTTAGACGCGGCTGCTTTGTCCTTGGGAGAGCGTCATCAAGCAGCGCAACGTCGTGCTCAAGAAGCCTACGCGCGCGGGTACCGAGTTCTCAGCTTCGGCGGAGGCCACGATTACGGTTTTCCGGATACGGCGGCCTTCCTCCAGGCGCTTCGCGACGCAAATGAGTTGGCTGAAACTAAAACTCGTCCCCTGGTCTTGAACTTTGATGCTCACCTCGATGTCCGTCCTCTCGATCGAGGCCTGACCAGCGGCACTCCGTTTTTTCGAATGCTGGAAGCCTATCCGGATGTGGACTTCGCGGAAATCGGCATCCAGGCCCACTGCAACGCCAAATCCCATCGCGATTGGGCCGAAAGCCGCGGCACACAGATTTTGAGCTTAGAAGATTCGCAAGCCTCCGGGCTCGATCTGGTGACCTATGTGACCCGACGGCTGGAAACATGGCTGGTACGACCGCGACCGACTTTTCTATCGATCGATATCGACGGATTCTCCAGCGCATTCGCTCCTGGCTGCAGCCAGTCCTGGGCAAGCGGCTTCGCGCCCGACGAGTTTTTAAGACTTCTACAAGTCCTAACGGCGCGTTTGGATGTTCGAGGCATGGGGATATACGAAGTTTCTCCAGCACTCGACACCGACGATCGCACGGCGAAGCTCGCCGCGCTTTTGGCGCATCGTTTTATCTTCCCGCTCTAGTGCGACAACGCTAGACTCCGCATATGACGGCTGATCTATCGTGCACAGACATTCCCGCCAAGATCGGATTTGGATCCGACAACCATTCGGGCGTTCATCCGGAAATCATGACCGCGATCGCCGCGGCCTCGCGCGGGCATGCCCCGAGCTATGGAACCGACGAAATTTCTGCGCGTGTTGCGAAGCTGTTTGAGCGCGAGTTCGGACCTGGCACGCAAGCTTTTTTCGTGTTTAACGGTACAGCCGCGAACGTACTGGCTCTCGATGCGTGCGTGAAACCGTTTCAAGCCGTGCTGTGCTCCGAACATAGCCACATCCACGTTGACGAGTGCGGTGCCCCGGAGCGCTGGATCGGCGCCAAACTTTTACCTGTCCCCGCGCCTGACGGGAAAGTGCGCGTCAGCGATCTTCGCACGCGACTCATCCGCCGCGGAGACCAACATTATTCACAGGCCGCGGTCGTGTCGATCGCGCAGCCGACGGAGCTGGGCACTGTTTACTCATTGGATGAATTGCGCGCCATCGCCGCCTTTACAAAAGAGCAGCGCCTGCTTTTTCACATCGATGGCGCGCGCCTCGTCAACGCGGCCGAATACCTCGGCTGCTCGCTGCGCGAACTGACCCGTGATGTCGGCGTGGATGTTCTTTCGTTTGGCGGGACCAAGAACGGCTTGCTCTTTGGCGAAGCCGTCGTTTTTTTTCGTGAAGACTTAGCGCAAGACTTTAAGTATCGGCGTAAACAGGCGATGCAGCTTCCAAGCAAGACCCGCTTTGTCGCAGCCCAATTTGAAGCCTGGCTAGGAACGGATCTCTGGCTGCGCACCGCACGTCATGCCAATTCCATGGCCCGTCGTCTAGCGGCGGGTCTTCAGTCTCGGTCGAGCATCCAGCTGACCCAACTCACGCAGGCCAATGGTGTCTTCGTACGTCTTCCGAAATCTTGGATCGCGAAGTTGCGTGCCCGTGCCTTTTTCTACGTCTGGAACGAACTCGACAGTCATTCGACAGATGGCCGGTTGGAATGCCGCCTGATGACGACGTTTGATACCACACCAGCGGCAATTGATGACTTCCTTGCGACGATTGACGAACTTTCCC
Source organism: Pseudobdellovibrionaceae bacterium (assembly GCA_023701225.1). Taxonomy (GTDB): domain Bacteria; phylum Bdellovibrionota; class Bdellovibrionia; order Bdellovibrionales; family JAMPXM01; genus JAMPXM01. Next base: position 2,709 of record JAMPXM010000146.1, on the reverse strand, counting down.
AGAGCGATCCGCAGAATCAGTCGACATGTGATCGACGGAGTTTGGACGAATGCAAATCGTGAAATGGATTTTCGGAACTCTATTGGTTGTCGTTCTGCTGGCGATCGCCGGCGGCTGGGTCTTCGCTCAATTTTATTTAGAGCCGTACCTCAAAACTGCGATCGAAGAAAAAGGATCCGCCGCTCTTGGCGCTCCTGTTTCAGTCGAGTCTGTGCAAGTCGGGCTGCTGCCGCCCTTTCAAGCCAGCGTGCATGGGCTCCAACTGACGCTTCCGGACCCATCAGTCCGCATCGAAACGCAAACCGTGATCGTTACGGCGTTTGTCGGCCCCGACATTTTCAAGTCGACGGAGCCTCTGGGACGCTTCGACATCGTTGTCGTCCAACCAAAGATCACGGCCGTCATCGCCGACAATAAAGACGGCTCCACGGCCCCGACTCAACCGGACCCCAACACGAAAATCGAAGTGAGCGAAGCGCTTGCACAGACACGAGATTTAGAAGCCAATATCGAAGTCCGTGATGCCTCGATCGATACCTCTTTCAGCTCCTCAACCGAGGGATCCACATCGAATCCGAAGCGCCACCTGCGCCTTTCTCCGCTCAATTTCAAACTCATGATCCCCTCTCTCCGCCAGGCGTGGACGATGACTATCACATCCCGCACGGCCCTGAACTGGGACGGAATTCAAGTCCAACTGCCCGTCACCAACAGCAGTACATTTCAATTCGATGGAAAAAGTCTACGCGTCACCAAAGCCAATGGAGATCTCGGCGGCCTCCTCTACGAAGCGAGCGGCACGCAAACGCTCTTTCCAAAACCGCAAGGCCAATGGAACTTCAAGATCGATGTTGCCGATATCGCTCGCCTTCCCGTTCCACCCAGCTTTTTGCCCGACGGCAAGTTCTCCGGCCAGGTGCAAGCCCATCTCAAAGCGCAGACCGTTCCCCAACCCGATCATAAATCCGATCAAAAGACTGTTTGGGCGGCCTCAGGCACCATCGACGTGCGCCAACTGCGCGGCGACACAAAAGTCAGTTTCGGAGACTCCCATCTCACCGGTCTCGTCGTAGCCAACTTGTCCAGCGAGTTCAGTTGGAACGGAGCGAAGTTGGATCTTCCGAAATTCAAGGCCGATGTCGATCTCGGACAAGCGGATGTGGTACATGCCAAAATGCTGAACAAGCCACGAGGCACGCCACTTTACGTCGATGTCGACGCAGCCGGCGACCTGGAGCAAGTCGAAATTCGACGAGCCAAACTTCTCTTCGCTCAGCTCCAGGCCCAAGTTCACGGAACCATTTCGCCTCCGCAAACTCCCCCGGTGACCGCGCCGGCTCGCACTTCACGGCTGTCCATTGAAGTCGCGCGAACTTCGCTTGCGGGATGGGAAAAGTTTTTCCCCGCGCTCGCACAAGCTCCGGTTTCCGGCTCCATCGAACTGAAAGCGCAAGTCGCCGGCCCACTGGATCAACCGGAGCTACTCACAGTTTCGCTCACGCCTCTTATGTTACAGAATGTTCGCGGACGTGTTCAGTGGACATCCGAAGACAAAACAAAATCGATTCAGGGCCCACTGGAGATCGACGCCCGCGCCACCCTCCAAACTCGTGGACGCGAACTACTCGATGCGCAATTCTCGACAATGAGCGAACTGACGAACCTCGCGATCCTCTTCAAGGACACATTTGAAAAACGCGCAGGCCAAGTTTTACGCGTCAATATGAAAGCGGATAAGCGCGGGCAAGTGATCGAGCTACGCCCCTCCACGTTTGAACTCGGGCAAAGCCGCTTTCAACTCCGCGGACGCATTCAAGAACCACAGCGCCCAAAACTGCAAGTCCGCTTGGAGTCCTCCAGTCTCGCCTTTCTCGAACTCGCTTCTCTTCTGCCGTCGATGCGCTCTTTGATCCCCGAGGGCCAGGGTTCGCTTGTCGCCGACCTGAGCGGCACATATGACTTCGCGAAAGGAATTCAGGGATCGCCGCTAAAAACCAAAGCCCGGTTTCAAGCCCAAATCCCGCGCTATACGTACAAAAGCGAAACACCTTCTCAAGCACCTTCGGCGGGCACGGCGGCTCCACAGGAGCCAACGCCTCTTTTGCCGGACTGGCCGATCTTGCGAGACTCTGAATTTCAAACGGACGTGAGAGTCGGGCAACTCTTGTTCAACGATCTGCGGATCGACGGAATTCACGCAAAAAATACGCTCATCCGGGGCGTTTGGATGGGCGAAGTCGACATCAGCAAAATTTTCGACGGATCCGTTCAACTTTCCCGGCTACGCGCGGATTTGAAGCTAGCGCAACCTGACTTTTCGGCCAACGCCCGATTGCAGGCCATCGATGCCAACGCAGCACTCAGCTGGGCTTCGGCGGAATGGAAGAATCTTGTCAAAGGCCGCGCCTCGGGCCAAGGACAAGCCACGCTCGCGCATCCCTCACGAGCGGATTTCGCCGCACGCTCGAAAGCGTCCGGAGACTTCACGCTCACCGATGCGTTCGTCAGTACATTGCAGTTCGACAAGATGGCGAACGATGCTTTGTCGAAAATTCCTGGTATCGGAGAGGGCCGACGCCTTTCAAGCAAAGGCGTCGCCGCAAACATCCGAATGGCATTTGCCTTGGAAAACTCCCAAGTGGCGATCTCCAATTTCGTATTTTTAACCCCCGAGAACAATCAAATCTCAGCAGCGGGAACCTTGGATCT
>JAMPXM010000145.1 GCA_023701225.1 Pseudobdellovibrionaceae bacterium | reverse complement strand
GTTTTATGAGGTTGTCGTGATTGTTGATGAAGTCTCACGATTGAGACGATTTTTTGAGGATGCGACGCTTTGCAAAAAGAAGAGTGGCTGCTTAATTTGGGGGGTCGAGGTGGCAAGCGACCTGGCGATTTTGCACAAGCCGGAGCGAGGGCATGGTTTGGCTGCAAGTCGGCAGAGCTTGCGAACAGCGTTTTTGGAACGGACAGCCCGGAGGCGGATTGAGCGGAGACGGAAGTTCGCCCGCAGGAGGAGACTGTGTCCCAGCTTGGCCCTTCAATCCCTCCGCGATATCGGGAGTGCTCGAAAGAAGCATCTTCGTGTACGGGTGCTGAGGATTGGCGAAAATCGCCTCGCGAGGGCCTTGTTCCATCACTTTGCCGAGATACATCACCATCACATCGTCGGCAATATGACGTACGACCGCGAGGTCATGGGAAATGAAAACGTAGCTGAGGCCGAACTCATCCTGCAGATCCATGAGCAAATTGAGCACTTGAGCCTGAATCGAAATATCGAGAGCCGACACGGGTTCGTCGCAGATCAAAATCTGAGGACGCAACATCAGAGCACGGGCAATCCCGATTCGCTGGCGCTGCCCGCCGCTGAACATGTGCGGATAACGATCGGCCACCTCCGGACGTAAACCCACTTTATTGAGAATTTCGAGCACGCGCGCGTCTCGTTCGGTCGCCGACAAATTCGTATTGACCACCAGAGGCTCGGCGATAATCGAGCGAGCCTTCTTCCGCGGATTCAAAGACGAATAGGGGTCTTGAAAAATCATCTGCACGCTCTGGCGGAACTCCTGAGCTGGGATCGCCGAAACGTCGCGACCGCTGAAACTCATTTCACCAAAGCTCGGGGCTTCGATACGCATGAGCAGGCGCGCGAGAGTGCTCTTTCCACAGCCCGACTCACCGACGATCGCCAAGGTTTTCCCGCGGCGGACATGGAAGCTCACCCCATCCACGGCCTTCACGGTCGCAACCGGTTGCAACAGCCGGCGAAGCTCATAATGCTTGCCGAGACCCTTAGCTTCTAAAATGAAGTCGTCGGTTGACGCCAAGTTCGACTTTCTCCTCTGCAATCCACATTCACACGATCCAGGGAACGATCAGCGCTGGGAAGACTCCGCCTCATCATCGAGCTCCTTATCGAACTCACGCGAAGCTTTCTTGTATGCGACTTTCACTTCGCTCCAGGCTTTTTCCAGACCCGACCGCATCCGCGTCCAAGCCCGATCACTTGAAGAGTTGAACCGGTCCAAGCGTTTTTTCATCGTGTCCCGCTTGTCTTCCAAGGCTTCGATCTCTTTGTTGAGTTTCACGCGCGCGTCGGTCGCAGCCACGCTGGCGCGACTTTTCAAATCCGCGATATCCTCTTCGACCGATGTCAGGTTGGCGCGCATCTGCCGGGTGAATTCTTCTTTGCTTTCGCGCGCGTAAGCGACCGCCGCATCGCCCGCTTCGGCCGCTTCCTTCTGAACGCTCTCGCGCGTCACGGCGCCAGCGGACATCGCCGACATCAAGACCACCATCATCATCCATGTTCTCTTCATCATGTCCTCCTGCAACACGGCACCGGCGAAAATTCCTGACGCCGACATGCCGTTCTCAACTTTCACACTTCGCCGCGACTTCAGCGCGGGAAAAAGCATTTTACCATACGTTCGTTCTCCACAATATCCGGTGGCATCTCCACTCGACATGAATCCGCCGCTGAAGCACAACGCGGATTCATCTGACAACCTGCGGGCCGCCGCGCGAGATCCGGCACCAATCCCGCAATTGTCGGCAAGCGCGTTCGGAACTCGCGCAAGCCATGCGCCGCCGGCAAACTCGCCAAAAGACCAGCGGTATACGGATGGCGCGGATGTCCGATCACGTCTCGCGCCGGCCCCCGCTCCACTGCTTGGCCCGCATACATCACCAAAATCTCATCGGCCATGTTGGCCACAACACCGATATCGTGCGTGATCAGAATCAGCGCCATGTTGCTCTCTTTTTGTAAATCGCGCAGGAGCTGCAGAATCTGCGCTTGAATCGTCACATCCAATGCGGTCGTCGGCTCATCGGCGATCAACAGCCGCGGCGAACACGCGATCGCCATGGCGATCATCACCCGCTGAGACATCCCACCCGACAGTTGGTGCGGATAACTCTTCAGCCGCATCTGCGGATCGGGTATCCCAACCTGCTTCATCAACTCCACAGCCTTGGCCTGGCGCGCAGCCTTGGTCGTCGCGCCTGTGGAGTCCGCATGAATACGGAGCGCTTCTTCGAGCTGAAACCCGACCGTGTAGCTCGGGTTCAAACTCGTCATCGGGTCTTGAAAGATCATCGCGACATCGCGCCCACGCGTGCTCTGCATGTCTTTTTCAGAGAGCTTCAATAGATCACGGCCTTCGAAGAGCACCGCGCCGGAGGAGATCTCGGCCGTGTTCGCGAGCAAACGCATAATCGCGAGCGAGGTCACACTCTTACCCGAGCCTGACTCTCCGACGATCCCAAGCGTGCGGCCCGCTTCGAGCCGGAAGCTCAACCGATCGATCGCCGTCACTGGACCGCGCCGCATATGAAAGCGTACACTGAGGTCGCGCACCTCGAGCAGGCTCATCGCTTCAACCTCGGGTCCAGAGCATCTCGCAGACCATCACCCAAAAGATTGAAGCCCAAAACCACGATCAAAATGCAAAGCCCGGGAAGTGTGACCAACCAGGAGGCGCTTTCAATGTATGCACGCCCATCCGACAACATCGTGCCCCACTCGGCGGTCGGCGGCTTCGCTCCCAATCCCAAAAATCCAAGGGCTGCGACATTCAGAATTCCGTCACTAAATCCCAGCGTCGCCTGGACAATCACGGGCGCCATGCAATTCGGAAGAATATTGACCACAGCCTGCCGCCAGTGGCTCGATCCCAAGCTACGCGAAGCGATCACATATTGCTTATTTCGCTCGGCCAGTACGGACGCGCGCACCAGCCGAATAAAGTTCGGCACCACCAAAACGCCGACCGCGACGATGGCATTTGCCAAACTTTGACCCAAAACCGTCACGACGACGATCGCCAGCAAAATGCTCGGTAAGCTCAACATCACGTCCGTCAAGCGCATGATGAGAGCATCGACCCAACCTCCGGCGTAACCCGCCAGCAATCCGATGGCGACTCCGATCGACATCGAGAAAATCACAACCATGAAGCCGACACCCATCGAAATACGCGCGCCGTGAATCAGCCGGCTCAGCAAATCGCGACCGACATCGTCCGTCCCGAGCACGTACGCCCATTGACCACCGTCTTGCCAGACCGGCGGCAATTTAAACGCGCCCTCATGTACCTGTGATGGATCGTAGGGCGCAAGCCACGGCGCCAAGAGCGCAATCACGACAAAAGCGAGCACTACGGCCAGGCCCAACAGCGCTCCACGATTGGCGCGAAGCGATTCCCAGAACTCCCGCCAGGCGGACGGAACGTCGATCGCTTCGACGACGACATCGGAAAGTGACTGGGAGGTGAAGTTGGAGCCAACAGAGGACGAACTCGTCATTGCATCCTCATTTTCGGATTTGCCCACGCATAGGCAAGATCCACGCCCACGTTAATGAGAATCACGCTGCTGGCGATCAAGAGAATCCCACCCTGCACGACCGGATAATCTCGCGCCGTCACCGAAGCGACCAACCAACGGCCAATCCCCGGCCAAGAGAAGATTGTTTCGGTCAAAACTGCGCCCGTCACGATCTGACCGGCCAAGAGTCCGATCACGGTAATGACCGGCACCAAGGCGTTACGCAAACCATGCACGACGATCACGCCAAGCCGGCTCACGCCTTTGGCTCGTGCGGTCCGCATGTAGTCCTCGCCCAGAACTTCGAGCATGCTTGACCGGGTCATGCGCGCGATCGCCGCGAGCGGAATCGTCCCGAGCGCGATCGCCGGCAAGATCAGATGCTGGAAAGCACTCACGAATGCAGGCCATCCCTCACCCGCGCGCCAGACATCGACCAGGAGAAAGCCGCTCCAGGTGGGGATATCGTAGGCGATGTCGATGCGACCCGAGACGGGCGTCCATCCGAGTTGCACGCTGAAGAACAAAATCAGAATCAGACCCCACCAAAAAATCGGCATCGAATAGCCGATCAACGAAACCGACATGAAAGAGTAATCGAAAATGGAATTGCGCTTTACGGCCGCGATAATGCCCATCGGAAGCCCGAACAGGATCGCGAACATCAACGCGACCAAACCGAGTTCGAGCGTCGCCGGGAAGCGATCCTGAAATTCCTCCATCACGCCGCGCCCGGAGTGAATGGATTTTCCCAGATCCCCGGTCGCCGCGCCCAGCATGAAGCGTCCATACTGAACGGGCAGCGGCTGATCGAGGCCATAGGCGGCTTTCATTTCTTGGTAAACTTCAGGCGAAGCCCCGCGCTCGCCGATCAAGAGCAGAACCGGGTCGCCGGGAATCAAGCGGATCAAAGCGAATGCGACGAGCGACACGCCAACGAGCGTGGGGACCACGACGAAAATCCGCTTGAACAGGAAGGCGAGCATTGAACTCCCGTAAATCATCGCCGCGGGCGCCGCGCAGCTCAGGCGCGGCGGCGATCCCTCGGCTCGTCTTCAGATCACTTCTTGAGATCTACGCCGACAAAAGAGTCAGTGCCAAACGGACTCATTTTGTAGCCTGTCACTTCCTTGCGCATGGCGCGGAAGACCTTGGCGTGAGCGAGCGTAACCCAGGGCGCTTCATCTTTGAAGATCGTTTGCGCTTTCGTGTAAAACTCCGTGCGCTTTTTCACATCGACCGTCGTGCGCGCCGCGGAAATCAAAGAATCGTACGATTTCTGGCACCAACGCGAATAGTTCGAACCACCTTCGACCGCATTGCAACCCAAAAGCACGTTCATGAAATTGTCCGGATCCCCGTTGTCGCCGGTCCAACCCATCAAGAGCATTTCGTGTTCGCCTTTGCGGGCTTTATCTAGGTACGTGGGCCAGTCGTAGGTCACGATCTCAACCTGCACGCCGACCTTCTTCAGATCGGCCTGCATCATTTCCGCCATTTTCTTGCCGTTCGGATTGTACGGGCGAGAAACAGGCATGGCCCAGAGTTTCGTGCTGAAGCCAGTCGCGACTCCGGCTTCCTTCAGAAGTTGCTTGGCCTTTTCCGGATTGTATTCGTAGTCCGACGTGGATTTATTATACGACCACATCGTCGGAGGAATCGGGTTTTTGGCCAGAGATGCATGCCCTTGATAAATCGCATCGAGATAAGACTTGCGATTCAAAGCATAATTGATGGCCTTGCGGACTTTCACGTTGTTGAACGGCGCCTTCTGCACGTTCATCGCCAGGTAGCCCACGTTGAGCCCGCCTTGTTCCAATACCTGCAATGCGCCGTCGGCCCGCATCGCTTGCAGATCCGTGAGTGGAGGCTCGGCGATCAAGTGGCATTCGCCACGTTTGAGCTTCTGATAGCGCACATTTGGATCTGGAGTGATGCTGAAGACAAGATTGTCGATGGCTTGTTTGCCGCCAAAGTAAGTCGGATGCGCGTGAAAGCGGATCTGATTGTCTTTATCGTATTTGCGAAAAACGAAAGGACCCGTGCCGACCGGCTCGGTGTCGATCCGCTCGGGGGTGTTATTTTTCGTCAGCACCGTCCCGTATTCCGCCGAAAGAATCGAAGCGAAGTCCATTGCCATATTCGCCAGAAACGGAGTCTCGGAGCGCCTCAAGACGAACTGCACGGTATAGGGATCCACCTTCTTCACGTCTTCGATCAGCTCATCCATTCCCATCGAAGTGAAATACTCATACACGCCGCCATTGATCTTATGGAAAGGGTGATCCTTTTTCAGCATGCGCTGGAAAGTGAAGACCACATCGTCGGCGTTGAATTTACGATTGGGTTTGAAAGCATCGGTCGTCTGGAAATCGACATCCTTGCGTAACTTGAACGTGTACTGCTTACCGTCTTTGGACACTGACCAGCTCTCGGCGAGCGAAGGCAGGATGCGCGTGCCGCCTTTTTCGAAATCAACCAAGCGATTGTAAATCGTCCGCGAGCTGGCGTTGAACGTTGGCCCGTCGGTGCCCATCTGCGGATTGAACGTACTCGGGCTCCCCTCGGAGCAATAAACAAAGGTCTTTCCGGCAGCAAGGGTCGATTGTGCCGTTCCCACCAGGGCTGCACCGCACGCCACGACCAACACAGTCTTTCGTGCCGTCAGCCGCGAATTCAGTCGCGCATTCAGCCATGCAACCGATGACGCAGCCGCAAATCCGATTTTCGAAATCATGGAATTTCCCCCTGTTCGAACTTCTGATTCGTATGGGGGAACCGCTGGAATTTCAAGCTTGGAATGCGTCAAAACCCGCCGTACTCGCCTGCAAACAAAAGAACCGTACTGCCAGCCACACGTGAGAGCGAATTATACTCGATCGCCTTGAGCTTTGAACCCAAACTCGGATCCTGCAGCAGGCGCGCACGCGCGTCGTCTTCACGAAAGCGATGCGTGGGTTGCAGCTGAACAAGCAAGATCCCCAATTGCGTCAAGGGCTCGATCGAGGCGATCAAATCCTCATATTCGGGCCCCTCGAGAAGAGCTTCCACAAATGCAACGTCCTGGGGCGAATTCAATAACATGACCAAACTCAAGGCCTCGACTCCGTAACAAGCCCCAGACCCACCCCCAAAATGGGGATACACACGGACCGCACGCAAATCCCCATCCGTATGCGCGCAGAAAGGAAGACCGGCATTTCCGAGATTCACCAAAAGCGCGTGTCCCGCGCTCGAGCAATGGAGATGAATCTCCACGTCCGTCGCATCAAACGAAGTTACGCCCAGCGCACGCAACTCCACATCGAGCAACGGAAACAGTTCCTGCTCCAATCGGAAGGGGTTCAGAACAAACGCCTTCTCGTCGTTAAAACTCGCCACGCGCCAGTCTTGAGGAGCGCCCTCGGCGATCCAGCAGGCGCCTTCGTCCACGACCGTGACCTCTTGCGTGTCCGCCGCAGCATCCGGCCCCATCAGCAGGAGTGTTGTGACGGCAGCCGTACAAACGAGCGAGAAGAACTTCATTTGCGAATCTTGATTCATCGACGATTCCTTCAATGCTTCGTTGCGGTATACGGCGCGATATCTTTGAGCATCGGCAATTGCCAGTCGATCGGCTCCAAGCCGTGCTTCGCCAAATACTCGTTGGCCTTCGAAAACGGTCGACTGCCGAAAAATCCACGCGAAGCGGAGAGCGGTGACGGATGCGGTCCCTCGATCACGAGATGTTTTTTCCGGTCGATGAATTTGCCCTTCTTCTGGGCATAGGCGCCCCAAAGAATGAACACGAGATGTTCCCTCTGTTGATTGAGCGCATGGATCGCGCGATCCGTGAATTCCTCCCACCCCTGCCCCTGATGCGCAGCCGGGCGCCCCTCCTCGACCGTCAGCACAGCATTGAGTAGAAGCATCCCTTGATCCGCCCACGGCATTAAATAGCCATGATCGACCGACTGAAACCCCACATCCGTCTTTAATTCTTTGAAAATATTGAGCAGAGATGGCGGCGGACGTACACCCGGCTGCACCGAAAAGCACAAGCCGTGAGCTTGCCCGGCGCCGTGATAAGGATCCTGTCCCAGAATCACAACTTTCACTCGATCAAACGGTGCATGGGCAAAGGCGTTGAAGTACTCGCTCGGACGCGGAAATATTTTGGCCCCCGCGTCGAGACGAGCCTTGAGAAAGGCGCGCAGATTCCGCATGTAGGGTTGTTCAAATTCCGCGTGTAACACGCGCTTCCAACTCGGCTCCAACCGTATTTCGGCTGCCTCGTTGACGGACGCAGGTGCTGTTTCGTCCTGCGCCTGTTCGGTCGTTTGCGCCATTCCGGCCCCCCTCTGCAACAAACGTGGCCCATGCTGTGCTATTCTCCGCGCCATGACAAGTCCGATCCTGCCGCCACGATTTTATGCGGATGCAACAGAGCGCGTGGCGCGTCGCCTCCTCGGGCAGCGGCTTGTTCATGTGATCAATGGCGAGCGCCTAAGCGGACTCATCGTCGAAACCGAAGCTTATCTCGGAGCCCGCGACCGTGCTTGCCACACCTATGGCTATCGGCGCACAACCCGCGTCCAGAGCATGTATCTTCCTGGCGGCCATGCGTACGTCTATTTCATCTACGGCATGCATTTCTGCTTCAATGCCGTCACGCGCGACACCGTGGAACCTGAGGCGGTCTTGATCCGCGCCCTGATTCCAGATGAAGGACTCGCAACTCAGAAACGCCTGCGTGGCACGACTCGGGAACGCGAATTAACCAACGGTCCGGCGCGTTTGTGCCAGGCCTTGGCGATCGCTCGGACGTGTGACGGCCTTTCCCTGCAAGGCCCCGAGTTGTTCATCGAACAAATGCGCGGGCGGATGT
>JAMPXM010000144.1 GCA_023701225.1 Pseudobdellovibrionaceae bacterium | reverse complement strand
CGCGGCGCACCTATTGGCAACGCGATGCGCTTATTGGGGACGGTTAGGCGAAGGAGAAGTGGGGTTTGTTGTCTTGGATCGTGACCGTGACGCGGCCGCCTTTTTCGAGGCGCCCAAAGAGGATTTCGTCGGCGAGTGGTTTTTTTATGTGCTCGTCGATCGTGCGTGCTAAGGGGCGGGCGCCGTAGATGGGGTCGAAGCCCTTTTCGGCGATCCACTTGCGTGCTTCGGGCGTGGTGTCGAACTGGATTTTCTTTTTCGCCAACTGCGTGGCCAATTCTTTAAGGAACTTATCGACCACGTTGAGAATCACGTCCTCGGGTAGTGATTGGAAATGAATGATCGCGTCCAAGCGGTTGATGAATTCCGGCGTGAACGTGCGCTTGATCGCATCCATGGATTTTCCAGACGATGTATCGGGCACGATGCCCAGGCTGCGCTTGGCGGCGTCGGCCGCACCTGCATTGGTTGTCATCACGAGGATCACATTGCGGAAGTCGGCGGTCTTGCCGTGCGCATCGGTCAAAGTGCCGTTGTCCATCACCTGCAAGAGGATGTTGTAGATATCCGGGTGCGCTTTCTCGATTTCGTCGAGCAGCAAAACGGAGTACGGATTCTTCGTCACGGCCTCGGTCAGCAAGCCTCCTTCTTCGTAGCCGACGTAGCCGGGAGGCGCGCCGACGAGGCGCGAGACCGTGTGCTTTTCCATGTATTCTGACATATCAAAACGCAAGAAGTGATTGCCGAGCGCGGTCGCGAGTTGTTTGCAGACTTCCGTTTTACCAACGCCCGTCGGGCCTGCGAAGAGATAGGAGCCGATCGGCTTTGTTTCGCGGCCCAAGCCCGTGCGCGACATCTTGATCGCCGTCGTCACGGCTTCGATTGCTTTGTCTTGCCCGAAGACAACGGCCTTCAATGTCGACTCAAGATTTTTCAGCTGCGCTTTGTCGGCGACCGTGACGGTCTGAGCCGGCACTTGCGCCATGGAGGAGACGATTTTTTCAATATCCGAGACCTTGATCGTCTTCGCTTCGGAGTCCTTGCCGGACTTTTTTGCGCCAGAGGCTTTGGTGTCCGATGATTTGGCTTGAATGCGCGCACGCGCGCCGACTTCATCGATCACGTCGATCGCCTTGTCCGGCAAATGGCGGCCCTGGATATAGCGCGCCGAGAGCTCGACAGCGGCGCGGATCGCGGCACTCGAGTATTTCACGTTATGGTGCTCTTCGTATCGCCCCTTCAGGCCTTCGAGAATCTCGACCGCCTCATCGATCGTGGGTTCGCGAACATCGATCTTCTGGAACCGGCGTGAGAGCGCGCGATCCTTCTCAAAGTGCTGGCGATATTCCTTGTAGGTCGTCGAACCGATGCAGCTGATCGTGCCGTTGGCGAGCCCAGGTTTGAGCAGGTTCGAGGCATCGAGGCTGCCACCGCTCGTGGCGCCGGCGCCGACCAAGGTATGAATTTCATCAATAAAAAGAACGCCGTGAGGTTCGTTTTCAATCGCCTTCACTACGGACTTCAGGCGCTCTTCGAAGTCCCCGCGGAACTTCGTGCCTGCCAAGAGCGAGCCGATGTCGAGCGAGTAAATCACGGCGTCATGCAAAGACTCCGGAACATGTCCTTCCACGATCTTTTGCGCGAGGCCATCGGCGATGGCAGTCTTGCCAACACCCGGGTCGCCGATCAAGAGAGGATTGTTCTTCGTGCGTCGGCTGAGAACTTGAATCATTCGCTCCAGAACATCATCGCGTCCGACGAGCGGGTCGATTTTTTTCTGACGAGCGCGTTCGTTGAGATTCACACAGAAAGCTTGAAGTGGATTCTGCTTGCCTTGCTTGGAGGCATCCTTTGGCAGTCCATCCACGTCGAGATCGCGTTCGGACTCGGATTCGTCTCCGGACGTCTCACTGGTTTCGACTTTGGAAATGCCATGAGAGAGATAATTGATGACGTCAAATTGCGACACGCCCTGCTGCTCGAGAAAAAAGACGGCGTGCGAATCTTTCTCGTTATAAAGAGCGACGAGCACATTGCCTGTGGTGACGACATCGCGGCCAGCACTCTGCACCTGGATGACGGCGCGCTGGAGCAGGCGATGACAAGCCAAGGTGAATTCCGGTTTCCAAGAGCCGGAATTCTCGGATGCGACCTCGTGATCCACATCATCGCCTTCGGCGCGCTGAAATTTGACGCGCGGGCAGTGCTTTTCTAAAAAGCCTTCCAAGTCACGAGCCAGTTCCGTTAAGTCCGCCCCACAGGCCCGCAGGATCTCGCTCACTTCGCTGTCTTTGGTGAGTGAGAGGAGGATGTGTTCGAGGCTCACGAATTCGTGCCGCTGCTCTTTTGCGTGCGTCGCCGCGAGATTGAGATGCTTTTCGAGGTTCGAACTGAGCATGGCTACACCTCGTCCATCGTGCACTTGAGCGGGTGTTTGTTCTGCCGAGAGTACTGATTCACCAAGTGCACTTTCGTCTCGGCGATTTCGTGAGAGAACGTTCCCGCCACACCCGCGCCCTGATGGTGGACTTGCAGCATGATGCGGGTGGCTTCAGTATAGTCCTTTTGGAAGAATTTCTGAAGCACGTGGATGACGAATTCCATCGGGGTGAAGTCATCGTTGAGCAAGACCACACGATACAAAGACGGCGCTTTCGTCTTCGTGCGCGATCGTGTGATTGTTTCCGTGCCGCCGCCGGTGGACTCGCCACCCTCGTCGTCACGCCTCGACCCAGGACCAGCCACGCCCTCGCCCCCAGTTCAAAAAGCATCTCGGCTCTCTTTTAAGATAACTCCCTGGATGTCTCGCCGCCAAGGTTCAACGCCCATACCCATTCCTGTGGATCACCCGCATGAGCATATTTTTATCGCCGTCAGCACACGATGGCGGCGGCACAGCGAACCTTTGTGAGGTTTCGCAGTGAGGTTTCGCCGAACCGAGCTGACTCATGGTGCCTTCGGGCTCGACCAAAGACCACATCTCGGCAGATCGGCTCAGTTTGAGGCGGATGGCCCGCGGCGGGTCCATTGTCCGAACTGGTCCTCCTTCCGGAGGGGATCATTCGTTGGCCAGACTAAATATGGATTGTTTTGAAACAAAGTCTGCTGGCATGAGCGCAAGAACGGCACTCTTGCCTGTCAAAAAGCTGTCAAACCCCGCGATGCCGCTAGAAACGACCGAACTCCGGCCACTTGCGACTGACGAACTTTTGGACGGGCGAGTGCCCACGAGCGGCATTCTCAATATGGGGCGGGGAGAGTGGTCAATCTTGGCCTAAAGTGATGCGTCGTTTGCTCCGAAAGAAAACACGTCACTGTCCAAGGACCAGTTTTTGGTGGCAAGGCCTTTGAATCTTGAGAGCTCTGAGCACAGTTTCTAAACTTGAACCATCCTATAGGGGGTATTTGTAATGAAGGCACGTACGTTGAGAAATTCTCAGGCGGGCTTCTCGCTCGTCGAATTGATGATCGTCGTCGCGATCATCGGTATTTTGGCCACGATCGCAATCCCGAACTTCCAGCGCTTCCAGGCAAAAGCGCGTCAGTCGGAAGCTCGTAACAACCTGTCGGCGTATTATTCTACGTCGAAAGCGACATATTCCGAATGGAACGTGTACATCGGTAACTTTGTTGCTGTTGGTTTCCGCCCGGAAGGTCGCCTGGGTTATCGTATCGCTGTTCTCGACATTGGCGCCGCAGGTATGCCGACAGGTTATACGGGACCGACGTTGGCCACTTGTGTCTCGACACAATTCGAGAACGGCAACGCGGCCTGCGCTGCGAACTCATCTGATGGTACTTTGTGGAATTCGGCTTGGACGGAAAACGTAACCGGTGCAGTCGTAGCGACTGCGGCGGCGGTTTGTGCGCCGGCGATTGCGGCGAACTCGTTTACAGCCTGTGCATCAGGTCGACACAATGGTGCGGCATTGGCCGACGAGTGGTCGATCAATCAACAGAAGGTTGTGACAAACAGCCAAAACGGTATCTAACCGTTTCGCCAGCTGAAAATTCAGCGCGCGTAAAAGGAGGCTGCCGAAAGGCGGCCTCCTTGCTATTTCAGGGCGCTTCAGAGAGGATTTGATAGGATCGTGACGGTGCACGGCGAGTGGCGATGCGAAGAGACTCCTCACGAAATTTTCAATGACGCATATGAAACAACTCGATGTTAGATCGTGGATTCCCTTGTGGTTCTTGCTGGGGTGTGGGATCGCGCTGATCCGATTCGCCGGAGATCGGAATTCAACTTTAGCGGCCGCGTATTCTCGCCCCCTCTTTGCTCCGCCAGAAGCCATAAAATATGTGACCTTTGGTTATTCGGAAGTCATGGCGGATTCTTTGTGGATCCGAGTCATCCAGGACATCGAATATTGCGAGAATGTCGAAGACTCGGACAAGGCTCGAGAAGCGGAGGCCATCGATTGGGACCAACTCTCTCCAGAAGAACAGCATCGTCGTAGCCTGCCTCCCGCCCTCTCGGGCGATCGCAGCTTGCATCGTGAGAAATCCCGTTGCGATAAGGGCTGGGTCTACAATTACATCCACGCAATCACGGAACTCGCCCCTCGGTTTCGGATGCCCTACTCAGCTGGTGCCACGATCATGAGTGTGATGGTCGACGATCGAGAAGGTGCGCGGCTGATCTATGAAAAAGGCATCAAGCAATTCCCAGAGGATTGGACGATGTCTTACCGAGCAGCCTATCACTACCTCTACGAAGTCGATGATCCCGTTCGTGCTGCTGAGTTATTGATATTGGCCGGTGACAAAGGCGCTCCCTATTGGGTGAAGCTTCTCGCTTCGCGACTCTATACAGCGAGCGGCCGAGCGGAACTCGCGAAGCCAATTCTCGAAGAGACTCTGGCGACAACTCCGGAAGGTCCTGCTGCGGATCGTCTTCGGCAACGTCTCCGAGAGGTCGAAGAGGTTTTGCGCCGGGCTCAGTCTCGACCCGAAACATCCTCCTCGCGCGCGAAGTAGCTCGAGGTTGAGCGAAGGCACACGTCATTTCAGCGGGACCAGCGTCACGCCGAGACCTTCTCTCAGACTCCGAGCTTGACCGCGTCCGCGAAAGCACCATATTGGTCTTCAGAGGCTTCTCCCATATGTCGAATCAAGATTTTTACGAAATTCTCGGTGTCCCCCGGGACGCGGATCAAGACACTATAAAAAAGGCGTATCGTCGTCTGGCGATGCAGTTTCATCCGGATAAGAATCCCGGGAACCAAGAGGCAGAAGCGAAGTTCAAGGCCGCAGCTTCGGCCTACGAGATCCTCGGCGATCCTGAGAAACGCTCCAAGTACGACCGCTTCGGGCATGCCGCTTTCCAAAACGGCGGACGTGGCGGCCATGGCGGATTCCAAGATGTCGAAGACATCTTTGCGAGCTTTGGAGATATTTTCGGCGACTTCTTCGGCGGGGGTGCCGCTCGCGGGGCCGGTCGCCGTTCACGGAGTTCGACGGGGCCCGCGCGTGGCTCGGATCTGCGTTACGTGTGCGAGATCACCTTAAAGGACGTGATCAACGGTCTTGAAAAGGACATCGAGTTCGACACCGAAGAATCGTGCAAAACCTGCAGCGGTACAGGCGCCAAAGAAGGCTCACGTCCAGAGACCTGCGCGACGTGCCGCGGAGCTGGGCAGGTTGTCACCAGCCAAGGCTTCTTCTCGGTCGCGACCACTTGCCCGGCATGTCGTGGCAGCGGTCAAATCGTGCGCAATCCGTGCGGCTCGTGTTCGGGGCTCGGGCGAGCGAAAACCCATCGTAAAATCCGCGTGAGCATCCCGGCAGGCGTCGACAACGGGACACAATTGCGTGTCACCGGCGAAGGTGAGGGCGGTTATCGCGGTGGTCCTCCAGGTGATCTTTACGTACAAATTCAAGTCGCCGAAGATGAACGCTTTGAGCGTCATGGCCTTGACCTCTTAGGGCACGTGAAAATTTCGTATCTTCAAGCTCTTCTCGGCGCCGAACTCGAAGTGGAAACGGTCGAAGGCGAAAGTCAGCTCCATATCCCGCCAGGCACGGCCAGCGGAGAGCGTCTGCGCATCGAGAAGACCGGTATTCCCTCACTCCGGGGCAGCGGTCGCGGGTCGACGTTCTATGAAGTCGAAGTCGAGATCCCGCGAAAGCTGAAAAAAGAAGAAGAAAAGCTTTTGCGTGAGATCGCCAAAATCCGTGGCGAATCTGTCCAGACTGGTAAAAAAGGTCTCTTCAGCTAACCCGTTGGAACTCGGTTGTTTTCAGGGGTGGCGCAGACGAGGAGCGGACATTGTGCCGCGCCTTTGGGCACCTGCATGCCCACCCCTTCTGAGCCGTCGTCGCGAGAACGGTCGTGACGGCATTTGAGACAGATCATTTCGCGAGCGTCTTTCTGCAAAATTTCGGGATTTCTTGATGGCTCTAGAGGCGTAGTGCTTGACGAATTCCGGCTAGGTCACACATTTAGAGCGTAGTTTTGAATTCGGCCTCATAGAGAATCAGATACAGATTCAGTCAGTTAAGGAGTCAGTCCATGGGCAAAATTATCGGTATCGACTTAGGGACCACGAACTCCGTGGTGGCCGTGATGGAAGGCGGCGACCCGAAAGTTCTCGTAAACGAAGAAGGCGGTCGCACCACACCGTCCGTCGTGGCTTATACAAAAGACGGCGACAAACTCGTCGGCCAAATCGCCAAGCGCCAAGCCGTGACCAACCCCGAGAACACGATCTTCTCGGCCAAGCGTTTCATCGGCCGTCGTCACGAAGAAGTGCAAAGCGAGCTTTCGCTCGTTCCCTACACAGTCGTGAAAAAGGGCAACGATTGCGCCTTTAAAGTTCAAGGCAAAGAGGCGTCGCCTGAAGAGATCTCGGCGGCAATTCTCGGCAAACTGAAAAAAGTCGCCGAAGACTATCTCGGCCAAGAAGTGACGGAAGCCGTTATCACGGTTCCCGCGTACTTCAACGATGCCCAACGCCAGGCAACCAAAGACGCCGGCCGCATCGCAGGCTTGGAAGTCAAGCGCATCATCAACGAGCCGACAGCGGCCGCTCTCGCATACGGCTTTGATAAAAACAAAGATCAAAAGATCGCCGTCTACGACTTGGGTGGCGGTACCTTCGATATCTCGATCCTCGAGGTCGGTGACAATGTTGTCGAAGTGAAGTCGACCAACGGTGACACGCACTTGGGCGGTGACAATTTCGATACGCGCATCCTCGAGTGGCTGATCACCGAGTTCAAGAAAGACCAAGGCATCGATCTCAAGGGCGACAAGATGGCCCTGCAGCGTCTGAAAGAGGCGTCGGAGAAGGCCAAGATCGAATTGTCGACGGCGATGGAAACGGAGATCAACCTTCCGTTCGTCACGGCCGATTCTTCTGGTCCGAAGCACTTGGCGATGAAACTCACGCGCGCGCAGTTCGAGCGCATGACCGAAGATCTCGTGCAGCGCACGCTGGAGCCTTGCAAAAAAGCGGTTCAAGACAGCGGCTGGTCCGTACGCGAGATCGATGAAGTCGTTCTCGTCGGTGGTTCCACGCGGATCCCGGCGATTCAAAAAGCGGTCAAAGAATTCTTCGGCCGCGAACCGAACCGCTCCGTGAACCCGGACGAAGTCGTGGCCGTCGGTGCCGCGATCCAGGGCGGTGTCTTGGGCGGTGAAGTGAAAGACGTTCTGCTCCTCGACGTCACACCGCTGTCTCTCGGCATCGAGACGTTGGGCGGCGTGATGACCAAGCTGATCGAGCGCAACACGACGATCCCGAAGCGGGCATCGCAGGTGTTCTCGACGGCGGCGGACAACCAGACGAGCGTCGACATCAACGTTCTCCAAGGGGAGCGTCAGATGGCGGCCGACAACAAGACCTTGGGTCGCTTTGAGCTGGTCGGCATTCCGTCGGCTCCGCGCGGGGTTCCGCAGGTCGAAGTGGCGTTTGATATCGACGCCAACGGGATCTTGAGCGTGACCGCGAAAGACTTGGGCACGGGCAAAGAGCAGCAAATCAAGATCACGGCGAAATCGGGTCTGTCGGAAGACGACATTAAGCGCATGGTCAAGGAAGCCGAAGAGCACGCGTCCGACGACAAGGCGAAGAAAGAGCGCGTGACCGCGGTCAACGACCTCGACAGCCTCATGTACCAAGTGGAAAAGCTTTTGAAGGAGAACGAAAAATCCTTCGCGGAAGCGGATGCGAAACAGGCGCATGAGCTGATCAACGATGGCCGCGCGGCGATCACCAAAAAAGAGTCGACCGCTGGTGAGCTCAAGGCGATCCATGAGAAGTTGCAGACGCTCAGCCATAAACTCGCAACCGAGCTCTACAATAAAAAGGGCGACGGTGCGGGTGCGGGTGCAGGAGCAGCGGGCGAAGCAAGTGCGGGCGCGGAGAAGAAAGGCGGCGATGACAATGTGATCGACGCCGACTTCAAAGACGTCCCGTAAGATCTCTCCTCGACAGTTCTTAAAAAAGCAAAACGCCGGGTGAAACCCGGCGTGTTGCT
>JAMPXM010000143.1 GCA_023701225.1 Pseudobdellovibrionaceae bacterium | reverse complement strand
CGAGTTCGTTGACGAGTTGCGCGCGCTGAAGCTGGTACGGGAAGGCGACAATCCGGAGTCGTGGTTCCGCGCGGGGTTCGGAGACACGGCAGATCGGGCGAGCGCGGCCGCGCGCGTATCGCGCGACATTCCGGGCGAGAACATATTACGATCCTATCAACATCCAGAAATTCGCGCACGAATGGAAATGAATTTGAAGAAAGCCGAAGTCTCGCGTTCGCGTTTGGACAGCGAACTCGGCGAGACGGGGATCATGAGCGGCGTGAGCGGCAATCGAGTGCCGAGTTTGAAGGCGTTCGAACTCATACGTAAGGCGAAGGACGCCGAGAGTTTGGCCGTCGGTCTGCGCACGCGTTTTGACGCGCCTGACGTCACGGTGGAACAGGCCGAGCGTTTGTTGTTGTACACGCGGCAATTGGACTCCTTTTCACCCGCGCTACACATCGCCAAGCGTGAGATCGTCAATCTCGACGAGGCCGTGCACGGTGGTTTCTCCGTGGACTTTCTCGGTCTGGGCGCGGCCAATCAGAACGCGACGGCGGCTTCTCTTGCCGGAGTGAGGAATTTGGATCACGCGTTGGAAGCGGCACGTTTAGGTGAGCGGGGCGTGACGACGGAATTCCAAGCGCGATTGAATGCGTTCAAAGACAAAATCGGTGAGATTGCCAAGTGCAGTGGCGACGATTGCGTCGGAGTGGCGTTGAAACCTCTAAGCCAAGATCAAAAGCGCGACATGCTCGCGCAGCTCGCCGCGGATCCACAGACGCGCGGCGTGCGCGTCGCGTTCGTTTCTCCCGGAGTCGCGAAAGCCGCGGACCGATCACTCATATCGGTGCATGGCGAGTCGATCGAAAAAGCCCTGCGGTCGCGCTTGGAAAAGGAAATGCCTTCGAGTCGCCTCACGGAAATGACCTTCGGCATCGATATGCGCGCAAATGCCGCAGGTCGAGGAAATGTCGATGTCTTGATCGGCACGGCTTCCGACGTCCGGCAAGTGAGTGCGCCTGAAAGCCAGCGCATCCGCGAAGCCCTGGCGCGCGCGATCGAGGACGTCAACCGCGAGCTTGCGGAAGAAGGCCTGCGCGCGACGTACCGGCCGCAATTCTGACACGATCACAGTTCCCTTGATAATATGCCGGCTGATTGAATGTTAGGATTCGGTCTAGGAAATGAACTTCCCTTCTGTTTCTAGGCGACTTGGCTCGTTGCCGCCGGATCGATCGGTGCTTCTATTGAAGCCGAACACGGTCTCGAGCTACAATAAAACATAATGGCGAGCGGCGAAGAATGGGGGACCGTTTGAAGCGGTGGTCGGTCGGGGGCTTTTCATTGATCGAAGTCATCCTGGCTCTTGGGATCTTGAGTTTTTTGGCAATTGCGTCCATTCAGCTCTTTTCCAACCAAATGGAATTGAGTGGCTTCGTGAAAACGCGAATTCAAGCCGAGTCTCTGCGGCGGGAGATCACGGACTTTCTTGCGCCCTCGGGTAATTGCACGGCGAGTTTGGCGGGAACACATTTGGGAGCGCCGATCGGTGTTGCGCAGTTGCGAAACTCATCGGGCGAAGTGCGGTATGCGGTCGCGGCGGATGTTTCCGCAGATCTGAAGATCGCCAAAATCGAGTTCGGTGGATTCAAGCCGACGGAGCCGACAAATATCGCCAACCGCAGGGGACAAACGGAGCTCAAAGTTGAGTTGGAGGTTTTGCGCCCCACGATTGGGCCGCAGGTGGTTAGCCGAAAGCTGCGGCTCTATGTCGAGGCGCAATCGCTAGACCCCACAAGTCCAGATTATCTCAAATTAGCATTGTGCTCCTCACAACCTTTGGGTGCGGGCGTCGACTCGATGACCGATATGTGCGTCTCAAAGCGATCGGTGTCGATCACGAAGGACAGCATTGCCTGGTGTCCCTCCGACTATCCCCGGTTGTTTGCTTGTAATGGAATCGATGATGAAGCTCCCGACACGCCTTATCGATACACCACGCGCTGTTTAACGGATGGGCTGTGCAACACGGGGCCTGGCGGAGGGACTCCCATTGAGGAGCGACGAACGGGAGCGGGCGGCTCTTATTTGCATACGGAGCGAGTGAAGATGCAGGGGCCAACGCACAAGATCGAAGGTTGCTTAGTTTACGACGAAGATCACCTGCATACGCAATTTCGCATTGATCTTTATTGCTGTCGATAAGCTTGTCACGTGGGTGTCGATGATGGGGGAGAGCGGAATGAGACGAACGCAGGCGGCGGGTTTTTCTTTAATCGAAGTCCTGATCGCGCTCGGACTGATGAGTCTTTTGGCCTACGCGACCACGCAGCTGTTCGCGAATCAGATTTCCTTGCATGGCTTTGTTCAACAGAGTTTTCACTTCGATTCTCTCCGCGACGAGATCGGAGATTTGCTGACAGCGGAAGCGAATTGCAGAAAAAACTTTCTTGGGACGAACGTTGGATCTCCCATTCCTGTGGCGCAGCTCAAGGATGCGGCTGGCGAGACTCGCTACGAAACTCTTGCTGTGAATCCGGATGCCAGCTATTCCGGAATTCAGTTGCAGGAACTGGTGTTGGAAAATTTTGTTCCCGTCGAGCCAGGCAATATTTGGAACAATCGTGGTCATGCCGAGCTCAGGATCATGGGCAATGGAGTGGGTGGTTCCGCGGGGCCTCGGCAGATGATGAGAAAGTTGCGGATGTACGTCGAAGTCCTCTCGATGGACCCCGCGAATTCAAATTTTAAAAAGCTCGCGTCATGTTCGGCGCGTCCGCTGGCGGCCGGTGTCGATTCGATCACGGATATTTGTGTCACGAAGAGATCGGCTTCGACGATAAAAGATAGCATCGCTTGGTGCCCGGATTCCAATCCGCTCTTGTTTGGATGCGCGGGGATCGATGATTCCGCGCCGTCTTCTCCCTATGAGTACACAGCCCGATGTTTGACGGACGGCCTGTGCCACACGGGAAGCAGCGGGGGAACGCCGATCCCCGAGCGCCGCCTTGGCGCCGGCTCGCAATATTTGCATGCGGAAAGGGTTGTCAAAAGTGGCCCAACCCACGATATCGAGGGATGTCTGGTCTACGACCACGATCACGGTCATTTGGCATACCGAATCGACATCTATTGCTGTCGCTAGGAGTCATGCCATTCGAAGTCCCACGGATGGATCCGGTATCCGAAGGAAGATTGGGTTTCACGACAGCCAACTATAATTAAATGCGAATGAGGATGGTCTGCGGGTTTGCATCTCTGCCTGGAATCACTCAATGGATTGGAGAATGGAAATGTCGAACCCGATGAAGTATATTAGAGATCTGGAGTCCGCAGGTTTTGAAAGAAAGCAGGCGGAGGCGCAAGTCCAAATGGTATTAGATGCAATTGAGGGTGACCTGGTGTCAAAGGCCGACTTTGCAGTTTTTCAAGAACGTGTCGAAAACAGATTGGCTCAGTCTGAGCAGCGATTAGATCGTAGATTTGAGCAAACGGATCGACGGATCATTGAATCTGAGTTTCGGTTGCTGACGCGCCTTGGGTTTCTGGTGATAAGTACAACTTCTATCGCCGTGGCTGTTCTGACCTGGTTAACTAAAGCTTAGAATCTCCTGTTTTTCGAAGGTCGTGATGTCGTCGGCGTGCATGTGCTGACTCGGCCTACAGGGTTCGTGCGTTCCTCGGTCGCCATCTTGGAGCGTGCCGCGCGAAATGAAAGGTAAATGGTGACCCCGGCAGGAGTTGCACCTGCGACCTTAGCCTTAGGAGTGCTCTGCTCTATCTGTCTGAGCTACGGGGCCGTGAGAAGTTCCGGGCATATCCGGACTCGGCATGGTTATTTTGTGAACGTCTGAATACTAGCGTCTTCAGTTAGGTTTGGGAAGTATCCTCCCACCACCACATGCGGAAATTCGGGTTTTACGGTATCCAATTCCGTTTTTATGAGCCACAAGCGGGTTGACGGGAGCCAACCTCAATGTTGGGCGAGAGCCAATGTTTCGCGTCGAAAAGATGTGATCGAAAGCGCGACGAATCAGGGCACTGTTTTTCATTTTGTACATATTCCGCATGGTTGGCTTGCTTTCGTGGCTTTGCAGCACAGAGTCCCTTATTGTTTTTTAAAGGTCTCGGGCGAATGAATGAGACGGCGTGACTGTCGGCGTGACTGTCGGCGTTCATACGGAAAATCATTCGCCCGGCAGAGCAACCAGCACCCACGTAACGTACACACCGACCGAGGAGGTAGAGAATGTGGATGGACGATTTGAAACTGGATTTCTCCGGTTTTCGACCCAGCCTGTCCCTTTCCAATCATATCCGCGATATCGCGGCCGATATCTTGGCGGATGCGCCGAGTGATTCCTTTACGCGTGCCAGTGTCCGTCGCTTGGTCGATGGCACGGGCGAGGTCTTTGAGGGAATCTTGCGCGTGAGCTCATCGGTCGGTACGTTCCTCGTTCAGGAACGTGATACGGACGTGATTCGATTGATGGGGCGTTTACAAGAACGCATCACCAGCCAATTGGATCTGTGGAAGAGGCATCGTTTCGCTGAAGAGGGGCACGGTTAAGAATCCGGTTAAGAGCGCGCCTCAAAACGGAATCTGCAATTGAGTGGTCAGTAAAAAATCCGGCGCGCCGTTGACGTAAACGTAATCATCGACTTCGTCGTAGTCATTGATGCCGATGTCCTCGGTGAACGTGAGCGTCCATCGCGCGCCACCGTCGAAATTGTAACGAAATCCGATGGATTCGTATACGCGCCACAACACCAAGGAGTTCCATCCGGAACTCAGGCGTTTTTCTTTGTAGAGAGGATCCGAGCGATCTGGATCGCGGATTTCGAGAGGTGTGAGGTCGATCAGCGGAGATTGGCTCGTCGCCTGCAGGATCAGACCGAAGCCGCCCCAGAGATTCAAGTCCGCAAGTCCGTCGATCATGAATTGAACCCGCTTGCGCGGCCAATCGTCGAGCGTCGGGTTACGGCCGAGCGCCGTGAGACCGGTCGTCAAAAGAAAGGCACTGTCCCAACCAAGCGGGACGCCGATGTGCGCGAGTCCGGAAACATCGATGTCGCCGCTGGTGAGGCCGCGACGAGGGTCACCGATGGGAAATTTGGCCTGCAAGCTGAAGCCGATTCCACATGGGCAATTCCAATTCGTGTCGGTCCATCGGGCCGGCCAAAACTTGAGTTTGAATTTGTAACTCGACAGACCTGAAGCGGAATTGGAAATGAGTTTGTCCGTGCCATCGGTGGTGATTTGAAAGCGACTGAGATTGTTCGGAAACTCATAGCGGCGAAAACGATCGGAGTCGATCGTGACATGAAAGTCATCGATGAGACGATCGAAGACACCGCCGTCACGATGGGCATAGGCGAGTTCGACGGCGAGCGCGAGCCAGTCATTCAGCGCGAATCCTTTTTCGATAATTGTCGTGCGTTGTTCGAAGTCGGCCGAGTAAGTGAGTTCGCGGCCATTTTGCGAATTGTAGACGGTTAAAGGGGTATTCCAGATATTGGACCAACTGAAATCAACATCGGTCCAATGTGGCGATAGCCAGCCCGGGGCTTCACCAACCGGAAGCTGGTGCATCCAGCCGATTGGGTGCACGGGGCGAGGAGAAGACCAAAGCGCATGCGCGGGACTGACAGTGAGAAACACGCCGAGGACGGTCATGAGAAAGCGATCGAGAAGCGTGCGCCACAAATGCGTGTCGCCGCGAATGAGTCGGATGGAGTTCAGAAGGAGCGCATTCACGGAAGCATCCGATTCATCCAATTCATCCAATTAAAAAGTCTCGTCGAAAACAAATGACACGCCCGACTGATCGTCGGCGAACGCGAAATCAAGTCGGGCTTTCTTGAGCCAATCCGGCGGCAGGCCGAAGCGGATGCCTCCCCCGTACGTCTGCTTCACTCCGTGTATGATCGGATCGCCGACTTGCCCGACATCCGTGAAGCCCACCAGACTCAACGCGCTGAAGATCTCCCAGCGCAGTTCCGCTTGGCCCAGCCAAAAATTGGAGCCACGAAAGCGATTCGTCAGATAACCGCGCAGCTCATCCGTACCACCCAGGCGTGAGCGAAAGAGATAGCTCGTCGTGGTCGAGCCCATGCCGCCAGCTCCACGCAGAGCCAGCGTGATCGGCTCCCAGGTCAGAAACTGACGCCACTCCGCGCTCGCCAAACGGAAATCATGACCGCTGTCGGTCGCGCTTGTCGGCACGGTCAAATACGTGGCCGACACGTAGCCGCCGGAATGGGTTGAAAACGGAGTATCGCGCCAATCCCAGATCATGCGTCCGCCATAAGCACCCG
The DNA here is from genome assembly GCA_023701225.1 of Pseudobdellovibrionaceae bacterium. GTDB lineage: Bacteria > Bdellovibrionota > Bdellovibrionia > Bdellovibrionales > JAMPXM01 > JAMPXM01. Next base: position 2,196 of record JAMPXM010000143.1, on the reverse strand, counting down.
TCGCCTCCGGCGCAATCAGGCCACGCGACGGGTCGCCATCGATTCCGCGATTTTGGCGATAGCGATAATCATAAACGGGACCGATGCTGAAAGAGTCGCTCAAGAGAACGAACAAGCCCGCGTTCAGCATTCCGGACTCTTCATCCAACCGCACAAGATCTTCGACGCGTGTTTGCGCGCCTTCGCCATAGTAGGGATCATAGTAAGTCGTCCAACGTCCATTGACCTGGAAACGCAACCACTCCCACTGCAGCTTGTACTCGGGTACGATTTTAATGTTGTTGGTGAAGGTCGACATGAACTGAATGCCGTAGTGAGAACCCTCGCCGCCGTCGCTCGGGAAGTTGAAGTACGCGCCGCCCACGATCAACTTGTAAGTGGGATTGTAGGCGATGATCGGCACAACGGCTTGCGCCTGACTGGCCCGTGCCCGCTCGGGGGCAAGGGCGATCAGCAGGGCGAAGGCGAGCGTGGTTCTGAACAGCATGGATTTAGTGTAGCAGAGTCGACCAGAGTGCTGCCACCAAGGACCAGACCAGCCAGACGATGAAAATGAGAAGCGCGACACCAAGGCATGCGACCGCGACCAAGAGCCATAGCGAGCGAGTGCGCGTCTGGATCGGATTCACGGCGTGTTGTTCGAGTAAGAGCAGGTTTTTGCGATTCGCCTTCCAAACAAAATCGAAAAGATCGCCCAGGACGGGGATCGCGCTGACCAAGGTATCGATACCGACGTGAAGAAACATCCGTGCGAGCACCACCGCTGGTACCCGCATTTGGGCGGCGACAAAGATGAAGTACGCCGAAATCGCAAGGCCTGCGACATCTCCTACTCCCGGGATAAGACCTAAGATACCGTCCAGGCCGATCCGGAACCGCGTGCCGGGAACCGTCACGAGATCATCCATCACGCGTGAGATCTTGCGGACGTGTACGAGATGTTCAGGATGGCTGCTGGGGCTGACGGGTTTCATGATTTCGCTTTCTTGGTGGCACCAGTGATTGCCTCGAGTGCGGGTCCGGAAATCACCACGACGCTGGGCTTGGGAATCGACTGGCCGCCACCGGGCCAATGGCTCGTCATCCGGCTTAAGGAACGAGTTTCTTCTCCAGGATGTTGGACGCTCAGAAACAGGGAGCGGCCGTCGGGAGAAAAACAAGGGCCAGTCAGTTCGGCATCACGAGGGGCGCTCGCGACTCGGTAGGCGCGCCCGGCGTCCGGGCCCTGCATCGGCACGACAAAAAGCGAGTTGTTGCCGAGCCCCTGGTACGGACCCGATTCGATCTTTGCTCCAGAGACATCGGTCGTGAACCAAAGATTGCCGGCTGGATCGAAGGCGAGGTTATCGGGGCATGCGACTCCGGAAGTTCCGCCGCCGGCGATGAAGGTGCTCGATTTGAACGTGAGTGCCAATGGATCTTTGCCAGATTCTTCGATCTTCAGAATTGAACCGTAGGGGCGGTTTTGCGAGAAGTTGTTGGTGAGAGCAACGAAGACCGCGCCGGAGCGGGGATCGAGTTCGACGTCCTCGGGGCGATCCAGTCGCGTCGCGCCCACGAGCGCGGCGGCCTCGCGACAGTAGATCAGCACATCGAGCTGGTCGGTGAAATTCTTTTTTAGGACTTCATGCTCATCCCGGAGCAGCGGAATCCAAGTGCCTTGAGAGACATTGGCGACGTACAGAGTTCCCGTCTCGAGCGATCCAGGTTGTTCAGAAATGAATTTGTAAAGGCATTGATCGTCTTTGTCGTCGCCAGAGTAGACGACGCAGCGACCGTCTTTGGCCGTCGTGCAGGTCGCGCTCTCGTGCGCGAAGCGGCCCAAAGCCGTGAGTTTCTTCGCGGCGCCCGTATAGGGATTGACCTCCACGACCCACCCATAATGCTCGGGAGGATACGAGTCGAAGGAGTCCCAGCCGAGGAATCCGGATGTGATGCTGCGCTTGGTGTCTTTCGCGCTAGCACTCGCACCAGCACTCGCACCGTGCCTTTCCACTTCGCCGTAGAAATTATGATAGTTTTCTTCACATGTCAGCAGAGTGTTCCATGGTGTGATGCCGCCTGCGCAGTTGGCAAAAGTGCCGACCGCCATGCGGCGGCCACGAATGTCGCGAGGTGCGATAAGCGGAATCTCAGTGCGTGCGTCGAGGCGACGATTGTATGCATCGTCCTTGACCACTTCCCAGCGTCCGGCCT
>JAMPXM010000142.1 GCA_023701225.1 Pseudobdellovibrionaceae bacterium | reverse complement strand
TGCTTACTTCCAGTCGGACAACTGGCAGATGGCAGACAAAGAGACGAGGCCCTCTCTACAGTAAACGTGAGGTGTACCCACCGGGGTTTTTCCAGTCAAAGAGAATTTCCGATATTATTCAGGTTTTCCGAACTGCCGGCAGGTTTCTGCTAACGCCATCGCAGCTGCAATCGATGCATTGTAGCTAGAACCGGAGGAAACCTGCGGCAAACGCACGAGTTCATCGCAGAGCCGCTCCGTAGAAATCCGCAAGCCACGTCCCTCGGAGCCGATCACCCATGCGACTTTTTCAGGCAACTTAAGATCGTAAGGTCGGGACTTGCCGGACTCCGCCAGGCCATAAATCCAAAAGCCAATATCTTTCAGCTGCTGAAAGACGGATCCAAAGCTGGTGTGTGACTCCACCGCTACATGTTCCGCGCCACCGCTTGCTATTTTGCAAACGGTCGGAGTGAGACCGACGGCGCGATCCTCCGGAATTAAAACGCCCTTAACACCGGTGAGCCAGGCTGTTCGCAAGATGGAACCGAGATTGTGCGGATCCTCGATACCATCAAGTATCAAGATCAATTGCTGGCCTGGTTTGGCGAGCGCGGCCCAATCGAGATTGGGCTCCTCGGTCAAACGCAAGGCCACTCCCTGGTGGCCGGAACCCAAGTGCGCCAATTGCTCCATCGAGCAGGTTTGAATTCCGATGCCCACGTCCGCAAGACGATCGACCAATTCACGATGGGATTCGGAACTCGACCAATCCACTCGCACGAAGACGTCCGCTATCGCATGCGGGCGGACGCGGATCGCTTCCATGCAGGCGTGCATGCCAATAACCCAACGACCCTTCGGATTGAATCCACCCGCTTTCCCACCCTTGGTCGCCAGCGGCCGACTGGAATCACGACGCTCTTTTTCCGCCGAGGTCGCCCGGCCATGACTTGGACCTACCCCAGAACCGGAACCAGAGCCGGAAGTCGCAGGACGCCGGCGCCCTGAGTTTGGCTGGGAGCCGCGCCCGTGAGATCCGCGGCGCTCTTGCCCTCGAGATGACGGCGGTCCACGACGTTTCATAAACTTCCTTTTTTGGCCAAATCCGCAAGAACTCGCTCCACGGCGGCAACTGGCTCCTGGGCGTCTACGATCGGGCGCCCAATGACAAGGGCTGAGGCACCGAGTTCGCGGGCTTCGCGGGGCCCCATAATACGCTTCTGGTCCCCCTTGTCGTCGCTCGGCAAGCGAATCCCGGGCGTGACCAAGAACGCGGACGGATGACTTCGGCGTAAATCAGCGACTTCCTCGGGAGAACACACAAGTCCCTGCAAACCACAAGACACGCTCATGTCTGCCAGTTCTCGCACTTGAGTCGAGATCGGAACCGCGCGCACATGTGGAGGAAGCGTGTCGGCGCTATAGCTCGTCAGGACCGTCACGACCAAGATTTGAAATGGCCGTTGGGCCGAAAGTTCCGCTTCGACCGCGGCCAATCGCTTCAGCGCCTCCGGACCAGCCCAGGCGTGTACGGTCGCAAACGTCGCGCCGGCTTCGAAAGTCGCGCGAATCGCCGACTCCATGGTGTTGGGAATATCAAGATACTTGTTATCAACGAAGACGGGCGCGTGAGCCGCCAACTCGCGAACAAGATCGGCGCCGTAACGCACGCACAAGCGCGGACCGACCTTGAACGCACCCACTTTGCCCGCCAACACGCCCGCCAACTCGCGACAGCGGGCGAGCGAATCCACATCTAGAGCGACGATGATCGGATTTTCAAGCTTCATGCCTCGCTTCATGATTGGAGACTGGCCCGCTTCATTTGCGTCACCATGGCCGCAACGGATTCAACGGCCGATTCCAATTTCACTTTCGTCATCTCTTTTGTCTTGCGAAGGATGATTTCAACCTCGCCGTTTTGCAGACCGCGTCCACCGATATTGATCCGAATCGGCATTCCGAGCAGATCGGCGTCTTTGAATTTCACGCCGGGACGCTCGGCACGGTCGTCCATGAACACATCCAGCCCATGCGCCATCAAATCGCGATAAATGATTTCCGCACTCTGGCTGACTTCGGAATTATCCGGATCCAACACCACGATATGCACATGAAATGGAGCGATGCCGACCGGCCATATGATTCCGTCTTTGTCATGACTCTGCTCGACCGCTGCCTGAACCGTGCGGGATACACCGATACCATAACAACCCATTTCGATGGGATGGCTGGATCCGTCTTCCCTCAAGAAGGTCGCATTCATGGTTTTGGAGTATTTCGTGCCTAGGTAGAAAACATGCCCCACTTCGATCCCGCGCATGGACTTGAACACGCCCGCGGAACACTTAGGACACTTGTCTCCAACGCGCGCCAAACGCAGGTCCACGGTTTTCGTGACAGCGAAGTCGCGACCCGCGTTCACATGACGCAGATGGAAGGCGTCTTTATTGGCGCCAACGATGAAGTTCTTCAAACCCGCGACACCCGTGTCCATGTAGATCGGAAACTTCAAACCGACCGGACCGCAGCTCCCGGGCCATGCGCCGGTGACTTCCTTCACTTCATTGTCGGTCAATAACAGCGGTGGATTGACGAGACCAAGCGCGTTTTTCAATTTCACTGGGTTCACTTCGTCCGAACCGCGCAAGAGAACTGCGACTGGTTTCAGATCTTTATTTTGCGGATCCCGGCCGTCATTGGCGGAGAAGAACATCGTTTTGACGAGATCGCGCTCCGCGACACCGGTCGCCTTGGAGAGAGTGCCGATCGACTTCAATCCTGGCGTCGCGAATTCCTCGAGTGTTTTCTCGGTCGTGTCCGCGGAGAGGTGCGGCACCTTGTCGGCGGCCGGAGCCACCTCGATATTGGCCGCAAAATCGCAGCTGTCGCACACCATGAGATGATCTTCGCCGGCTTCGGCGAGAACTTGAAATTCATGAGTTTGGCTGCCGCCGATGTTACCGGCGTCGGCTTCCACGATACGGTACTGCAGTCCGATGCGATCAAAAATCGCTTTGTATCCCGCATACATCGTATCGTAGCTCTTCAGCGCCCCTTTGGAGTCGGCATCGAAGCTGTACGCGTCTTTCATGACAAACTCGCGGCCACGCATCAGACCAAAGCGCGGGCGGATTTCGTCACGGTACTTCGTTTGAATCTGATAAAGGTTCGCCGGCATGTCGCGATAGCTTTTGATGTCCTTGCGCACATAATCCGTAATGACTTCCTCGTGCGTGGCGCCCAGACAGAACTTGTGACCGTTGCGATTTTCGAACTTGAGAAGCCCATCGCCCATCTCCGACCAACGATTGGTCTCTTGCCAGAGCTCCGCCGGATGAACCATGGGCATGAGGATTTCCTGACAACCACGCTTATCGAGTTCTTCGCGGATGATGGTTTCCAGTTTGCGCAGAGCACGCAGAGCCAAGTTGCCGTATGTGTAGATCCCGGGTGCGACCTTGCGGATCATTCCCGAGCGCACCATCAATTGATGACTCGGGATTTCGGCATCGGCCGGCGCATCTTTGAGCGTATAGAGATAAGACTTCGACCATTTCATTTGAGACCGCCTTCCGGCATTGCAACGTGATACGGCAACGATGCCGCTATCCTACGAAAGGGCACGGCAAGGGGTCAAATTGGAGTTGTACCCGAACTCTCGGCCGGCAGAATTCCCTGCCCCACAATGCGCAACCCCCGAAAGACAGGGGCAGCCGTCGATCACTTCGGGCCGAAAATAGCGATGACGAATGAATAAACATCGACTGGAGGAGGGTTTCCCGCTCGCCAATCGACCAAGTGACGCATCAGAAAATCGCCCTTTCCGAGACCTTTGTAGTCCGGATCCCGACGAAAACGTCGTGAGGGTTTCCAACGCGGATTCGCGCTCAACAGCATCGGTCCCGCCTGATGCATCAGCTCCGAAGGCACGAATCGAAATTCAATTTTGGTCGTTTCTGGCCACTTATCATCTTCTGGATCGAATTCCATAGATTCGTCCCACACCTCCGCGACGGCCACGAAACAGTCGTCTCCGACTGTTTCCCGAGAAGACCACGATCCATGAGCCAACTTCTCTAAACGCTCGCGCGCGGCGGGTTCGATCAGAATACGATCGGCATGGATCTCGAGGTCTTCAAGATTCAATTCAAAGAAAAGCTGGCGAACAGAGTCGAGTTCTTCTTCGATTTGACGAATGGTGGTATCAGGCTGCAAAGCCGATTTTTCGATGCGTGACATTTCCATTAGAAGTCCCCCACGTTGGCTGGGTCGAACGTAACATGTTTATTGTCTAAGAGCCTCGCCCAATTTCGTAAACCTGTGGTCGATGGGCCTGTTTGACACAGACCCGCTACCAAAATACGCGGCGCACCTTTTGGTGACGCAGTTGCGCTACCAAAATACGCGGCGCACCTTTTGGGGATGCGGTGCGCCTCTTTAGACGATTTCTTCGACGTCGATTCCGTAGCCTTTTATTTTTCGGTGTAGGTAGCTGCGTTCGAGACCGATGACTTCGGCGGTTTTGGAGATATTGCCTTTGTTTTCAGCAATCTTTTTGAGCAGGTACTCTTTTTCGAACTTCGCGCGGGCCTCGCGGAAGTTGGTGATTTCGTCAGCATTGAACTCCGTTGTTGAGCCTGGGAGGCCCGCGAACTTCAGATCGTGCACATCGACGAAGTCTCCGGGCGTCAGGATGTAGATCCGCTCCACGAAGTTACGCAACTCACGGACGTTACCTGGCCATGCGTACCCCTGCAAACGCTCGATCGCCTTCGGCGAAAACACTTTGCGCTTATAGCCGCCTTCACGGGCAAACTGCTCACTGAAGTGAAGAGCCAGGCCCGCGATATCGGGGGAGCGATCGCGCAGCGGGGGCACATGACACGGGATCACGTTCAGGCGGTAGTACAAGTCCTCACGGAAACGGCCCTCTTTGATTTCCTGCTCGAGATTCTTGTTCGTCGCCGCGATCACGCGCACATCGACTTCGATGGTATTCTCGCCACCGACGCGCTGAAACCGGCGCTCTTGCAGAATGCGCAAAACCTTGGCCTGCGTTTTCAAACTCATATCGGCGATCTCGTCGAGGAACAGGGTGCCACCATGAGCGTGGTCGAATTTGCCCTTGCGGGTTTTCTCCGCCCCGGTGAAGGCACCCTTTTCATAGCCGAAGAGCTCGCTCTCGATGAGGTCCTCAGGGATCGCCGCGCAATTGACTTCCACGAACGGACGGCTGGCACGCGGACTCAGATAATGAATATTCTGCGCGACCAGCTCCTTACCTGTGCCGTTTTCCCCGGTGATCAACACCCAGGAACTGCTCGGCGCCACGCGGGCAATCATTTGCTTTAAGGTCACCATCTGCGAACTTTCACCGATAATCGCGATATTCTTGCGCAGCTTATTGAGGAGCGCGTTCTTCTCGCCCCGCTCGCTCTGAAAACTCTGAATGTTGTGCAAGAGGATCGAAATTTTATCGATCGACAGCGGCTTCTCGACGAAATCCCAAGCTCCGAGCTTCACCGCTTTGACCGCGGTTTCGATCGTGCCGTGACCCGACATGATGATGAATTCGGTCGAAGCGTACTTGGCGCGCGTCGCACGGAGAACCTCGATGCCATCCATTTGCCCGGGCATCCAGATATCGAGGAGAACAACATTCGGTCGATAGTCTTCAAGGACCTTCAAGGCCTCTTCACCGCTTTTCGCCGAACGCACCTCATAGCCGTCGTCGCCTAGGCTTGCCACCAGAACTTCCCGGATAGGCGCTTCGTCATCAACGACCAGAATCTTCATTCTCGGCGCTTCAGAAACGCTTCGACCCAGGCTCGAGGTTTCGTTGCTATCAGACTGAGTTTTGTCCACCGGACATCTCCTCCCCGCCGGCTGCCGGGCGGTTGATCGAAAGCATCGAGTCCGAGTCCGTTACCGGGAGCTCGATGATGATCTTCGTCCCTTGCGGCTCGTTGGAAAACGCACGGATAAATCCGTTGTGGTCCTCGACGATCCTTTTGACGATCGCGAGCCCAAGACCCGTGCCGTTTTCCTTCGTGCTGAAATACGGTTCGAAAATCTGTGCTATTTGCCCGTCCGGGATCCCGACGCCGTTATCAGAGACGGAAATTCGGACCAGCTTGAGCAAGCTATCATATTGCGTGCGGACCGACACTCGACCGCTTCCAGGACCTCCAACCGGCCCACTGCCTGTCCCCGTGTTGTTTTCTGGCAGTGCCGCCACCGCGTTGTCGATCAGATTTTGCAGGACGCGACGCATTTGGTCGGGATCGAACTTGAAATCCGGAAGAGCGTCGTCCTTTTCAAAGGTGAACTGTACAGCGGGATGCGCCGTCCGATAAAGAACCAAAGCATCCTCGATGACCCGGCCGAGCGAACCGAGGACGGGACGGGACTGCGGCAAGCGCGCGAAGTTGGAAAACTCATTGACCAGATTTTTCAGATCATCCGTCTGTCGGATGATCATTTGAATACTGGAAGAGAACGCCGGGTCTTTGATTTGCGCACCAAACTTCTTTTCCATCCGCTGCGCAGAGAGCTTAATGGGCGTCAGCGGGTTTTTGATTTCATGGGCGATCCGACGGGCCACTTCCGTCCACGCGGCCGCGCGCTGGGCGTTCAAAATGGGCGTGAGATCGTCAAACACCAAAACTTTACCCAAGTCATGGCCATAATCGTCCTGCATGAGCGAAAGGGTCAACGAAAGCGGAATCGTCTGCCCCGCGATTTCGATACGGATCTCTTTTTGTAACGAAACCGCCTTATGCTCTCGCATCGTTTTCAACAGGTCTCGGAACAGCCGGTAATAATCCTCGCTCAAGACCCCGCGCACGTGACGTCCGACGAATTTATCGGACTCGATGCCAAGAAGCTGACCGGCATGGCGATTGATCGTGGTGATGACATCATTCTGGTCGACAGAAATCACGCCGGTCGTCACGTTGGAGAGCACGACTTCGATATAACGACTGTGCTCATCCAAGCGCTCAAGTGTTTCGGTGAGATGCTTGTTGGCCTCCAGCACTTCTTTTTTGGAACGATCAAGACTCAAAATCATTTGATTGAAGTTGCCGATCAACTGGTTGATCTCACGACTGCCCGAGACGAGTTGCACGGGCTCGTAATCCCCCTTCGAAACCCGGCGGGTCGCATGCCCCAGCAGCTCCAATGGAACCGAGAGATGGCGGGCGAGATAAAATCCGAACCACGTCGCGCAGAGCAAAATCACCAACGTCATCAAAACGAGCACGATGAGGTAAATGGACTTGAGCGGATATTGAATGGGGTTGAGATTGCGCATCTCTTCATGCGCGACTGAAATGTCCTCCATTTTCGCGATGAGCGACATCGGAATAAAACTCGATACGACGATCGCTCCCCCCGGACCGTCCTTGACCGGAACAATCACGCGGACCAGGTTGCCTTCTCCGAAATGGTGAATCGTGCTCGCTTCGCTCTTGAGCGTGATGCCCTTGCGGAGGAACTCCAAAGAGACCGGCGGCACCGGCGGAATGGACTCATCTTTGGAGGTCGCGACGGTTCGTCCGCCGAAAAGATTCGGATAGTACTCGGCCGCATCCAATGCGAATCGGCCCACGAGCAGATCGAGCTGGCGCTGCACGGCGCGCTCGGAGCCGCCCTGAATTTGCTGCGAAATCTGTTGCGCGAAGTGGTAGTTTTTCTTCTTCGCGTCGATGACATACTCTTCGTTCACTTCGAGCGAGTCCTTGAGGACGCCGGCCATCTTAACGCTAAACCACTTATCGAAGCTGTTGTTGATGTAAAACACGGAGACCAAGAACATCAACGCCGTCGGAATGGTCGCGAACGTGGTGAACGCCGCGATCAGCTTCCCTTTGAGGGAGCTGCCGATGACTTTGCCCCGCCTTTCCACAAAGATCTTCACAACGTTGCGGAAGACGAGGAACACCAAAAGCAGGAGCAGAATGATGTTGAGGTTGACGAGGCCGAAAAAGAAAATCGAGTGAACGAACGGAAGCTGTTGCGAAATCGCAACCAGCTTGAACTGGAACCAAGTCAAAAGCAGGATGACCACACCGAGGGCGATCACCGCCGCAGCTTCGCGGCGACGCTTTCGCACCTCTTGAGGCTCAACAATATCGAGCGTTGGATCAGACGCCGCGTCCATCTTCGGGTCGCGGTCGCCCGGGTTTCGTGTGGTCATCGATCCCTATGATCTTACTGCAAGACCTGCTTGTACAGGCTTTTGCCGACCTGGAAGGCTGGCCCGCCTTGATTGATCAAAACCAGGCACAGCTTCTGCGCTTCATCCTGGTTCAAAACGATGCCAGTATCCATATCCTGGCCCGAGCGGCCGATTTGCACCAGAGCCGTGTGCAAGAGGAGGCGTGCGTTATTGGAGCTGACGCGCTCTTTCAAGGAATTCAAAACGACGTGAGTGGAGAGAGACTTCACGTCTGAATTTGCAACTGAACTGGCAACTGAATGACTGATTTCCATCGGGTTCCTCCGAACGGGGTTACGGGTCAAAGTCT
>JAMPXM010000141.1 GCA_023701225.1 Pseudobdellovibrionaceae bacterium | reverse complement strand
TCCGCCGACGATTTACCTGACGTCTTATTTGTCCGACGGTGTGCCCGCTTCGATCGGGATCGTCGACGAGATCCAAGCGCAGGAGAAACAGGCGGCGTTTCTTCAGTATGTCATTCTGAAATTAGATCGGGAAGCGAACGTCGGTGAACGGTTTTCTGCGGTCATGCCTCGTGGCAATGTGTCGAATAAGCAGTCCCGTTCGTACGGGCCGATTGTGGAGATCGGCGGGACCGTTGAAATCGTTGAGGCCGTTGATCCCGCTCGGCGCGCCTATCGTGCCGTGGTCATCAAGTCCGTGATGCCGATTGAGCCCAAGGCCATCATCACCGAGATGCCGCTTCCGAAGGTGAGTTTCTCGCGCAATGCGACGCGTGCCGATGTCGAGGCTCGCGTCATCGGCGGAGAATATGACAAGTCTCGAAAAGTGATGGGCTCAGGTTCTGTTGTTTATCTGGATCAAGGGACAACGGGTGGGCTACAAGAAGGACAGATTCTCGCGGTGCGAGCGTCGCGCGGGTCCCGTCGCAAGAACACGGATTATCCGAATGACTCGCAGCCCATCGCGGTCATCAAGGTCGCTCGAGCACTTGAGCGCGTGTCGACCGCCGTGATTCTCGACACGACCGCCGAAGTGACGCCCGGAGATGTGACGGGCGGGCCGTTACCGCAACCGTCGCGCGCGATCAATGCGCTAGGTTCGACCCGGGCCATGAACGTCGACAATGCGGCGAGACCTTCTGAAGATTCGGACTATCAAGAAGAGACCGACGATCTGGATGAAGACCTTGAGGACGACTCGAACCTGGAAGCAGAAGAAGCGGCCGATTGATCGGCCGCTTTTCGTCCGCCGAGCGGGCTGGTGAGGCTTTTGCTTTTTTGTTCCGGCGGCCTCGGCTTTGAATGCTCGCGGCCGGCATGGATGAAATCTCGATCGCGTTCTTGGCGTCGTTCCTGGCGGACGTTCCAGCCCAATTTTTCGATGATCTCAAAGAAGTTCTCGCAGGCGGTGTGCCTCCGCGCTCAGCCGCCCGAGAACTGTCTCACACGCCGCTGCGCTTCAGATTGGAAGAGGAGCCCGAGATATGGGAAGCCGTCGAACGGGCGAGCGCGTGGTGCGCGGAGAGAGGTGCTCAAGTGGTGTATCCCGGGCACGCCGCCTATCCGGAAGGCTTTGCGCGCCTGCATGCGCCGCCGCGAGTGCTAAGTCTCTTTGGTTCTCCGTGTTGGCGGGATCGGTCCGGCTTGAGCATTGTCGGGAGTCGTGAGCCGACCCGTGCGGCTTTGGATTGGCTGGACACGCATTTGACAGCCGCGCTGAAGGACTTGGACACGTTCACGGTCAGCGGCGGAGCCAGAGGCGTGGACCAGCGAGCGCATAGTTTAAGTCTGCGCGTCGGTGTCCCGACCGTCGCGTTCATACCCGCGGGACTGGCCATGATCTATCCGCCGGACTTCGCGGATTGGACGGAGGCGATTGTTTCCGGCGGCGGCGCGATCGTGACAGAGTTCGCGCCACACGAAGAAATGCGCAAGCCGCACTTCCATCGGCGCAATCGATTGATCGCGGCTCTTGGCGTGGCCTGTTTGGTTGCGGAAGCCGCGCGCAAGAGTGGCTCGCTGATCACGGCTCGACAAGCGATCGAGGCCGGTGTGCCGCTTGCGACTTTACCGAATTCGCCGATGGAGCCGCGTGCCTCGGGTTCGCTCGATCTTCTCTTTGATGGTGCGCAGCTTTTGCGCGATGCGCGCGACTTGGTCGAGTTCGTACGGCTCAGCTCCAGGCCCGGCGCAGACTGAAGACCGATGCGATCATGAATAGAACATTCGGAATCCACATCGCCAGTCCCGGCGGGAGCTTGCCTTGTTTGGCCATGTTCTCCGCGGTCACATAAAGGATCCAATAGGTGACGATCAAGCCGACCGATAGAACCATTCCGCCGGACTTAGCCGCTCGGCGGTTGGTGGTCGTGCCCAAGCCCACTCCAATCAGTGCGAACAGAATGCAGGCGGACGAGATCGCCAGCCGTTTATGAAACTCCGTCACCAAGCGCCGCCGCAGAATAGGATCAATCGCCGTGTCGCGCAGTTGGGCCTGCAGTTCTTCGAGCGAGAAGGAGGGCGGTGATTTGTCACGGAACGCTTCCGTGACTGGGTTTTGCAAATTGATGGTGTAAGTCGCGAAGTGAATCTTCGTGTGGCGCCCGGCGTCCGATGTGCGGTGGATGTCGCCGTCGGAAAGTTGGAGTTGGGCTTCATGTCCAGGGTTGTCCGGGTTGAGGACCAGGCGTCCTTCGCGGGCGATCACGGTCAGCGGGGATTTCGAATCACTTTCGTCATAGATGAACACCTGTTCGAGCAGGCCGCGCTTGCTGTCGATGCGATTGGCATAGACGACCAAGTCGAAAAAGCCTTCCGAGAACGTTCCTTCCTTCAGCGCGACACCGGGTTTCATGCTGCCGTGTTTGGTGACCAGCAATTCGAACTGCCGGTTACCCCATGGCGCGATGTGAAACGCGGTTTGCGCCGAAAGCAGGGCGATCAGCAGGCTGAGCACGAATGCGGGTGCGATGATGTGCACCATGCCGAGTCCGGCCGCCTTGAGCGCGATGATTTCAGAATCTGCCGACAGCCGCCCGTACGTCATCAAAATGGTGAAGAGGAGGCTCATCGGGAACAAAACAGGTAGGAAGCTGGTCGAAAGGTACGCCATCATCTGCGCGACGACGCTGACTTTGATGCCATGGACGAGAACGAATTCCGTGAGACGCAGCGCTTGAAACGTCAGCAAAATGAAAACAAAGACGACGACCCCGAGAAAGAACGTCGGGATCATCTCTCCGAGCAAATAGCGCATGACGAGGCGTGAGCGAAAAATCTCCACGCCTCACAGTTTCCCAGCGGCTCACTCGAGGAGCAAGGCCAAATCCAGAGGATCGGACTTGTCTGGTCCGTCGTGCGTTCAGAGCTGCATCAATACTGCATCAAAACTGCATCAAACCGACGTTTTCCGGCGTTTTGATGGCTTTTCGCACTTCGAGCGACATCCGCAGGAGACTTTCATAGTGTTTCAAATTCAGCTGCGAAGCGGCGTCGCACTTAGCGGCCATCGGCTCCGGATGTGTTTCCAAAAAGAGAGCGTCGGCACCCGCGGCCACCGCGGCCAGAGTCAGATGTGGAACGAAACGGGGTTCGCCGCCGGCCGGGTCGGCACTGGAGATGCCATAGAGACGAATGACGTGAGTGGCATCGAAGCAAGCCGGAACGCCGAGGCTTTGCATGATCGGGATCGAACGCATGTCGGCGACCAAGCGATTGTATCCGAAGCACGCGCCACGCTCGGTGAGCAGGATGTTTTGATTGCCCGTGGAGCGGATTTTGCTGACCGCACCGTCCATGTTCTCAGGCGCGAGGAATTGGCCTTTTTTGACGTTGATGGGTTTACCGGTTTTACCGCAGGCGACGACGAGGGATGTTTGTTGGCACATGTAGGCCGGGATTTGCAGCACATCCACATGCTCAGCGACGAGGTCGATATCTTCATGGCGATGAATGTCGGTCAAAACCGGAACTCCGAATTCCTTGCGGACATCGGCGAGGACTTTCAGGCCCTCGTTGGCCATCGGGCCTGTCCAGTTCTTCTCGCTTCCGCGATTGTCCTTTTCGTAAGAGCTTTTGAAAATCAGGCCGACGCCGAGCTTTTGCGTGATTTCGACAAGGGCCTTGGCGGTTTTCATCACCATTTCGCGGCTGTCGATCACGCACGGGCCGCTGATGACAGCGAGGTCATGGCCGGAGCCGATGCGAATTTCGCTGCGGCCCGCTTTGACGACGAATTCGCGCTTCGGAAGCACCGTCGTTTCGGTTCTTTGTTTGAGCGGTTTTTCGGCCTGAGTTTTTTCCATGGCTACCTCATTTCTTTCAGTTTTCGATACGACGCGCTCTAGGTGATTCGCCGCGCGAGTCTTCGCGCCAGAGGATCAGTCGAGCAGTCGATAGGGTTTGTATTCGCCGATACGATGTTTGAATACGGTTTCGAACAGATCGCTGGCGAGCAAATTCAGATCCTTGAAATTCCAATCCTGCAGGCGTCGAGCATGGTCGAAAGTCCAGTCTTGGCCCGCGACGAGGCTTTGCATCACGCGCGGGTGGCTACCCTCGAAGCGACGCAAACCGTACTGGCGATCATACGCGAAGTTTTCAAACTCGTGATCTCTTTTGTTTCCATGCCACCAGCGGTTGAGCAATTTGCTTTTCTGCCCCATGGCTTTCGGGGGTTTGACCCAGCCGTAGTGGAAAATGCGGGCGCCCGAGCGGATGACGACCGGTTTTTCACCTTGTACGCGAAAGCCTTGTGCGTCGTTGTGCGAACGGATGCCCGTCGATCGACGCACCACCCGAACTTCGTGGCGGTACCATTTGCGCGAGGTCGCGACCGTGGAATAGCTCCCGTAGAAGTGAATGTAGCGAAACAGCAGGCCCTGCACGCGCGGATCCCGATCCGCCTTCTGTATGGCGGCGTGTACGAGAGCCAAATCCTGCTCATGAACCACTTCGTCCGCTTGCAGGTAAAAACACCAATCATAGGAGCAGCGGTCCAGCGCTTCGTTGGTTTTCTCCGAGAGCATCAACCCACCCTTGGTTTTGGACGGGTCCCAGAACGAATCGAAGATTTTGATTTTCGGGTCGCTCAGGCTTTCGATGAGCTCCTTGGTGCCGTCGTCGCTCTGTCCCACGCCGATGACGAATTCATCGACGAGAGGCAAAAGGCTTTGGATGCTCTGGAGAACGGGATACCCCATCAGGATCCCATTGCGAATGACGGTAAAGCCGCTGATTTTCATGTGCCTACTGTCTTACCAACGCGGCGCACGCCAAGCAACTAACGGTCGGTATCCTGAGGTGGTTTTGTTGTGCTCCGCATCCAAGACCCGCGATGAGGGGTGCGATTCTTGGGCAGACATGAGGGAAAGGCATTTGGGGGTCGAGGGTGGGTTGACGGTGGCGGTCGACGATTCCGACAATGGAGTATGACCAAGATAATGCTCGTCATTGATGACTACAACGAGATGGTGTTTATCGAGACTTTGCTCAAGCGAATGGGCTTTGATGTTTTAAGCCTCAGCAAAGATTCGAATCTGGGTGACGCGCTGGTCGGTTTTTTTCCTTCGCTTGTCATGGCGATGTACAAAAGACCCACGGTCGATGGAATCAAGGTCTCCATCCACGTCAAGCGGCAAGTGGGGAACGCGAAAGTCGTGCTCCTCTATCCGCAAGGTTCCGTCCCCAAGCTGAGTGCGGAACAAAAGAGTAAGATCGATGCGTTGATCGAAGTGCCGATTCAACCGCAGGATACCTTGTTGATCATCGCGCAATTGCTGAAATTGGATGGGACGGCGTTGATCGAAAAATACGACAAACTGTCCAAGGCTCGACAATTCTCGCGTGAGAACGAGATGAAAGTCCTCAAAGACGAAGGCAGCAAAAAAACAACACCGCCGATCGTGATCAGCGGGCCGGCGGGTGGATTCGGCGGCGGGCAGGGTCGTCCGGCGGACGCGCCGAAGACAGAGCGTGAGAAAAAGTACGACGCGTTTCTCGCCAAGATGAACGAGCCGGTGGAGACCGTGATCCCTCACGAGCGTATCGCTAAAGCGGAAAAGGAACTCGCGGAGGCCGCCAAGAGCGAGGAAAAAGAACTCGCCGAGATCAATGAACAGAAAAAAGAGTTCGTTCGCGCCATGATGAAAAAAGCAAAAGGGGAATGATGTTCCCCGTGAGCGCTGTGTTTATTTTTTCTTTTTGAACAACATGCCGACGACGTCTTTGAGGTCTCCGCGCAGCAGATCCGTCTGTTTGTTGTTTTGTTTGGAAAGCTTGATCAAGTTCAGCTCGCGACGGGCGTCAATGAAGTCGGTGTCGATCGCAACGGCGTGCTCGAAGCACTTACGAGCGGCGTCGCCCTCGTTTTGGTACTTCAAGAGCAGGCCCTTCACGAAATAATACATCGGATTATGACGATCTTCGGGCGGCAATTGGCTGAGCTGGTCCTTGATGTCCTCGGTGAACCGCACATCGCCCGGTTTGGCTTGCGTTTTCAGGCGCGCCCACATGAGTAGCAAGCGCTGTTCGGAGTTCGGCGGTGCCAGCGAACGGGCTTCCTCGAGAAGCTCTTTGGCTTTTTTGGAATCGGCTTTGCCGAGGAAGACTTTCGCTTGTTCGGAGAGCGTTTCGGCGTGGAGCACCAATTCCGCGCGGCCCTGTTCGAGTTCCTTCAAATACACTTCTTTTGATGCTGAATCGCTGAGAGCCTCGTAGGCCGTGTTGATTTTTTGGAATACGGCGCGTGTCAGCTCGCGCACGTCTTCGGGGGTGTCGGCCGAGAGTTTGTCAGGATGAAGCACTTTGGCGAGCTCATGATAAGCTCGTTTGATCTCTTGATCTTTGGCTTTTGAACTCACGCCCAAGCGCTCGAAGTAGGTTTGGTTTTCGAGCTCGGCATTGAGTTTCTGAAGGCGTATTTTGTGGCTGTCGTAGTTGACGGATTTTTGCTGTTCGCCGAAAGAAATGATCCGACACAGGAAAAGAACGTGAATGGCACGGAAGAACTGGTCTTCGCGCCCGTCGAAATGTGTCGTGAGCTGATCCAGGGTCGTGTTGCCGAGGGCTTTTTGCAAAAGGCCGGGAGTTCGGCTCAAGCAGTACAGCTGGAGCGAGCGATGGTTTTCGGTAAATTCGGGGCCTTTGCGGATACTGTGGCTCATCCAGGGAATGTAAAACGACTTCAGCCATTCGATCGGCAATTTGGATCCGGCCCAGTCATCGATCAGCTCCGTGCAGGCCGTTCGGTCCGTCTGCGCGTCCTCGCTGATATCGGTGGACTCGATGAAGTTCACTTTACAGGACGTATCGGCGACGGTTTTCGACAGACGAATGCTCTGCTGTTCGGAGATGACGATGCTGACCGCGTGCGGACTGAGCACGTTGGCTTCCACCAGCTGTTCACCCATGCGCCGTGTTTTGCCTTGCGCGAGAACGACTTCGAGTTGCGCCGGCGAGATGAATCCCTTCTCGACGAGAAGAACGCCGAAGTAACTTTGCGTGTCCTTCAAGTTGACCTGGACGATATTGCCTTTTTGAAACCCGACGCCGGCGACTTCGCCATCGGCGGTGATGATATTCAAATGCCCGCTGATGGCCGGATCCAAAAGCAGCGAATAGAGCCAAGGTAAATCGAAGCCGTGAACTTGCTCCGAATCATTGATCGCGCGGATGCGCTCTTTCGGAGTCGGCCGCGCTTTGTGGAGCAGATCGTAAATCGGAAGCAGCGGCACATCGGCCAAATGCGAGAGCTTGCGGTCCAGCGTGCCGATGAGTTCTTCGACGTCGAACGGCTTGGTCAGAAAGGCGACCGCGCCCGTGGTTTGGATCGCTTCGCGCGCGTAGGCTTTGTCCTTGAAAATACCGCTCGTCAAAATGACTGGGAGATCCTTGGAGACGTCAGCGTGCAACTTGATCGCGAGGTCACGGCCGTTCATCTTCGGCAACATGCAGTCGATGATGGCGCCGTGGACGTTCTGCAATTTGATAGCGGAAAGCGCTTCATCGGGTCGCGAGCAGAGAATGGGTTTGTAACCCGCTCGCGCCACAGCTTCCTTCATTGCTTTGCCGAGGGTCTGGTCATCCTCGACGATCAAGATTTTAATCTCTTCCTTCAGCATCGGTTCTCTATCGGCGGCGGAGCGTGAAGAAGTGAGCAAAACCACGATTAACGCATCATGGCATTGTGCAAGAGCTGACTTATACTCACCCTCTCGCCGTTGGTCGGGGCACCTGTCCCAGTTCGAATCAGGCGTTCGTCGACATCGATCTTGAACTGGGATAAGAGTTGGTTTTCCCGAGTTTTCGGGCGGGACGGATTTATTCAGTTTTCAGCCAATTAAGGAGACAGCCATGGGTTCGAACACTTTTGCCACCACAGATCAAGCCTTCGACAACGACGTTCTCAAATCGGATATGCCGGTGCTTGTGGATTTCTGGGCGGAGTGGTGTGGTCCCTGCCGCGCTTTGGCTCCAAAGCTTGATCAGATCGCGACGGATTTTTCGGGCAAGTTGAAAGTCTACAAAGTCGATATCGACTCCAACCAACAGACGCCGGCGACTTATGGCGTTCGTGGTGTGCCGACGCTGATCCTGTTCAAAAACGGCCAACAGGTTGACACCATCGTCGGTAACCATCCGCTCGAGAATATCGTCGCGGTTCTGAAAAAACACATCTGATACTTTCAAAGCCCGCGCCTGCGCGGGCTTTGAGTCATTGCAAGGCGCGCGAGCCCTGCGGGCCGGCTCCAATCACTGGTTCCGGCCACTGTTTTTGATCACAGTTTTTGATCACGGCTTTCGATCACGGCTTTCGATCAAAAGAGAAATTTGCGATACGCGACCGACGAAATGAGCCCCATCGCGGACATCGTGGTCAGCATGCTGGAGCCGCCATAGCTCAGCAGTGGCAATGGAATACC
>JAMPXM010000140.1 GCA_023701225.1 Pseudobdellovibrionaceae bacterium | reverse complement strand
CGCGTCATTTCAATGACGCGGGTACTCTACCAAAATACGCGGCGCACCCTTTGGAGATGCGGCGCGCGATCACGATTCAATTTTCCAAAATTGCTTTCTAGGACACGCTCGGCGCACGTTTTGGCGAGCGAGTGAGTGGTTTATTTTCCGGAAAGAGAGGCGAGAGCGGCCGTGTAATTGGGTTCGTTGGCGACTTCCGAAACCTGTTCGGAGTACACAACTTTGTTATTTTCGTCCAACACGATCACGACGCGAGAGCAGAGGCCCGCGAGAGGTCCTTCCATGATCTGCAGGCCGTATGTTTTCGCAAAATCGCTCCGGAAAGTCGAAAGGGCCTCGGCGTTCGTGATGCCTTCCGCGCCACAAAAACGCTTTTGCGCAAATGGCAAATCCGCCGAAATGTTCAGAACAGCGACATTTCCGAGCGCGGCGGCTTCTTTATTGAAAGTCCGCACCGACATCG
The DNA here is from genome assembly GCA_023701225.1 of Pseudobdellovibrionaceae bacterium. Taxonomy (GTDB): domain Bacteria; phylum Bdellovibrionota; class Bdellovibrionia; order Bdellovibrionales; family JAMPXM01; genus JAMPXM01. The sequence continues at coordinate 8,234 of JAMPXM010000140.1, read as the reverse complement.
CACAAGTCGCCGTGTCGACACTCGGAAAAATATTGAGGACTTTCTTCTTGTTTCCAAAGTTTGCGAGAGAGACTTCAGACAAATCCACACGCAACAACTTAAAATCAGGTGCCGTTGTCCCTTTTGCGGGGAGTTGACCCGAAGTTTGAATAGGATTGCCTTTCAACGTGATTGTCGCCATGAGGAGCCTCCGCGTAAAATGTTGTCTGTTCGACACTCCAACATTGAGCAGAGCCAACTTCAACTCCAAAGATCGACGCGAAAGCGATGAAGCCGGTCATACCGATGCGCAATGCAACGAAAGCCGTGATCATGTGCAAGCTGCTCAATCTCCGAGGGCAGATACTTCCAGGACGTTTCCACATGAATTCCTTCAAAGGCCTTCAGATGTATGGAGAAGTTCAAGCGACGAAGCGACACGGTCAGCGCGCGTTGTGCGATCAGCCAACTTTCCATAGCACCCGTCGCGGGATTGTAGCTGGCGTGATGTCGGAATTGGTCGATCACGAAGTTCGCACCGACATCTCGATTCAATCGCTCCAACAAATTTAGGTTGAACTCACGAGTCCATCCCAGCGCATCATTGTAAGCCGCGATCAAAATGGATGCTTCCTTTTTGAGATCGAATCCGATCAGCAAGAAATCGTGACTCGATAAAACCGCTCGCAGACGCCGCAAAAATCGGCTTTGTTCTTCCGGCAACCAGTTCCCGATACTAGATCCCAGCAAGAGCACCATGTTCGTTCGGCTGCGCGAAAGCGGGAGACTCTCAAGTTTCGATTCGAAGTCCAAAACACGCGGCTCGACTTCGATGTCCGCAAATTCTTTTTTGATCCGTTGACTGAGCTCTCGTAAAGCTCCCGCCGAAATGTCGACAGGCGTGTAGCGCAAATGTGCGCTGTACCGCTGAACCGCGCGCAGAAAATGTGCCGTTTTTCTTCCGTCGCCCGCACCCAACTCCACGACATGCACGGGCCCGCTCAGTCCGCCGACGACAAGCAGACGATCCGATCGTTGTACGAGAATTTCTGTTTCCGCTCGAGTGGGATAATACTCCGGCGTCTCCATGATGCGCGAAAAGATCTCGCTGCCGCGATCGTCGTAAAAGTACTTCGAAGGAATTCGTTTGGGCGATCCTTCCAGGGCCTCGCGCAGATCTTCAAACTCACGAGCCTCATGAGGCGTCGTTCGTGATTCCGTCAACGTGCCAGGCGAATCCCAGAAAACTGCCATCGCAACTCCGGTGGAAAAAAATTTCGGTACGTGACACGGTAGTGCGGCGGAGGTGTCGCAACTGATCCTCCGCGCAGAACCATCTGGCCATTCATGAATTTGCCATTGTATTCGCCGAGCGCGCCCTGAAAGGGCCGGAAACCGGGATAGGGTAAATACGCGCTTTGTGTCCATTGCCACAGCTGCCGATGCATTGAGCCCGACTCACGCGATGCAACGGTTTCCCATTCGGCCTCGGTGGGTAGCCGGGAGTTCATCCAGCGCGCACATGCGTCGGCCTCAAAATAGCTCACGTGTCGAACAGGCTGGTCAGGATCGAGTTTTTTCCAGCCGTCGAGGTCAAACTCCCACCATTCCTCATCGCGCATTCGCCAATACAAAGGCGCGCGTGTCCCTTCGCGGTGAAGCCAATCCCATCCAACCGAGAGCCAAAGCTCCGGCCGGCTGTAGCCGTCGGCGCGCATGAACTCCAAATATTCGGCGTTCGTCACCAGCTCCTGACGGACTTCAAACGCTTCTAGGAACACACGATGGCGAGCGCGTTCATTGTCAAAAGCGAAGCCTTGCCCCGCGTCGCCGATTTCATAAATGCCAGAGGCGATACGCCACCATCGATTCGGATTGCCTGGCTCCGAAACAGGATCCGGCACGCGAGCGCTCAAGCATCGGAGATCCTCGATGACATCGGTTTGCATGGCCAACAACGCCTTGATGTCCATACAAAGCAACTCTTGGTGTTGCTGCTCATGATGGATCCCAACTTCAAAAGTTTTTCCCCATGTTTCACTGCGCGTCTCGTTTGCATTGGCCGAATCGGGTGCGCCGTCTTGGAGAAGTAGAACCATGGACTCGTCCACCTGACGGCGAAAATCCATGATTTCTCGGATGGTCGGACGGGATCGCACACCTCGGCCCGCCTGAGGCAATGGCGAACCTTGCGATTGATAATAAGAGTTCAGAGCCAGATCCCACCCGCGTGGCGTTCGCGAAAGGGATCGTGGGCGAAGACAAAAAACATCCCAAAACCAAGTGGTGTGACCCAGATGCCATTTGGGCGGGCTGACAAACCAATGGGATTGAACGCAGTAGTCCTCCAACTGAAGATCCGCGCAGATCGCGACGGTTCTCTCCCGGACCTGCATGTACAACTCCGCGTTCGGTGCAAGTCTCATAAACATCGGCTCCGGTCACTTTTGAGAAAACGTCAAGTCCTCGGTTGCTCTTCGCGCGGGCCTTCGCAACGCAGGAAATAGCGCGGTAAGAAACGCACGAACCAATCACGTGCCAAATCGGCGACCTCTTCTAGCGCACCCGGCTCTTCAAAGAGGTGAGTGGCTTTCGGCACGATCGCGAGATCCTTTGCCCCTTGAAGTTTGTGAAACGCCTTGCGATTGAAATCGACGACCTGAAAATCGTGCCCACCTACGATGAGCAGAGTGGGAATTCGTATTTGATCCAAAAGATGCAGCGCCAAATCCGGCCGACCCCCACGGGAGACCACAGCACGGACCTGCTCAGGACGTTCGTACGCCGCCGTCAGAGCCGCTGCGGCTCCAGTGCTCGCGCCAAACAAACCGATCGGCAGTTCCCGCAAATCCGGTTGATCTTGGAGCCAATCGATCACCTGCACCAAGCGCTCCGACAGAAAGTCGATATCGAAGGTGAGCGCACGGTCCTTGGCTTCGTCCATGGTCATTAAGTCAAAGAGCAATGTTCCAAGACCGGCGACGTTCAACACCTGCGCGACAGCGAGGTTGCGAGGACTCAGGCGGCTGCTACCCGAGCCATGGGCAAATACCACTAAGCCCTTCGCGCTTTCAGGACGATCCAGACGCGCCTCGAGATGAACGTCGTCCAGATCAATGGTGAATTCCATGCGCTTCATGTTTGCGACCTCCTCCACGTCATGGCGGACTTTCGATCTGGTCGGCCATCGTTCGCCCGCGGCTTTGCGCTTCGCGCAGCGGCCGCTTTTTTCTCGACTCGTTGAGAATTCGCGTCACGTCGTCGTCTCTGATTTGCGAAAAGTCTTCATAAAACTGGCTGACCGCGAAGAACGTTCGCGGAACATGCAGAACCACGACATCGTCTGCGAGTGCCCGCAAGCGACTCACCGCCTGGTCAGATGCCACCGGCGTCGCGACGATAATGCGAGCGGGTTCTTCCACTCGAACCGACTCAATAGCGACACTCATCGTTGCTCCCGTCGCCACGCCATCGTCGACGATGATCACATTGCGACCTCGGGCCTCCGCCTTTTTCACAAGCGGAGCATAGGTCGCCCGTTTTTCGGCAAGCGCGGCAATCGCCTGATTCTTGAGGCGATCAAGCTCCTCCTCCTGCAAACCCATGTCGAATGCATGCTCTTCCCATCGAGTGAGTCCCGTTTCGCTGACGGCTCCGAGCGCGAGTTCCGGGTGCTCTTCCCAGGTGATCTTCTTCGCAAGCAGAACATCCAGCTCTCCGCCCAAGGAATTGACCAGAATTTCGCCCATTGGCACCGCTCCGCGCGGAATCGCTAACACCAAGGGTGCCTGACCTCGATACTCCTCAAGTTCGGCGATGAGCTTTAAGGCCGCCTGTTGGCGATTGGTAAACACCATGCACTTTTCCCTTCTTGAGCGCGGACCCATGATGCCGTCGCTCCGCCCAGCGCCAGAAGTGTAGTCGAGAACGGCAAGCGAGACGTGGCCGAAGATTGAAAGGAGTGTTACGAAGTCGCCAGCGGCGAGGCGAATGGCCTCGCTTGAGCGACCAGAAACAAGATCCCGTTTGCAAAACGAAGACGACTTAATGACCTCTTGGGGCAGCGAGCGAAATGAAGGGAGATTGAAACCGAATGAGCTTGCCCGCTCTTCGTTCTAGTCGCCCGATTCGAGAACGCCGTGAATATCGAGAGCGAAGCGCTCTCCTTGAGGGTCCCAGGTACGATTGATTGTGGCCAAAATCGAGTTCACAAGTTCCAAATTGATGAAGTCCGTTCCTGGTAGCTCCGCCAAGTTTGCGACTTCGCTAAAATTCAGAGGACAAACATCTAAAATCGATCCAGCGTCGCCTTTGGCAAACAAGGGAACGCCATGGCTGCGGCAAACCAGCGGGCGTACCTCGTAAATTGCGCACTGTCCGCTCGCATCCAAGAATCGACAGCGGGAACCTTGATGTGGATTTTGAGTGTGTAAATCACTCAGCCTTTTATCCAGCCCTGGAACCGATCGAATGTGCCGAGCGATGTTTTCTTTTTCAATACGAAAAACAGTGAGGTTCGGTACACAGCAGCCATGACAGCCGGCTGCGCACTTCATCTTCTCCGCATGGCGAGCGTGAATTTCCGCGAACTTCGCGTCCACCTTGGCTAAGAATTCCTCGTACTGACGAAAATCCAAAATTATCCCGCCGGCTGAACGCTGACGACTTTTTGGTGAATCGTGCCGAAGATGTTTCGCCCGTCGGCGTCGAACATCTCGATCCGAACCGTGTCTCCCGCCTTCATAAAGGGTGTCGATGGCTGGCCATTGTTGATTGTTTCAATCATCCGCTTCTCGGCCAAGCAGCTGCTTCCGCGCGTCGGGTCTTCGTTGGAGACCGTACCACTGCCAATCACCGTGCCCGCTTTAAGGTTGCGCGTTCGCGCTGCGTGCGCGATGAGCTGACCAAAATGAAAATGCATGTGGCCAGCGTCGGCGTTGCCGAAGAACTGCTCGTTGTATTTCACATGCAAAGGCAAGTGGATGCGTCCCTCGCGCCACGCTCCCTTCAACTCATCGGCCGTAACGGCGAACGGTGCAAATGCCGACGACGGTTTACTTTGAAAGAAGCCAAATCCTTGTGCGAGTTCTTCGGGAATCAATCCACGCAACGACACGTCGTTGACGATCATGAAGAGGATGACTTTTTCCAAGGCCTTCTCCGCGGAAATGCCCATCGGAACATCATCCACGATAACCGCAACTTCACCTTCGAAGTCCGTTCCGTGGCTAAAATCCAACTGCGGGATATCTTCGCGAGGCGCAAGAAAATCGTCGCCACCGCCCTGATACATCAATGGCACGGTGTAGAGCGTCTCGGGAAGTGAGGCCTTGCGCGCCATGCGCACGAGCTTCACGTGGTGCAGAAACGCCGATCCGTCGGCCCACTGGAACGTGCGGGGTAAGGCCGAGTGAAGCTGTGACTCATCGACGGCGAACGCTCCCGCCGCTGTTCCGGCATTCAAGTCGTCCGAAAGTTTTTCGAGATGTGGTCGGGTCGTCGCCCAGTTCTCGATCGCGGTGCGTAGGCTTGGCGCGATGGATGAGGCTTTGACGGCCATACGATGATCGGTGCTGACGACGATGAGCTCACCGTCCCGATGATGCGCATGTTTGAGCGAACCCAGCTTCATGACTGTCTCTCCCGTGGAAGTGAGTCCATCGACTCCCTTCAATTGACTCTATTCCATTGACTCTATTCAATCGGCCGCGCCTTGTCACGACACGAGAGGACGGGGTAGCCTGGTGGCGACGGGAGAAAATATGTCCGAACTGATTTTGTATAGCTACTACCGCAGCTCCGCCTCGCACCGTGTACGCATCGCTTTAAAACTCAAGGGCCTCGATTACGAATATCGGGCCGTGCATTTGCTCAATAACGGCGGAGAACAAAACACCAGCCCCTACAACGAACTCAATCCCTCACGCCAAGTTCCGACTCTGATCCATAAGGGTCGTGCTTTGGGTCAGTCGGTGGCGATCATTGAATACCTGGATTCGCTTCGCCCGGAGCCTCCTCTCTTTCCTCAGGATGCCTACGAGCGGGCGCGGGTGCTGCAAGCCTGCGAGATCGTCAACAGCGGCATCCAGCCGCTCGGCAACTTGAGCGTGCTGCAACAACTTCAGAGCCGCGCGGGCTTTGACCAAGATAAGAAAACCGAGTGGGTGCAGCATTGGGTGAATAACGGGCTGCAAGCGCTGACGGAGATGGTGCAAACGACGGCGGGACGGTATTGCTTCGGCAACCTCGTCACGGCTGCCGATTGTTTCTTGGTTCCGCAAATTTTCAATGCGATTCGCTTTCAGGTCGATCTCGAGCGCTTCCCGCTTCTGATGCGCATTCATCAAACCTGCATGGAGCTACCGGAGTTTATAGCGTCTGCGCCTGACGTGCAGCCGGATACGCCTCGGCCGTAACTTCCGCAGAGGCCGCGATGCGATTGGCGATGTAAGCAAAGCGGATACCGGTCAGAAGAATCACGATCGCCACCGACTGATGCAACACCGTCATTCCGGGCGGAATGTACATGAGAAGATTCGCGATCCCGACGCCCACTTGCGCGAGCACGACAAAGAGCAGAGCCCGGCTGATGTGGCTTACCTGTGAAGTCATCCACGAAGACCGGCGATGGGCATGCACCATCCCGAAGATCGCAAAGGCGAACAAAAACAAGGTGTATGCGCCAAAGCGATGCATCACCTGTAGCCCGATCGCTCCGTGAAGAGTCGGCACCCATTGACCATTGCAGAGCGGGAAGTCCACGCAAACCGCGCCCGCATAACTGCTGGCAACAAGACCGCCCAACCAAATTTGTCCGAATGTCGCGACCGGGAAAATCAGAGCCAAAGTCCGAAACCAGTCCGGTGCTGGTTGCGACCCCCGCCGAACTCCGTTTGGATTCAACATCGAGCCGATCAAGAACAAGCAGGCCGCGAATGTTGTCGCCAGCATCAAGTGCGATGTGACAACGCTGACTTTGAGTAACTTTAAAACTGTCAAACCGCCCATGATGATCTGCAAGAGCAACACGGCGAGAGCGATCACGCCAATCCGCTTCACCAAACGAGGAATTTGCGGTTTGAAGAGCAAGTAACCCAGGCAGCCGAAAAACACGAGCGCGACCAAACCCGCATACGCACGGTGGACGAATTCAAACCAAACACCCACGTGGAAGTCCGGAATCACCTGACCAAAGCAGAGCGGCCAATCCGGGCAGGAAAGTCCGGCATTCATCGCGCGCACACCCGCTCCAAGCGCCATTAGACCGACCGTCGCGACTACGAGCCCATAGAACAATCGGAGAAATCCGCGAGAGACCAACATGCGCAAACCTCAACCCCAACCGAGGTGCCAGCGGTCGATCACAGGCCCCACCAAGAAAACGAGCACTGAAAAATTCGTCCAGAGAAAGAACGGAAGCCACCGTTGCTTCGTGGCCCCATCTCTCCAGAATTTGATGAACTCCCAAACAACCTTGAACGCGAATGGCAGTACGATGAACAGATAGAAGAAATACGCTTTCGTGAACAAGGGCGATGCGACCGCCAATGCAACGTACGCGAAGACGTAGAGACCGATGTGATAGACCGTCGCATCCGTGCCGATTTTGGTCGGCAAAACTGGAATCCCACCCGCCGAATAATCATCCTTAAAGCGAATCGCGAGCGCCCAGAAGTGCGGCATCTGCCAAAGGAACATGATGAGAAACGCGTACACGCACTCCGACGACAGGAGCAGAGAAGAATTCGCCGCATAGCCAATGACCACGGGCAAAGCTCCTGGAATCGCACCAGGAACCGCGCCGAACGCCCAGCGACGCTTCCAGTAAAGCGTGTACCAAACGTTGTAAAAGATCACCGTGAACAGCCCGAGCGCCAAAACGCGCGAGTTCACGAGCGCGGCCGCAAGGATTCCGATCAAAATAAAGCCAAACCCCAAGGTATACGCCTGACCGACCGACACACGACCAGACGGAATGGGCCGCTTCTCCGTGCGCGGCATACGCGAATCAATGCGCCATTCTTGTGCCTGATTCAGAGCGAAGCTGCCGGCCGAGAAAAAATAGAGTGCTGCCATCGTCAAACCGAAGTGCAACCAACTCCAAGCTTCCAACATCGGCCAACTCAGCATGTAGCCCATCGCTCCGCTGAGAAGAACAAAAACGATAATTCCGAATTTCGTGAGGTCAGCAAACAACTTCATACATCTCTCTTCACTCGCCAAAAGGTGCGCCGCGTATTTTGGTAGCGCGGATG
>JAMPXM010000139.1 GCA_023701225.1 Pseudobdellovibrionaceae bacterium | reverse complement strand
TGTGGCCGGGCGTCGTGCGAGTCTCGACGAGGTTCGTATTGAGGTTCGTCGCGATCTCTGTCGTATCATTCACTGTCCTTGGCTGCGCGAGTTCTCCAGATGGAGATGTCTCAAATCGAGACGTTCCTGGTGTCGTGGAGAGTTTGCCGGCCGTAACGGTCGAAGATGCGGTCGAACTTCAGCTCGGGGCTGGAGGGAGCCGCACGGAGACGCTCAAGCATGTCAGCCGCACGGTCTCCAAGAGTTACGAGCGAGGACGTCTGCGCGATCAGCAGGAGAACTCGGTCGAGTTTGAAACCCAATCGGACATTCATCCGCGTTCCGATGGCGTTGTCGAGCAAAGCGTCCGCACCTTGGAGAAGAAGGGTAATATCGATTTGCGGCTCCTGGCTTTCCCAGAGCCGGGCGAAACTCTGGATCTTCGGTTAACGAAAGATGGGCGCGTGCTCAGAGCCGGGCGCTACAGCAAAGAGTCGGTTTTTTTCGTGCCTCCGATCTCGTTGCCGAGCGAGCCCGTGCGGGTCGGCGACACCTGGGTATTGGTCGCTGAGTGGACGGGCTTTGAAGAAAACACGCCTTTTCAGTTGGAGATGGTCAGTGTGCTCAAAGGGTTCGTCGCTTGCGGGCAGGATCAGTGCGCGGATGTGGAGCTTTCGGGCGAAGTGAAGCTGCCGTTCGAAATCCGCCAGTTGGTCGGATTCGATAGCGAGTGGCGGGGTCGCCTGTTGTTCTCTCGCCAGTCCGGAAGCCTCGTTTGGTCACGTTTGGACAGCGTCGAGACGATGCGGGCGGAAGGCGTGTTCCGCCGGGTTCATTCGTGTCTGGAATCCGTGCTTGTCGCTCCAGAAGCGAGCCGTGCGAGTTCGATCGCCGGCCCGACATGCGAAGGCGGTCGAATGCCGGCCGCCTTTCGGGAGTGAATCATTCAAAATAGGCGCTAGTCCTTCAGCTCCGCCCATGTCACGCCGTCACCGCCGGTTTCAGGTGGCGCGGCTTTCCACTTTTTGACATAGACGCTGCGGGAGAGATGGCTGCGGATCGCTTTTTTAAGCGTATCGGTCCCATGGCCGTGGATGATTTTGACTCGGTCCTCATTGGCTAAGGCCGCCGCATCCAGTGCGATCTCGATCTGACTGATAGCATCTTCCACGCGCTGGCCACGGACGTCGATCACGCGTTCGACATCTTGGAGCGTGACCTGAACACCCGCTGAACGGCGTACGATATTCTGGGTCGGATTGGGCGCGCTATGAGGAGGCTTGAGCTCTCTCCAGTGAACCAGAAGCCGCATGGAGTTTGAGAGCACCGGCACTTCGCCTTTGGCATTGGCGGTTCCCTGCACGACACCTTCCTGGCTGACGGAAGGAATGAATACGATCGAGCCGGGCGGATAAAGTTTGGCGAAATCCTCGGCGGTTTCGACCTTGCGTCGCGGGCTCGCGATCGTCGTCGAGGCCTTCACGACCTCGGGTAAATCGCGTTTGATTTCCGACAGGCGTTCGTGTTTGCGGAAGACGTTCTCCACTTGCGCCTTCTCGAGCATGTCATCGATCTTTTTCTCCGCCTTTTTCACTGAGCGCTCCAACCACTGGTCTTTTTCCTGGCGGAAGTTCTGAATGAGCTCGAGATATTTCTTTTTTGCTTCGCGCGCGTCGCGCGCGTCGTCTTGGAGTCGGCGTCGCAGTTCCTGGAGTTCCTCTTTTGTCGCTTCGATCTCGCGCAGATGCTGCTGCTGAGCTTTGGTTTCTGGACTTAAAAAGTCCATGGCGCGTTCGACGATGGAATTGTCCACGCCGACGCGGCGGGCGGTTTGCAGAGCCAGCGACTGACCAGGTACACCCATGAAGAATTGGTATGTCGGTAGACCTGTCTCGGCGTTGTACTCAAGACTGCCGTTGATCACGCCGCTCTCCGCGGTCCAACCGACCTTGAGCGGTCCTAAGTGGCTGGTGATCACGCCGAGGACATGGTTGTTTGCATATCGCTCAATGAAGCTGCGCGCGAGCGCTGAGCCTTCTTCGGGATCCGTTGAGCCGCAAATTTCATCGATGAGAAGCAGGCTCTGCGGGCCCCTGGACTTCGTGGCCTCATCGAGCACCTTGAGGTGTGCCGCGAACGTCGATAGATGAGCATCGACGCTCTGGGCGTCGCCGACGCCGACGAACAATTGCTTGAAAAACGGCAGCTTCGATCCTTCGTCGGCGCAGATCAAAAGTCCACAGCGCGCCATATGCGCGGCCAGGCCCACCGACTTGAGTAAAACGGTCTTACCTCCGGCATTGGGGCCCGAGAGCAAAAGCAAGCGCCGCTCGACATCGAGCTTCAATGAATTCGGAATGACCTTTTCGTTTTTCAAAACCAAAAGCGGATGGCGGACGTCTTGGAGTTCCATCGTCGCTTCCGTGAAGCGTGGCACGGTCGCCTCGAGAACGTCCGCGAGTTTGCCTTGTGCGAGACGGATATCGGCATCGAGCATCGCGACTTGCGAGGATTCGAATCCGGAGAGTTGCGTGCGCAAATATGCGGAGAGTGCCAACAGCAGACGCTCGATTTCCTCTTCGATCTCCGCATCGATCTGACGGAGGCGGTTGTTGAGCGGAACCACTTCGTCCGGCTCCATGAACACGGTCTGCTTCGATTGACTCTGGGCATGGATGATGCCGGGGAAATGGTGCTGCATGCCGCCCTTGACGGGAATGACCCAACGCCCTTCGCGCGTCGTGACATATTTGTCTTGCAGCATCGTTTCCATCTCGTGCGCTTTGACGATCTTATCGAGTACGGCTTGAAGCGCGCGCGTCTGACTCGTTTTTTCTCGATAGAGATGATAGAGAGTCTCGCTCGCGTCGTTGCGGATTTCTCCGGAAGGCGTCATCAGCTGATCGATGGCGGAGAGCGGGCCTGTCGCGTCCAGCAAACGGTCTTTGAGTGATTGCACCCAGGTGCCGTTGACGGGCCGGAGCACTTCGCTCAGTGCAATCGCCTCAAGGCAAAATCTGCGCACATCGCGCAGCTCGAGTGTTTGCAGCACAGCTTCGCGTTTGAGTCGCTGGAACCAAGTGGAAAACAAATCCAAGCTTTCCATGAACGGGCGCTCGCCGCCACTCAAGACGGATTGAGCTTCTTGGATTTCGCGGCAACTTCGCTCCGCAGTCTCGGCGGAGTCGAGAGGTTCGAGTTCGCGTAAGCGTGCACGAGCCGGTTCGCTGGTGGCGAATTTTTCGAGACGGGCCAGGATATCATTCCAATCGAGAGGCTTGAGGTTTTCCACAAGCGAAGTCTAGGGCGTTTCCCTATTTTGATATAGTGCTAAATGGCATATTTTTGATCTGAGTCTTCGTTGCTCCTCCCAGCAAGTCCTTTGGACACGAAACACGGTCTATGGCGTTTTGCGGCGAGAGCTGCCAAACGACACAAGGAGGAAGATCGCGGCAAGCATCAGAAACGGCCAAGTCGGTTCAAGACTCTCATAGAACGTGTGGGGCGGGTTGCGACGGTAGGGCACTCGGAATAATCCCGTCCACTCTTGATGCAATGGACTTTGCTGAAGAATCTCGCCATTGGCGAGGATCGCCGAAGTGATCCCGGTGTTGGTCACACGAATCAACGGTCGGCGGAATTCCAGCGCGCGTGCGAACGTCATGTAGAGATGTTGGCGAGGTTCAAACGTGTGCCCGAACCAGGAGTCATTGGTCACGTTCACGAAGACCTCCGCTCCCGCCTTGGCGAGGTCACGAGAGAAGCTGGGATAGAGACTTTCGTAGCAGATCTGCGGTCCCAGCCGCCAGCCTCCCCAGTTCATGGAGATGGGGCCGTCACCTCGGCCGAATGCGCTGAGTTCGGGAAAGAACTTCATCACAAACGGAAACCAATCGGCGCCAGGGAAGTATTCGCCGAACGCCAGCAAGATGGTTTTTCGATACGGAGGCAGCGGCAATTCATCGTGAGTCGGATCGAGGAGGAAGATTCCGTTATAGGTGGTCGGCTTATCGAGCGAACGTGAGTAGCCTCCGGTAAGAAGCGGCTTCTGTGTGATCTTGACGAATTCACGTACGGAACGTGCGTGCGGCCGCGAACGAAACGTGTCGTCGAGAAAGTCGGGAAACGCAGTCTCTGGCCAAAGGACCAGGTCCGCATCAGGATGTTGGTCCAGGCCTGCTCGACTCAAGGCGAGGTATCGGCCGACGATGGCTTCGTGAAAGGCGCGACCTTTCTCCGCCATGATCTTTTCGAAATTCCCGATGTTGCCTTGGACCGCGAGGGCTTTGATCTCGGCATCCGTCTGATCCCAGGCTTGTTTGCGCCACATTCCGGCCGCATTCAGCACGAGGAACGTCGCCAGCGCGCCAACGGCCCAATGTAAGGCTTGGCGGCGGTGGGTTCGACGGCGTTGCCATGCCAGGGTTAGAGCGGCATTGGTCGCGATCGTCACGACATTCAAACCTTGGAAGCCGATGATATCCGTCATCTGTACCGCCGGCAGTCCGGCCCAGAGCCATGGGTAGCCCAGATGCCAAGGGAATAGCACGGGGAACACCATTTCGCAGAACGCGAAAAGGGCGGCGAAGAGGAAAACGGAAGCGACGGGCGTGAGCGAAAACCGCCGCATGAGAAATACACCGACGGCGAGGCTTGCGGGAAAATACAAGTGTGCGAGAGCGCAGAACGCGAACAGTACCAGTCCGCCGACCCACCAGGGAAGATGGCCGAATTCGACCGCCGTGTAAGCGATCCAGTGAAATCCGATGGCGTTTAAAATGAATTGCGTCAGCCAGCCGCCGAAGAAGACGCGCTTCAAATCCGCTGACTTTTCTTCGTGGGGAGTTTGCTCGGTCGCGAATTGCAAAGCGAATATCCAGAGCGGCACTAAACAGAAAAACAGAGCCCATGGTGGGAAGGGAATATAGCTTGTCCCGATGAACAAACCTGCTAGAATTGGGAGGCGATAGGCGCTGAGCATATGGATAAGCTTACCGCCAATGAGGGGAGCGAGCCATTGGAAACCGATGCATACGGACGCGCATCCGGGGCTTCTGCGGAGGCCAATCCTAACAACCAGAATTCGTCGAGCACTCTGACGACGGGTCCATTTGGGCAGGTCGGCCCGGCAGCGGCTCCAATGCAGATGCCGTTCTTGACCGCCGGATTGATTCATACGCGATGCCCGGCGTGTCGCAAGCTTTTCGCGACGGATCCGCTCCCGCCATCAGATGACCTCGCGCTCTTCCAATGTTCCGATTGCGAGGCGCAATTCACCATCGAGATGCCAAACGAGATGCCAAATGAGAAGGCACCAGGCTCGGCGAGTTCTTCGTTGGGCGGCTGGTGGGTCGAGAGCCAATTGTTTCAAGCGGCGGGACTCACGTTCACGGAAACCGAACTTTCGCCTGTGACGACGCAAGAGCGTCCGGCGGCGGACCTTCCCGCGGACCGGCGCGAGTCCTCGGTTCGTGCGGCCGTGGAGCCTGTGGCGCAAAGAGCAATGGAGCCTGCGGCGCAAAAGTCGGCGGCGGCGAAGAAAAAATCCGAGCTAGCGACCACGGTTCCGGATGAAGAGGCGTTCGCCGCCGAACTCGCTTTGGGGGCCAAGCCCGAATTGATTCTTCTTTGGAAAGAAATCATCGATCACTACGAAATCGAAGCGAAGCACGATGCGTTCTTGAGCGCATGTCTCAAGAATGGGGCTCTCGCATATGCCGCTCACAAGTACGGCCGCATTCTGCAGCAATTCCCGGACGAAGAAATCGCGCGCAAGATGACCAAGCGCTTGGTCGCACTCGCGAGCGCGCCGGCCGAAACGGCGACGGAACTCTCCAAGCCGCTTTTGAATTTTCGGATGCCAGGCCTGAATTCCGTCGTGATCGTGCTGGGCACGGTCGTCTCACTGATGGGCATATCGTTACCGGGGTTGCAAAACATGACCGGTGTCGGAGCCGCGATGGTCGCTTTGGCGCTAGGTTTGCGTTTTTTCGCCCAGCGCTCCGAACTCTGAGGAGACGAGAAGCGGAGCTTACTATTTCGGTTCCGAAAACTTCAGGTTTTCCGGATTGAGATGGTAGGTCTCGATGAGCTGCGCCTTCGGTTGGAGATCCACTAAAATCCGGACAGCGGGGTCGATGCAGGGACTGGTGCAGATCGGTTCCCATTGGATCCTGGGTTTGAAGACGCAGTTCAAGTCCGCAGGATCCGTATACGTCATGCACACGTCGCCGCCAAGCGAGTAGCCCAAGTTTGGGTTCGTTGTCTCGATGATGTCTATTGATTCAACTCGTACGCGCTGAATTTCACTTGGACTGATAGGGCAGGCGGTGTGGTTTTTGATACAATCCAGGGACGGATTGGAATTCACTATATTGTCCCAAGTCGCAGAATGTCGAAGGATCGACATCAGATTGCCTTGTACGATGGAAGTCGTGCTCTTCGTTGAAATATAGGCGCTGGAAAAAGTCCTTTGCATCGTCGAAATAGTCTCAATCGCGCCGAAAATCAGAATCGAAACCACGACGAGAGAAATGATGACAAGGGTCAGCGCCGCAGCTCCTTGATTGCCTTTGATCATGCGAATGATGTTGGATCTCTTTTTCATGGCGTCAAGGTCCCGTCACCGTGATGAGATTGGAACACGCCACTCCGAAACTAATGTATCGACAAACTTTGAGTTCGGTGCCCGGGCCGACGGGCTGGGTCGCTCGTATGACATTGAAATCTAGGTTCCAAACTCCATTTGAAGACCTCATATTCATCGCATTTCCAAACTGGATCATCTCGTGGCGACTATTGCGGAGTGCGAAGGTTTGAACCCAAAACGGAGAGGCCTGCGTCTCATAGGCAATTCGCAGAACGTTGCTCGTGTCGATCTGTGCACTCGTGAGATTGAGGCGAAGTCGTTTGTCGATAACGACGACTTCGTGCATGGAGAGGGGCCCGAGATTCGCGCCCGTGACGTTTTGAATGTACAGGGAATAGGAGACAGCAGCAACTTCGGAAATAAAACACGATGGAAAGGCGAGTGTGGAGTCATTGTTCAAAACATAGAGAGGCACCGAGGTACCAGTCGAGCTCTGCGGAATCGTAAATGAATTGCAGGTGCCATACGCGGGCATATCAATGCCCGGGCGAGCGTGCATAGGAGGATAACAGGATTCGTTTTTTGGATTACGCTCGACACAAATATCGAAAGTGATGGGGACGGGTGCTGGATAGTTCAGTGTGACCTCGGCAGTGGGTGCCGGCGAAGCGTCTTCCCAGGTTTTGGTCACGCCGTGACGGAAGGAGATCCTGGGCAGCACATTCGGAAGAACTGTGACTGAGAGTGGGCGAATCATCGAGAAGGAATATGCGTCGCTGCGTAGGCGCAGGTGTGGATTCGTTGTGAAGACTCCAGACACTTCGATCAATGGGTCGCTGCCGCAGGAGAGCTCACATAACCTCGTCCACTTCAGGTCGAGCCGCAGAGGGCACGCCATGGACGGGTACGACGAGCAGGGCTGGCCGTCGATTGTAAAACCGTGGTCGGCGTTTGCCAAGGGGTTAAAAATCAAGCCTGACTGCGCCAGTTCGACGATGAACGCGCCGCCATACGTATTGTTATTTCGAGATGGGCAAGCCGACCACGTCGAGGGGCTCTCGAGGCAGTCGAGCGACGAGTTGGACGTGTTGCCGAGAATCTGTGACCAGGAAACATCGTCTCGGAGCGTGCTGACAAATTCAGAACGCAGGCTCTGCAACGTCAGCTTGGCGTCATTGGCAAGCAGCCAGCTTCTGAGTATGTCAGCGGTTTGCAGATAGCTGACGAGAAGAATAGAAAAAATGCCGACCGCCGTTATGACCTCGAGCAGTGCCATTCCTCGCGTACTCTGCTTGACGTTCGAAGTTGGTGTTTTCATGGCAATGGCATCCGATTGGACTCGGACAGGGCCTCGGTGTTTCCAGGTACTAGATACACCCGGGTGCCGCTATTGGCGTAAGGAGACAAACATGTTTTATGTACTCTACCTGTGACAGGGACTGTTCCTGTTGGTTCAAAACAAATCATCGAAAGAGTCGACGGCGCAATCGCGCAAAGCGACGACATGAGCCAGGGCGGATTGGGCTCTACCTTGAGTCTGGCGCAAAACGTGAGGTTGTGGCGGTAGGTTATATCATAAGAATCTCCGACATCCGTGATCGAGAGAAGTTCCAGATAAGTATCATTGTCACGCACGTAAACGTTGAAAACATTGTTGATGCCGATTTCGGCCTGCCTCGAACCCTGGATCCAGAGCAAGTATATGAAGGCGGAGGTGTTTTCATTCGTTGTCATATTATCATCGTACACTGTCTCTGTGACGGTGACGGTCGTGGAGCCGCGCGGAATCACATGCGTGTTGCAGTCGTAGCCCGCGCCCGAGTCGAACTGTTCGGGCGTGAGAGTATACTGGCCTGCACTCGTCAGAGAACCTATTAAAGAAGGGCTGCCCGCAAATCCAGCTGACCGACAAACCTCCACGGACACAGCTTCGCTCACGGGCGTGTTCAGTCGAAGCTGATAATTAAAGTTCGCTCCTTCCGTGGTTAAAATCTGGGTACCGAGACCGAAGCCAAAGGATACGACGGGAGCCGTGCCAGTGGGGGGGGCGGGATTTCGGATGTACTTTGTCGCATGAACATTCAAAAGCCGAAGATTGAAAGAGTTCTCCGCAGTCGACGACCATGTTGCTCGTAAGTGGACAGGGATCCAAGCGCTGCAAGCCGATGTGC
>JAMPXM010000138.1 GCA_023701225.1 Pseudobdellovibrionaceae bacterium | reverse complement strand
TGCGAGTCCACTAGGTGCCGCTCGTTCGTCTTTCATGCCGCAGCGGCTTTCGAAGAGCGAAGCCAAGGCTCTCGCGGGCGTGGTTCAGACGAAGGATGGTGTGCGCTTGGTGGTCACGGACGAGGTGTTGGCATTGCTGAACAAGGCGATCTCCACCTCACGGAGCCGAATGAATATGCGTGAAATTTTTCGACGCATGAAAGTGTATGAGCCGATGATTCGGCGCAAAATGACCAACGGCGGATTGCCGGACGATCTGCTGGCGGTACCGATCGTTGAATCGGGTTATCGTAATATTGCCGGCCGGAATTCCGCTGGGCTTTGGCAGTTCATTCCCGGTACGGCTCGCCGGTTCGGCCTGCGTGTCGAGATGACCGGCCCGGCACCCATCCAAGAACGAATCGATGAACGATATGACGAAGAAAAATCAACTGAAGCGGCGGTCGCGTATTTCGCCAGGCTCTATCGTGAATTCGAGGACTGGCACGCGGTGTTGTTGGCCTACAATGTGGGCGAGCGTCGCGTCTTGGATGAGATGCATCGAGCTGGCCATCGTGACGTGCTCAAGTTGATCCGCGAAGGTCGATTCGAAGCAGGTCCGTCGTCGTATTTACCTAAGGTGATCGCCTCGGCGATCTTGATGAAAAATCCCCAGCTCACGCAAGACTGATCTGCGCGAGGAGATCCCGTTCAACCGTGAACTGAAGTCCCGCCGCTTCCGATCGCGCTATCCAAGGCTTTGAGCAGTGTCGCGGAGTCGACGATGCGCGAGATTGAAATCGTGCTCATGAATTTGCCTTTGGCATCTTTGAGCGAACTAGAGGCGATGTCCACGCGAACCCGTTCGCCGTCTTTTCGAATCAACTCCGTCATCGGCACATGGTATTTGCCGGATTCGATGATCCGTTGCAGGCCACGCATCGCTTCCGTCTGAATCTCGGGTGGATAGAGCTCCCGCAGGGTTTTGCCGATGAGCTCACCCGGGTTGTAACCTAGGACTTCGTGAATTTTCTTGTTGGCGAGTAGAATCGTGCCGGTCGCGTCCACGGAGTGCATCATGTGGGGAGTATCGAGAAAAAGCTTACGGTACCGGTCCAGGTTGTTTTTGACGTCTTCGAGCTCTTTGGCCAACTTCTGCGACTCTTGCCTTACGGTCTCAAGCTCGGTGCGTAGATCGGTGGACATTTTTTGCTCACCCATCACAAAGCGGACCATGTCTTTCGGACTGATGATTCCGATGAGCCGCCGTTGCTTATTGAGGACAACCACTCGGTGCGTACTCGATTTGAGCATCGCTTTGACTACGCCCTGAAGGGATTCGTCTTCTTCGACGGTCATGGCCGGCTCCATCAGATCCTGATGGTGCGCGACTTTTTCATGCTTTTCCGGGTCGAGATAACGGCGCAGGCTGGCTTTGACGAGCGAGACATCCGTGAGCAGGCCCATCACGTCGCCATTGGCGTCCAACACGGGAGCGCAGTGGATTGAGCTCGTCATGAACAGTTCGATCGTGTCTTTGAGTTCTGTGCTCGAAGGGATGGTCAATGGCTGCGCCGTCATGACGTCTTTGGCTTGGTTCATAAGGATCCGGCCGATGGGAGAGCGGCGAACGCGACATCGGTCAGGAACACCGCAACGAACAATAGAATCGCGACGATGGTGAGCGCGCGTGCCGTAATGGGATGTGGCCGGCTCGTGAAGCGTGGGCGTGAAGATTGATTTTGAGTCATGGACCTCGACTCCCATCTGCCAAAGAGGTGTTGCTGCTCAGTCTACCTGAGCGCGAATGATGGGCGCAAAGCGATCAGGACGCGACATTGGTCCAGTTCTCAAATCCAGTTTACTTGCTTTCCACTCCGTAGATGTTCGGACTGAGGCGAAAACCGTGGTTCTGTTCCGGACCGCCCACGGTGATGTAGTCGCCGGTGCGGCGGATCTCTAGCTCCACGGGACTCTGGGTTTCTTCATCTATGAAAGAATAATAGCAGGCCGTTTTGCCTTCCGGGATCAGCTGAAAAGTATGGCGTTCATGTTGATCGCCGGCGCGATCGCGTACGGTACGAAACGCGAACTGGCTTGGGTTCGAATCGTGTTTCTGAAAGGTGGCCGTGCCTTCTAACAGATACGCGCCTGGTTGCGTCGGATCGAAAATGCGAATCAGGTAGTCGCGCGCGAGGAAGGCCTCGCGAAACTGTGCGCATGCATCCGCTTTCATGACGGTCAGCCCCGTTCCGCCTTTCCGGCCCTGCTTGGCGCCCGTCGTGGTACAGCCGGACAGTGAAAGAATAAGTGCGAGGATACTGATGATGCGCATGGAAATCTCCCGCCTGGTGGAACTTGGGTTGCATCGAGAGAATGATTTTATCGCGTCTTGCGGTCGCCGCCAACCGATGGCGTGATTTGCATTTGGCAGTGTGCCAAATGCAAAGTGCCAAATGCAAATCACGCCATCAGCGTGACAGGTTCGCTGGCGAGCTGTTCGGTCAGTGGAGTTGTGTTCGCGCTTCGTCGGACTCTCCTGGCATAAAAAAAGAGGGCGAGGTTTGTCGCGTGAGATCCAGCGGCCGACGTTTTCGGGAAAGGAGCAAACTCATCGCGCCCAACGCCGTGATCATGAACGCGGCGGTTCGCAGCGGATGCAGCGTCGCCGAAGTGAAGTAACTGGACCTCGCGACGTGTCCTTTATAGTTGCCGGCGGTTTGTCCTTCGCGGCGGGGGTGTGTGAAGAGTGAATCCTCGTGCGTGCGACGTGCCTGGCGCTTTTGTTGACCTTTGATCATTGTGCGTTCCATCACTTTGTCGGCCAGACGCGGAGTGAAGTGTTCCATCAAGGAGAACGCTTTAGCCGATCCACCGACGAAGAGATCACGTCGTGGCGTTTGTGCGCAGGCAAGAATGGCTTCGGCAACGACCTCCGCGGCATAGACAGGGGCAACATAAGTCGGTTCGCGTTTCATATGGTTGCGCGCATGCTCCGTGTAAGGAGTGTCGATTGACGCTGGCTTGATCAGAGTTACCGACACCGGAAGTGCGTCGGCTTCGCATTCCATGCGCAGGGCATCGGTATAGGCTTTGACCGCTTGTTTGGTGGCCGAGTAAATGCCTTGAATCGGCAGAGAGCGATCGGATACGACGCTGCCGATATTGATGATCGCGCCGCCGTGCTGACTCAGATGAGGAAGAGCGGATCGACAGCCGTGCACGACGCCCCAAAAATTCACGTCAAAGAGGCGACGCTTTTCAACGAGCGGAATCTCTCTGAGTCTTCCGTAGATGGAGACTGCCGCATTGTTCACCCATGTGTCGAAGCCACCGAAGTTGCGAATAGCGGAGTCAGCGATGGACTGGACTTGGTCGGCGGCGGCGACATCGGCTGCAACCCAAACCGCGACGGCGCGTCCCTTGCCGTACTCACGATTGAGGTCGTTACAGATGCGATTGAGTTCTTCTTGATTGCGTGAAGCGAGTACGACGCGCGCGCCGCGCGCGACGGCCATTCGCGCGGTCGCAAGTCCAACACCGCTGGACGCGCCCGTAATGATGATGACTTGATCTTGAATCGGCTTCAGCTTCAGGTTCATGACATCCTCCTCGTGACCTCGCTATTTCACGAGCGTCTCCGCTTGCAAAGCAAGAGGCGTTCCCGCAACAAGCGTTTCCGAATGTCCCAAATCCGTCGCGAGATCGAAATCTCGCACGAGGAAGTCATTGCGGTGGCGGAAGGATGAACTGAAGACCTTGCGTGCGGAGGCGGCGCAGGACGGCGACGACGAGTTGAATGACCCACGCTCGTTTAATGCGTCGGGCGCGAAGCGCGACAAAAAGCGCCAAGGCGAAGCTCACGCCGAAATTCAGAATAAGAATGAACACGATTCCTAAGCACGCCAACGCGAATGCCCGCTTGTCGAGGGCCGCCCAACCGATCGAACTCACCGCGAACGCCAAAGCGCCCGAGGAGAGAGTGACGTGACGAATATCGAGAGGTGCTCCGAAAAAGCGTCCGAAGATGGGCGTGAAGGCGAGATAAACGCCAATCGCGATGTTGGAGGCGATGCCGGCAATCTCGCGCCGGAAGAACTTCGCGAATTTCTCCGTGCGCTCATCGCCAAAAACAACGCGCATGCGACGATGCATGGCGAGTGCCTCGGGAAGTTTTCGGAACACTGCCCAGTTTTCGACCCATCCTCCGGTTACGGCCGAGAGCCACAAGAGTGCGCCCGTGAGCGCGGCCGCGGGCACGGTGAGGCTGGTGAAGGGATCCAAGCTCTGAATGGTTTTCAACGCGTAGGCAGAATCGAGCACGGGGCGCCCGGCGAGTTGGCGAAACATCCAGTTGAAGAGCAAGGCCGCCGGCACGACGAGTCCGACGTTACCAGCGGCGGCGGCGAACTGCGAGCGGGTGATCCGCATGACTTCATCGACGAAGTCATCGAGGTCACGACGGTGACTGAGAAGGCGCAACTTACCCGCCAACGCCGACGCAGTCATCGACGGTTGCTTGGTCGCGAGCGAAAAGTGCGAAAACTGCATGATCAAGAAGCTTCCGGCATAGTTCAGGCTCGAGAACAAGCCTTCGAAAAATAGCGCCAAATGCGCTTTGCCGATCGCGAATTTAAAAACAGTCGTGAAAACCGTGACAAGACCGCCGCCAGCGCCCGCGGCCAGCATCTGCCAATACTCTTGCCGTGTGGACGTAATGTAGTGCTCGCCGCTCAGGCCCACGCGCTCCACGACCTTGCGCGCGATGAGGTCGAGGTTATCGGTGAGCAATTGTCGGAATCCGGTCGCGTCAAGACTCTGTTGGACGAGCGCGGCGAGGAAGCGCCGACCGATCGCGATCTGATCGAGAC
Organism: Pseudobdellovibrionaceae bacterium; assembly: GCA_023701225.1. Classification (GTDB taxonomy): domain Bacteria; phylum Bdellovibrionota; class Bdellovibrionia; order Bdellovibrionales; family JAMPXM01; genus JAMPXM01. The sequence goes on along the minus strand of JAMPXM010000138.1, from coordinate 3,899 downwards.
CAGCTTGTGGAAGAAGAATTTGTACGAGTGTCTCCGCTCTTTGAATCGCGGCGGTCAGGTAATCGAGTTGAAAGACCAGCGTGACGCTGACGCCGGCCTCTTCGAGGTGGCGGTACACATCGGCGATTTTTTCTCTGCAGGCCTGAATTTCCCTCTCGCACGCGGAAATCGACGGATGTTCGGTCAGGGCCATGGCCGATCCTGAACCTAAAAGTTCGGCGACATCTTCCAGGCAGTGGCTCAGTGAGCGGAACGGCGACCGATCGATCGCCGGATCGGACATGCGAGAGCGCAAGCTTTCCGAAAGTCCGAGAGCTGCGATATTGGGTCCTAGGATCATGAGCGACTTCGCCATGGCCGCGCGCAAAGGAATGAAAATCGCATCCGGATCATTGGAATCGTAGCGCACGAGTTCGAGAATGCGTTCGAAAGTCTCGGCCGGTAGGCTCTCGATCCATTCGGGATCACTTTCGTCTCGAAAAATCCGGATGAACAAGGCGTCCAACTCACGCTCGTTGGTCGGCGAGGGAAGAATCGCGTGCATGAGGCGATTGATCGCCTCACTCACAAAGCCGCTCTCACGCGCCAAGCCCGTCGAGCTGAAAAGTTCGATCGCCGAGGCCTCCATGAGAACTGATCGAAGGATGCCAGCGACATTGGATTTCCATGCCGGATTGCGATCAAGGAGATGCAGGAGAAAGCGGATGCGGACGGTTTGGATGCGCCCGCCACGTGCTTTGATCGAGGCGCGCTCATCGGCGGCGATCGGTGAGCGGAGCCAATCAACAAGATCTTGCAACCACGCGACCTTTTCGTCGAGTGGAGCGTGATGAGACGCGTGCGCAAGGAGCACATCGATGTTTCGCGGTCTGCCAAACGGAAACACCAGATCTCGAAGTTGTCGAAGAAATAAGATAGACCTGCGTAACACGGAGCCTCTTTTTGTTTATCTCATCTTGCGGGTGTCTTCGGCCGCCTTCATCGCGACTGCCGCTCGATTCCTCATTGCCGAATCGAGCGAGGTTTCCTATATACAAATTGGCAGATATCCATGGTCCGCATTTTTTTGAACATGGACAACGCTTTTCTTGGCGCGGCTAGAGAGGGATCATGAAGGTACACACTCGTCTTTTGCTCGGTCTCGTACTCGGCGTCTTGCTCGGCGGTTGGATGCACGGCTTCGCGGGAGAGGCATGGATCGAAACGCTCAATACGTCCGTCCTTCAGCCGATCGGCCAGATTTTCTTGCGTTTGATTTTCATGGTGGTTGTGCCGCTGGTGTTTTCGGCGCTCGTGCTCGGAGTTTATGAGCTCGGGAAAGGGCATTCGCTCGGCAAGGTCGCCGCACGTACGGTATTTTTTACGGTAATCGCGACCACGCTCTCGGTCCTGATCGGCGTGACACTGGTCAATCTTGTCCGTCCAGGTGTCGGCCTCCAGGGACTTGAGTCTTTACCTAAGGATGTCTCCGCAGTCCAGAAAATCGAGTCGCATGCGCAGGCGGCGAAGCCGTTCGCGCAAACCTTGGTAGAACTCGTGCCGAAGAATCCGATCGATTCCGCCGTCCGCGCTCTCGAGGGCGAAATGATTTCCTTGATGGTGTTCGCGCTCATCTTCGGATTCGCGATGAGCATTGTTTTACGGCGGGAGGCGGCCGAGTCGGCAAGCGAAGTCGAGAGGGAACCGGTTTTGCCACGATTGCTCGATCAGGTCTTGAGAACTTGCATGGAAGTGATCCATTTCGCGATGAGACTGGCTCCCGTGGCCGTTTTCGCCATCGTGTTCAATACCGCGTTCAAACTCGGGTTGGACGTTTTTAAAACTCTTTTTGTCTATGTTGCCATTGTCGTCATCGGCTTGTTGATTCAACAGTTCGTCGTCTACTCATTCCTTCTCAAGGCGTTCGCGCGCCGTTCTCCACTCGAGTTTTTTCGGCAATGCCGCGAAGTTTATCTCTATGCGTTTTCCACAGCGTCCTCCAACGCGACGTTGCCGCGCGCGCTCGAGCTCGCGGACGTGCAGCTGCGTTTGCCGAGCCGTATTTCGCGCTTCGTGTTGACGGTGGGGTCGACGGCCAATCAAAACGGAACCGCTCTTTTTGAGGGCGTCACGGTTTTGTTTCTCGCCCAAGTCTACGGCGTCGATCTCTCGCTCGCGCAACAAGTGCAGGTCGTGGTCATGTCGATTCTCGCGGGCATCGGAACGGCGGGGGTTCCTGGCGGCTCGCTCCCGCTGATCATGATTCTTTTGACCAGCCTGGGGATACCGGCCGAAGGTTTGGGGCTGATTCTCGGCGTTGACCGCTTTTTGGATATGTGTCGGACGACACTGAATGTGAGCGGCGATCTTGTGCTCGCCGCGATCGTGAGCCACCAAAGTGGCGTTGAATTTAGCTCAATGGAGAGCGATCACAATATCTCTTAAGCACGCGGAGCAAGCGTTCCGCCTGCGCGGCCGTGGCGGACGTCAAATCGTCCGGCATTTGCGGAAGTCTTCCTGGAGCCAATAATTCCTCGCAATCGAGAAAATCAGGGAAGACGGATTCTTCGTCTCTTTGCAACGCACGAAGCGTTTGGGTCAGCGCGATTCCAAGGCCCTCCTCCGAGAGGAGTCCGCGTCGGTAGAGTTCGAGGCCGAGATCACCAGCCGTCACGTAGAGGGATTGACCGTCGGCAGGAGGCACGCCTTTTTGCCAATCGTAGACCTGGTGGATAAACGTGTGGATCCGTGTGTTAGAACGATGTGTCCGGGCCCACGTGGTGACGGCATGATAAGCCGGGACGTCTTTTTCGCCGTTGTCTCCGATCAAGATGAAGTCGTACTCCGGATAATCTTCGATGAGTTTACGCACGGTCGCGATCTTGTAGTCTAGAGTTGGCGGATATTTTTCTGGCAGGTCGGGCGGATCGGGGACTTCAGCGGCAGGCGTTGCGAACAGGGCCGAGACTTCGGCATCGGATTGGTCTCGGCCGATGAACAGGCCGATCGGGAAGCCGCTGTTTTTTAAAAAAAGGCTGCCGAACATTTGCAGCTTTCCTTTTGCGGCCGTGACGTAAGCGATGAGACGGTCCGCCGTGCGTGTCAGGCTTTGGCGTTGTCGGCACCGCGCGCGTTCCGTGGTGGCCGTCGTGTCGCATGCCCAAGCGACATAGAGGTCACTCATGCCTTGAAAGGAATTGCGAGTGCGGGGTCCGTTGAGAATGGTCCCGCGGGTCGAGAGAACGTGCGTGCGCTTAATCGTGTCGTCGATATCGCTGACCAACATCAAAGGTTTTTCGGAACGAAGCGAGGGTGTCATGTCCCATCGGCGCGCGCCAGCCGCATGCGCGGAGATCGATATCAGACTTAAACTGACCAGTGCGGTGACAAGTCGTCTTCGAAACAACATGGGTCCCCCCCCCCCCTCACAATTGAGGGAATGCTGTCGCACTTGCGACCAAAGTCCAAGCGAAAATCGGGTCTTCATTCGAGGTCCAGGCGCATTGTGTTGTGAGTTTTCGTGAACGCGGCGCGCCGTTTGTCAACTTCTCGAGTTTTGCATGATTTTCGTCGATGAATCATTTCGGGAGCTCACGCAAGGAGAGATGGATATGACGAGGCGGGTGATGTCCAGTGGCGTCGTGTTAATGGCTGCGATGTGGACGGCGTGCGCATGCACAACCGCCGGGGTTCGTGGGCCCACGTCGGCCGGGGATACGAAAGTGCAAATCCAAGGCGATCTGCACTCACAGGTCGAAGACATGTTGGGATTCGTTCAGTCGCCGAGACTGACACCAGAAAACTGCGGACCGGTTTTGTCAGATATTTTCAAGCAAGCGTTCGCCCTCAATCCGACACAGCTGGATGTTGCGACACTGCGCGGACGAGGGGCGCAGATCATCGAAAATCTTTTTCTGATT
>JAMPXM010000137.1 GCA_023701225.1 Pseudobdellovibrionaceae bacterium | reverse complement strand
GCGTATTTTGGTAGAGTACCCGCGGCATTAGAATGACGCGGGTACTCTACCAAAATACGCGGCGCACCCTTTGGAGATGCGGTGCACCTTTTGGCGCAATTCGCTCCTTGAGCCGGCGAATCCTGCTGTATGTCTACGCAGATCGCAAGACGCGCCGCCAGAACCGCTGCCAGAAAGGCTGAGCGAGCACACCTTTCATTTCAAAAATCCGCTCCCTCGCGGACCTCACGGGGTCTTTTCTCCAGTGTTCCTCTCTAGACCAAAGGACAGGAATGTTTCTCGAGCACGCTCGAAAATACAGACAACGATGACAGCAATATGCGTCACGCTCTACGCTGAAGACTATGAAAACAAAACTTCTGTCTTTCGTGATTATCGTCGTAGTTCTTATCTTAGCCGTTCGTTGCTCGACTGCTCCGCATACAGTGTCCAGTACTCGCGGACCGGATATGGCAAAACGCCCACCGGCCAGCAGCAGTCCAACTGCAGAAGTGAATTTCGATCGCTACCTTCACGAGCTCGGACTCAAAAACTACTACGCCAATCTCCATGCGCACCACTACATGGAATACCGTCCGACCCGAGACAGCGAATTCCCACCCGACTATGTTGGACCCGGTAAATGCGCAAAAATGGGGAGCTTTCCGAGCGACGACGGGCGTCCGTGCCGCACGGGCGCTTCAGGCGAGAATGAGTTCGTCCTTCCTCCCAATTTCCGAGAAGGAACACCGATTCAGAAGCTCGACTACTTCACCATGGCCTGCGACTATGCCCGTGCGGAAGGCGGCATCGACATCCTCTTCGTCACTCCTCATTCCAAAAATGGAGAGGGCGACGGTGACACCGATACCACTGCCGACGGCTTCACCAACCGGCACGCGATGCTGTCCGACATCAACAAAAAATATAAAGGCGATTTTTATTGCGGCCTCGGCCAGGAAGCGAGCTCGATTTCCAAGGGTAACCACGTCAACATCTTTGGCCATTTTTTAACGACGAACGCGAACGCGTCTCGCCCGTTTTTCTTCCCCTCCGGCGCGTTTGACCGATTCTATCCGGAAGTGAAAACGCGCGCGGCGGCTGGCGAGAAGGTGATCTTGCAGTTCAATCACCCGGATGTCTCCGGCGACATGTATTGGGGTCCTTTCTCCGCGGGAATAAAAAAAGAGAAGCTCAACGACTACGGCATCGATGACTTCCCGCCTTTGTCATGCGTGCGTCCCAACGGCGCCGGCCGTGAGACGTGCTCAACCGAAAAACTTCCCGAGGCTCTCTCTCGGGATCTTCTGAAAAAGACGTTCGCGAACATTCTCGCGTCCGGTGGAGACGCCTATCGCCTCATCGAAGTGACCGAAACCGGCGGAGCGACAAGCAATTCCGACACTCAGTTCCGCCGCTCACACAAGCGCGTGGCAGGGAACTCCACCAATTCCAACCGACGCATGGATGACGGGCTACTCGCCTACATCTTTCTTCTCGACATGGGATTCAAAATCAGCCCGACCGCCAATCAAGATAACCACTTCTACAACTACGGATCCGCGATCGCCTCACGCACCGGCGTACTGGCCCGGTCTCTGGCAGAAGCGGATGTTCTTCACGCGCTTGAACAACGGTTGACCTACGCAAGCGAAGATCAGAATTCGCGTCTTCTGCTCACCGCGATCGACGGAACTCAAGATGTCCTGATGGGGCAAGACATCCAAGTCAAAGGCGAGGAGATGGAAATCCGAGTCGGTTATTCGGACGCCGATGCCGAAGGCAACGCGGACTTGCGCGTGTACTACTATCACGAAAGCGACGACATTTCTTACGACCGCAAGGCTGACCCAAAAGGCCCGATCCGTACGATCCAATTCGAACAAGCCGGGCCACGGCTCCCTCAGGCCAGCGAGGCTCCGATCGATTGGAAAGGCGCGCTCGTCAGTGGACAGGTGCGGTCGATCCGCGTCCCAATCCGCAAAGGGAAGTCGTACCTTTTCGTGGAGACGACGCAGGCGGATCAAGACAAGATGTGGTCCGCTCCACTGTTCATCGAAGCACACTGAGCGATTGGTCAAAATCTCAAAGCCAAACGGGCTTAAGCGGCTTTCTTAAGCCTCATGACCTGAGCGGCCTGCTTGGCGGGCCGCTTGAATTCCAGGACCTTGCCGGGTTGCGATGAGTCTGGCGCTTGTGCCGGCTTCTGCCGCCGTGACTCCGCGAGTTTGGTGTTGAGTTCATGAAAGTACGCTTCTTCTTGGCTGTACCCGGCTTTTTGGAAATTTCCACGCCATTGACTCATATCGCCCTCTCCTTTTGAACAGAATCCACTTTGACAAAACCCCACCCAAACGACAACGTGCACAACGCCCGTGCCATCTCACGATTAAACAAAATCTGCCTTCTTAACCGGCCCCGAATCTGTGCACCCTGTAATGAACAGGACGCGCCGTCCGCGCCAGCACCCTAAAGAAAACTTAAGGTCAAGATGAGACATGATTCGCTCGAGCTTCCTGGCTCACTCTCACTAGACAGCGAGCTCTTTTTATGAAATCAGAGTTCCTTCGGCCAACGTTCGGAATGGATGCACGCTCTCGGCAGACGCGAAGCTGATTTTCTCCGCACGTCGTGGGACCTCTCGGCCGCGATGAAAGGGACGGATACGGAATGACGACTTCGCATTCGGGTGTTGGATTGGTCTCCAAGCGTTTGTTCAAAACGGATGAGTTCAAGCTGGTTTCCGGACGAACCATTCGCAACGTCCAACTGGGTTATGAAACCTATGGCCGGCTCAATGAACGCGGCGACAACACCATTCTCGTCACTCATTATTTCACCGGGACTTCTCACTGCGCGGGACGCTATACCGACGCTGATCTGGAACCAGGCTATTGGGATACGCTCATCGGCCCCGGTCGCGCTCTCGATACGGACCGGTTTTTCGTGGTCAGCATCGATTCGTTTTGCAACGTGAACTCCCTTGATCCTCATGTCATGACCACTGGCCCCGCCTCCCTGGATCCGGAAACCGAAAAACCCTACGGTCTGCGCTTTCCCCTGATATCCATGCAGGATCTCGTGCGTAGCCAGCGATTGGTGTTGCAATCGCTCGGCATCGAAAAATTGCACGCCGTTTGCGGCCCCTCCATGGGCGCGATGCAGGCGCTCGAATGGGCCGCGACTTTTCCGAACGCGGTCGATCGCGTGCTCGCCGTGATTCCCGGCAACGTCGAAAGCGATCCCTATCTGATCGCACGCATCCGGTCTTGGATGATGCCGATTTTGCACGATCCCCATTGGAACAATGGCGATTATTATGACGGACCGAGACCCGAGCGAGGCCTAGCGGACTCATTAAGACTGATCACTTTGGACGCACTTCACTACAACTGGGCGGACCGGACCTTTGGCCGACGTCCGCAAAGTCCGCAGCGTGATCCAGCAAGCGCATTGGAGAACCTCTTTGCCGTCGAATCGGCCGTCGACGACATCGCTTGCATGCGCGCGCGCGTCGCTGACGCCAATTCAGTTTTGTATATCGCTAAGATGGTTCAAGCATTTAACGTTCGCTCACGTTTGGCAGACATCAGAGCGAAAGTACTTTGCTTGCCAGTCAGCACCGATCTGCTCTTGTTCCCTGCCTATGCCGCGGCGACGGTCACGGCCCTTCGAGAAGCGGGTGTACGGGCAGAATCATTTACTTTAGAAAGTCCGTTCGGTCATCTGGACGGTCTTCATCACATTGTCCAAGCGACGGATACCATTCGACGCTTTTTGAATGCTTAATCACGAACAGTAGCACACACCCCGACCCTTCGATATCCGGCCCACAGCCTAGTCCGAGGTCGACCGAAATACAGTTGCGGGTGACTTAAAGCTCTTCTAACCTATTGCAATTGCAAATTGGAAAACCATACAACTTTTCTCATTTGCAATAATATATCGAACACATCATTCAACGCAGTCGCCATGACTGCGCATATTCCAAGGAAAGGTTTTGTATGCGTATGTTAAAACACACGTTCGTCGCTCTTGCTCTGATCGCGGTCGCTGGCCAAGCACAAGCCGCTGACAAAAAAGTCGCCAAAGCCGTCACGCCCGCAGCCATGAAACTCGATCCCGCGACCAGCGAGATCAAGTGGGAAGGCTCCAAGAAAATCATCAAGTCGGCTCACAGCGGTACTGTGAAGTTGAAGTCTGGTGAAATTCAAATGACCGGTGACCAAGTCACCAGCGGCAACTTCGAAATCGACATGACGACGATCACGAACACGGATCTCGCCTCGAGCCCGAAGGATCAAGCCAAGCTCGTCGGCCATCTGAAAAGCGAAGACTTCTTCTCGGTCGAAAAGCACACGACGGCGTCATTCAAAATCACCTCCGCGAAAACGCTGAAGCCAGCAAAGGCGGGTGACCCCACACATGAAATTACCGGTGACCTGACGATCAAAGGTAAAACCAACAAAGTCACGTTCCCTGCTGTCGTCACGACGACCGAAGGCAGAACGGAAGCGAAAGCCAATATCGTCATCGACCGCACTCAGTGGGATGTTCGCTATGGTTCCGGTAAGTTCTTTGAAAACCTCGGCGACAAAGTCATCGCCGACGAAATCAAATTCGACGTGAAATTGATCGCGACGAAGTCCTAAGCCGCATATCATCCGAAGGCCGCGGCCGACTCCGCGAGCTGAGCTTCTCTCTTCCACTCAGCTCGCGCGGTCACTTCCGACACGCGGCAGACGCGCGTCCGACAAACGGAGTCGCAGCCTTTATTCACCCGGATCAAAATCGACTAAGACGGTCAAACGCGAGTGCCGTTTAAGAAACGTGGCGGGAAATGTCTCCTGTTCACGCACGAAGCGTTGATACATCGCGCGCTTCTGTTCGCCAGAAACCATCAAGAGCGCGGACCGGGTGCGCAGAAATGCACCTAATCCGTATGTGACTCCCCAGGTCCCCGACTCCAATGAAAGCGTGTGTCGGCTTTCATCGCTCAAATGAACACAACCGGAAAAAAAATCCGCAGGAATTCCAGGCTCGTGAAACGCGACGTGACCGTTGAGTCCGAAGCCAAGAATCGCCACGTCAGCGGTTGCATCGGCCAGGTCGATGGGAACCAATTGCTCACGAAAGCTGGGCAATTGTGTTTCAAAGTAATTTCGGAATAGACCCTGCCGCGCGCCCGTCAACACGTCATCGATCTGTAGCAACCGCGCACCCGCGAGATATCCAGGTCGGACACGTTCCCAGAACCGATACAGCTCCGTCGGGGTTCCACCAGCCGGCACAAAAATCGAGCGTTGTGTCTGGTCTGTCAGTTCCGCCATGCACCACAAATGAGCTCGCTCGACCATCTCCAGATGAGTTTTGCACACGATCGTTTCCATGATTTAATGGTAACCGAAACAAGGGCGGTCGATCCATGGCGAAGGCGAAATACAATCTATTGGTCGTATCGCATCCCGACGACGAGACCATTTTCTTTGGCGGTTTGCTCCTGAAACAGCGGCGCCTGCCCTGGCATGTGGTCTGTGTCACCGATGGCAACGCGGATGGCGACGGAGTTCGCCGAAAACAGCAATTCACACGCGCCTGCCGCGCGTTCAAAGTCAAATCGACCGCTTGGTTAGGATTGCCGGATCGCTTCGAACAACGCTTGGATGTCGCCTCGATCGCATCTCAGTTGCGACAGATCTCCGCGCCACAGTCCGTATTCACTCATGGCGTACTCGGCGAATATGGTCATCCTCATCACCAGGATGTGAGCTTCGCTGTACACACGGCATTCGCCGGAACGCGCGTGCCCGTGTATAGCGTCGCGCACAATTGTTTTCCAGATCTCATCGTTCGCCTGCAGCCCAAAGACTATGCGACGAAAACGAAGGTCCTCTCGCAAATATATTTTTCGGAGACCCGACGCTTCGCCACATTTTTGCCCGCCACTGCCGTGGAGGGTTTTGCGCGCGTGAGTCCACGAGAAGTGGAAGCAATCTACCGCTTCTTTGTCGAGAAAAAACCTCTTTCGCCGAAGGACCTCAAAACGTATAGATGGTTTCTGCCGTATCTTGAGCAGCAACCGGATCCGACCGCTCATCGCCCGTTTTGATCCAATCATGCGACGGCATCTCAATGCATGTCGGCGGCAACCGTGAATTCGCAAGGAGTGTTGGATGAAAGTCGAAGCCTTCGCGGCGCCTAGCGCCCGCTCTGCCCTGCAGCCATGGTCCTACGATCCTGCACCTCTTGGTCCTGAGGATATCGAAATTCGCATCTCACACTGTGGGATCTGCCACAGCGACATTCATTTGATCGACGACGACTGGAAGGTGAGTCGCTATCCTCTCGTTCCCGGCCACGAGATCGTCGGGCATGTCGCGTCCGTCGGACCCGCGGTTCGCCATCTGCGTATCGGTGATCGTGTGGGTGTCGGCTGGCTGCGCGGGGCGTGTTTGAACTGCGAAGCCTGCCGACGCGGGGAAGAGAATCTCTGCCCGAACGGCCAAGCCACGTGCGTCGGCGCGCATGGCGGATTTGCGCAGCGGATCCGAGTCGATGGCCGGTTCGCGTTTCCGATTCCGACCGCACTGAAGAGCGAAAACGCGGCGCCACTTCTCTGTGGCGGGATCACTGTTTATGCCCCTCTGGTGAACTTTGAAGTTCGCCCATCTCATCGAGTGGGCGTCATCGGCATCGGCGGACTCGGCCACTTGGCTCTGCAATTCGCTGCGAAATGGGGATGTGAGGTGACGGCCTTCTCGTCTTCGAAAAACAAAGAGAGCGAAGCTCGCAGATTCGGAGCAAGTCACTTCATCAACTCCTCCGATGCCCATCAAGTGGCACGCGCGAAAAGCTCGCTAGACTTCATTATCTCCACCGTACATGTCGATTTGGATTGGGTCGCCTACATGAACTGTCTGCGCCCGAACGGAACATTGTGCTTTGTTGGCGTTCCGACCAAGCCGATTTCCGTTCCAGCTTTCCAATTGATCGGCGGACAAAAATCCATCGTCGGCAGCAGTACTGGTGGCCGGCCCCGTATCGCTGAGATGCTGGAGTTCGCCGCTCGTCATGGAATCGAGGCGCAAACCGAGGTCATCCCGCTGTCGGATGTGAATCAAGCGGTGGATCGCGTCCGCAGCAATCAAGCGCGTTACCGCATGGTCTTAGAAATGCCCAAATGACGGTGGTCTGAGGCTGAGCCCAGACCCGGCCGGTACCCCTTTCTCAGAGGCCCGGGCAATGCCCCTGCTTTTGGACTGATCAGGCGGGTGGCCCCCAGAGGCACTCTTAAGTTATTGAAATCACTTACGGGGCAATGCCCCTCTCGGGCAGTTCGGTGCCAGGCATCGTCTATTCGGCTGACACTTGGGGAAATCATTTCATCTGTCCCCACACAAAATGAATTCCTCCCTTATTACAGCTATATTGCGCACAGCAACAAAGAGGTGTTGGACATATGCTGCTATCCAAAAATGCTTCCGCCGCGACTCTGCTCCTCACATTTTTGACCGTTCCCGCGCTCGCGCAGGTTTCCACCCGCGCTCCCGACGCCTCTTCTCTCGCGACGACTTCGAGCGCGGCGGAGTCGACCGCAGTGAATCCGGCTGCGGTGGCACCGGCCACGGCGACTTTGCAGGTCCCGGCTTCGGCCGTGTCAGCACCGACGCGCGAAACTAAGAAAACTTCGCTCTCGGTTTCCGCGGGTGTGACCGGCAAGAGCATGGAAGACAAGTGGGTGAATTCGAAGTGGGCTGGCGGACAAGTCGGCTTGACCGGCAGCCGCGAGTTCTTCGAAATCATGCAGGCGACTCTCGATGTCGGGTTCTTGATGACGGCCGGCACCTTTTCGAATCAGTACGGGAGCGAAGGCTCCGCTCCAACAGCTTTCTGGCTGAATCAAGCCTCTCTCTCGGCCCAACCGTTTTCGTTTTTCAAATTGGAAGCCGGTGTACTGCCGATGGCGTTCAGTTCCCTGCCGAGTGCGTTGGATGCGCCCGGCTTCCCGGCGTTGCGCGAAAATCTGATGTGGGAAGGACGCTCGCTCGGCGCTGAATTGTTCGCCGTGCAGGCGATTCCAAGCTCGGGAACTGGTGCCGTGAAGCCGTCTGAGAATGGTATCACGACCAGTTTCACAGCCATCGGCGCGAATCTTTCATCGAGTGAACAAACGCGCGCAGCCCTGACATTCAAGACCAGTGTTTTGCGCTACGACTTCTACAATTTAAATGCATCTGCAGCTACCGATAGCCAATACCTAGGCAACTCCATCGTGGCGCCCGGACCGCAAGCACGCTTCAAGTATGCGTTCGGCGGCTATGAAGCGGCCGGAGAGTTGAAGCTGCGCATGGGCTCCCGCTGGAGCGCGCGCACGACGGGTGCGGCTATTCGCAACGAAAAAGCGCCGGCTGAGTTCGGCCGCGGCTATCAGTATACGGGCGGCCTCGGCTATAAGTGGGGTGATCGGGAAGTCACCGTGTCGAGCGGCTATTTCTACAATCAAGCCGATACGCTCCCCGGCACCTACGCCAGCCTCGGCAAAGGATTCAACAACCGCTTCGGCAATACGGCACGCATCGGTTTTGAAGACGTAAAAGAAAAGATCACCGGCTTCGTTCAATACGTTCGCTCCAATGAAATCTTAGACCGTCCCTACACGGCGGATCGCGATACCGTCACTTTCGGACTGGAGGCAGCATATGACGTTCTCTAATTCCAACACCCACTCTCGCTCGAAAACGGTGTTTGTACGTCTGACCATCGCCGTTCTGGCGCTGGGCCT
>JAMPXM010000136.1 GCA_023701225.1 Pseudobdellovibrionaceae bacterium | reverse complement strand
CCCGCGTCATCCTCATGACGCGGGTACTCTACCAAAATACGCGGCGCACCCTTTGGAGATGCGGCGCTTCTTTTTGGCGGAACTGGCCGCGCACGACGAGGCGTGCGCAGCCGAAATGCAGGTTAGGTATGGAACGTCAGACCGCTGGAGTCTTTGGCGACCTTTACGTGGTCTCCGGCGCGAAGCTCTCCGGCGATCAGTTTCTTGGCGAGCTTGTTGAGGAGCTCGGATTGGATCGTGCGCTTGAGTGGACGCGCCCCGAAGTCCGGATCGTAGCCCTTCTCAGCCAAGAACTGCACTGCCGCCGGATCGAACTCGAGCTGGATTTTCTTTTCTTCGAGTCGCTTCTGAACTTCCGCGAGCTGAATTTCAACGATTCCCGAGATCAGATTCTCCGTGAGCGGGCTGAAGATGACCGTCTCGTCCACGCGGTTCAGGAACTCCGGACGGAAATGCCCGCGCAGAGTCGCCATCACCGCCGCTTCTTTTTGCTCGCGAGTCGTCGTTCGATCCATGAGTGCGTGCGCGCCGAGGTTGGACGTCATGATGAGCACGGTGTTTTTGAAGTCGACCGTTCGTCCTTGTCCGTCCGTGAGGCGCCCTTCGTCGAACACCTGCAGCAGAACGTTGAAAACATCGGCATGCGCCTTTTCGACTTCGTCTAAGAGCACGACACTGTACGGCCGACGACGCACAGTCTCGGTGAGCTGACCGCCTTCCTCATAACCGACGTAACCGGGAGGCGCGCCGATGAGACGAGCGACCGAGTGTTTTTCCATATACTCGCTCATGTCGATGCGGACCACCGCCTGATCGCTATCAAACAAGAATTCAGCCAAGGCTTTTACGGTTTCCGTTTTACCGACACCTGTCGGACCCAAAAAGAGGAAAGTACCGATCGGTCGGTTCGGATCCGAAATCTCCGCGCGCGCGCGTCGGATCGCATCGGCGACGACGGTCAATGCCGCATCTTGGCCAACGACACGTTGGCGCATGAAATCCTCCATGCGCAGAAGCTTATCCATCTCACTTTGCAGCATGCGCGCCACCGGAATACCGGTCCACTTCGCGACGACTTCGGCGATCTCCTCTGGACCGACCTCTTCTTTCAGCATTCGCTGACCGCCCTCGCCAGCGGCGCCTTCGGAATCAGCGCTCGCGGTGAGTCTCTGGATGGTCTTCTCTAACTCCGGAAGTTTTCCGTATTTCAATTCCGCTGCCTTGCCGAGATCGCCCTGCCGCTCGGCGACTTCGATCTCGTGGCGCACCTGCTCGATACGCTCCTTTGCATCCTTGAGGGAGACAATGTCTTTGCGCTCACTCTCCCATTTGTCTCGCAAGGATTTGATTTTGACGTCGAGCTCGCGCAATTCGTCTTCGATCGCTTTGAGGCGTGTTTTCGCGACGTCATCCCGCTCACGCTTCATCGCTTCCCGTTCGACTTGCAATTGCATGCGCTTGCGCTCGAGTTCGTCGACGGCTTGAGGCACGCTGCCGATTTCAATACTCAGCCGGCTCGCGGCTTCGTCGACCAAGTCGATGGCCTTATCCGGCAGAAAGCGCGACGTGATGTAACGATGCGAGAGTTTGGCCGCGGCATGCAAGGCCGCATCCTTGATACGCACACCATGATGGACTTCGTACTTTTCTTTCAAGCCTCGCAAAATCGTGACCGTGTCTTCGACACTCGGCTCCTCGATCAGAACGGGTTGGAAGCGGCGCTCGAGGGCCGCGTCTTTTTCGATGTGTTTTTTATATTCGTCGAGCGTCGTGGCGCCGATGCAGCGCAACTCGCCGCGCGCGAGCGCGGGCTTGAGCATTTGCCCGGCATCCATCGCGCCTTCGCCCTTTCCGGCGCCGACAAGCGTGTGCATTTCATCAATGAACAGAATGATTTGACCGCTGCTCTCCGTGACCTCTTTCAGCACGGCTTTCAGGCGCTCCTCGAATTCTCCCCGATACTTCGCGCCGGCGATGAGCGAACCGATATCGAGCGCGACGACTTTTTTACCTTTGAGAACTTCAGGCACGTCGCCTTTAGTGATACGCGAAGCGAGACCTTCGGCGATCGCGGTCTTACCAACGCCGGGCTCGCCGATGAGAACAGGATTGTTTTTCGTGCGCCGGGAAAGCACCTGAATCACGCGACGAATTTCCTCGTCTCGACCGATCACAGGGTCGAGCTTGCCTTCGTTGGCGAGCTCCGTGAGATCGCGCCCGTACTTGGACAAGGCCTCGAACTTCACTTCCGGATTGTCGTCCTTCACACGCTGATTGCCCCGCATCTTCATGAGAGCCTCCGTAAATTTCGCTAAAGTCACGCCGTGCTTTTCGCACAATTTGGCCGCATCCGGAGCAGCCCCCCCGAGGATCGCCAATACGAAATGCTCGGTCGAGATAAATTCATCTTTGAGTTTCGTCATCTCGCTCTCGGCCCGTTGAAAGACCTGAACGAGTTTGTTGCTGGCGTAAACGCGACGCTCGGAGCCGGAGACTTCGGGCATTTTCGCCAAGACCTGATCAATGTCCCGGGCCAGCTTTCCGACATCCGCTCCCGCGCGACTCATCACCGCCGGAACGATACCGCCATCCTGCTTCACAAGCTGAGACAGAAGGTGTTCAGGCTCGACGGCGGGATGCCCTTTGCCTTCGGCGAAGCTCGCCGCGGCCTGCATCGCCTCTTGAGCTTTGTGGGTCATTTTTTCTAAATCATTGCTCATACGACCTCACCCCTCCGGGATGACAATTGGGATCCACAGCGTTAAGATGAGTCCCATACCAAGAAAGTCAATGCAGGAAACTGAACACAGGGGAACCATGCCGCAAACGCCTGGCGCTCTCGCTCCCGAGAGCATGAAAAAACGCAAAAAGCGTCCCCGAATGGGAATCAAGCTCGACCGCGTCGACCCACGCGACTTCATGGGTATGAATCTCATTTACGCGTGCGAGCAGTGTTCGCATTACTCCGCGTCGGAAGCGCGTTGCTCGATGGGATACGTCCCGCAGCACACGCTGTCTCAGCAGTTGGAACTCTACAATCGCACCGGCTTCATGGCCTTCTGCCGTTTTCTGGAAATTGACTAAAGTGGAAGTCGGATTTTTGCCCCGCGAGATGTTTCTGCTACTGAGCGCGTTCATCGTCGGACTCATCCTCTTCGCTGTCTGGCTGCTTCTTCGCAAAAGAAAGGGAACGGGCGTTTTCGCGCGGGTCGATGGGCTCGACCTTCCGTCCCGCTATATCGAAGTTGGTCGCAACGGTGAGCGCATCCATTACGTCCAGGCAGGCACTGGGCCGCATTTGGTCTTTCTGCATGGAATTGGCGCCTCGCTTTTCGTCTGGCGATTTCTGATTCCCTTTTTTACGGACCGGTACACCGTCACGGCGATTGACCTGCCCGGCTTTGGTCGCAGCCATAAAAACACGCGCGCCGACTATGGCCTGGACGCGCAACGAACGCGCCTGCTCGAAATCCTGGATGCGCTCGGGATCGAGACCTGCGCCCTGGTCGGCAGCTCCATGGGCGGCGCGATCGCGCTTTGGATGGCGCACGCTGATCCACGACGCTTTCCACGCGTGGCGGTTCTCGCTCCCGCCACGAACCCGACGGTCATACCCCTGCGCACGTCTCGTTTGCTCGGCTATGCCCCGTACGCCCACCGCGTCGTCAATCGCCACACGATGCGATGGATCTACAGTCAAGTGGTCGCACGCCGAGACTTGGTCGTGCACGAAACGATCGACGCGTATCTGGAACCGTTTCTGGACGAGGGCGTTTCGGCCCGGTCATTTCTCTCGGCGCTGCGACTCCTCGGCGATCGGCGCATGCCCGAATGCTTCGCCGGGCTCACCAGTGATGTGCTGATCATCGGTGGAGCGCGCGATCGCCTGGTCCAATCGCGTAGCTTGCTCCGCCTGCAGGAAATACTTCCGCACGCGAAGTCCGTCATACATCCGACGGCGGGCCATCACATGATGGAAGATGATCCGCAGTGGACGGCGGAACAGTTGCTCGCGTTTCTCTGATTTTGTTTCTCTGATTTTGTTTCTCTGATCTCGTCTCTCTCGCCTCGACTGGACGCGACTCCCGTCCTACAAAAACGTCAGGTTTTCCCTCGTCAACCAGCCTTCCGCCCTAGGCAATTGGTCCAATTCCCCTTGTGATCGGCGCGACCTCGGTCTCGATTTCGATGCCTTTTGCCTAGGAAGGCCCAATCCGGTCCGACGTCCTGTCAAGAATCCGATTCCCGGCCCGAAAAGTTACGCATGAATGAGAGCTGCTCTTCGCAGCTTCCCAGTGGGTGAAGGACTCACCAGGGAGTTCAGTCAGACTCTCTCATAATAACAGCGTGGTTCTGAAAGGAGGATTTTCAAGGAAGACTAGAAGAGGTCGAAAAACATGGATGACCTTTTTCAGAAACAACGTATGTCAACTGGCTCGGATGCCAACCCCAGAGTGTGAAGACCGCGAAGGGGATAACTCAACACGGAGGTGATTTAGGTGAAGAACAAGTTTAACGGAGGATAAAATGGGATTTCGTATTTCAACGAACGTCGCGTCTGTGAACGCACAGCGCAACTTGAATCAGAGCCAGGTGAACATCGGTAATTCTCTGGCGCAACTCGCATCCGGCAGCCGTATCAACAAGTCCGCCGATGACGCCGCAGGTTTGGCTATCAGCGAAAACTTGAAGGCGCAGATCCGCTCGTCTCGTCAGGCGACTCGCAACGCCAACGACGGTATCTCGCTCGTACAAACCGCAGAAGGTGGTTTGAACGAGATCGGCAACATCGTCATCCGTCTGCGCGAACTGGGCATCCAGGCCGCTTCTGACACGGTCGGTGATGTTGAGCGCGGATTAATCAACAAGGAAGTGACGCAGCTCAAAGACGAACTTCAGCGTATCTCCCAAGTTACGACTTGGGGCCGCACGAAGCTCCTCGATGGCTCGACACCCACTTATGACTTCCAGGTCGGTATCTATAACAGCGACTTCGAAGACCGCATCAGCTTCGTGGCTTCTGAGAACGTGGCGACTCTGGATGCGCTCGGCATCTCGAGCCTCGACTACATGTCCAAAGAAGGCGCGCAAGAAGGTCTCGCGGCTCTTGACCAGGCTCAGTCCGACGTCAACCGCATGCGCTCGACCCTCGGTGCTCTTCAAAACCGTCTGACTTCGACGGTCACGAACTTGGGCGTCGCTGAAGAGAACATGGCAGCCGCGAACAGCCGGATCCGTGACACAGACGTGGCAAACGCGACTTCGGAAGCCACTCGTAACCAGATCCTGTTGCAAAGCGCGACATCGACTCTGGCGCAGGCGAACCAAAAAGACACGATGGCTTTGAAGCTGATCGGCTGATCGCTGATGAATGGCTGACAGATTGACAAGACAGTGAATCTCGAAGCCCGGGCCCAAGCCCCGGGCTTCTTTTTTAGGGTGAGAGTCGGCGCATACTTTTTAACGCATGAGTTCAAAGTCGTCTCTCATCCCGAGTTCCCTCGCCGATGGAGGTTCGAAATGGGATTGTTACAAATATTCTCCAAGTCCGAGCGTCGGAGGACACCAAAACGGGGGAGCACCCCATCCACTCAACCGTTTTGGATTGTGCTCAGCCTCTGGATTGGCCTGATCGGGGCAATGGCCGGCTGCGGACAGGGCTTCCAAGCGCAGAATCAATGCCCGGGCGGTGCCTGCCAAGCGAACGACCCGGGACCGACGGATCCGTCGGATCCAGCCGGCTCAGGCGACGGATCAGATACCTGGAAAAATCTCGAGGTGGACGGCGCGATCAGCGGCGGACGCTATGCCCAAACACCCGTCCTAAGTCTCGATAAAAACAAAAAACTCCTGAAACTCCGCCTCCCCATGATCCCTTCCCCCTACTTGATTTTGACGCGTGAGATTCCCGTTGCGGAAATCGAGGGCGCCAAAATTTCTTGGGAATCCCTGCCGGACGGCTCGGTCGCCATGGTGCTCTCACTGCCTTTGGATAAATACCTTAAAGGTCTGACCTTCGCCCGTCGCGATAAGCTTCCGAACGGCGAAGATCTCCCGGGAATCGCGGGTGGAGAGCTCCCCTCGATCGCCGTGAGACTGGTTCCTGGCAAGGACATAAAAGCCACAATTTATCTGGGCCCCAGCACGCTCGCCGTCTTTGTGAACACCCCGTTTGACCCCGTGATCCGCACACCGGCCATACCCATCCGCGACCGGACCACATCACGCACGCTCGGCTACTTCGCGATCATTCCCGCGGTGGGCGACTTCGAAGGTGGATTTTATGTCTCAGCCAGCCTCCCCGACGAAATCGCGCGCGTTATCGATGACGCGATTTAAGAATTCGATGGAAGCCGGGTGAAAAGGCCTGCCTGACCTGGCGCGGACACGCTCGCAACGTCGTCTCGTAGGCCTCTTTTTTTCTAGGCAATGCCAGATTTCTTAGTTTACAGTGGCATCTGTTCTGGGGGCCCTTTCGTCACATTTTGTTGGTCGGTTTTTCTCGACCTTTGTTGCAATTGGACGGCGGACTTTCTCGAGCATATCGCTCTGAAGTTCCGTAGGGATTTGTGGAGCGAGAGGCTGCCCAGCGACTCGTTTGTTGAAACTCGAATTCAAAATTGAGCTCGTCAATCTGGAATCGTTAATCAGGAATCGTTAATCAGGAGAGGAACGAACAATGGCGAAGAAAAAGAAAGCGACCAAGAAAGCAGCGAAGAAGCCGGCGAAAAAGGCCACGAAAAAAGCTGCGCCCAAAAAAGCCGCCAAGAAGGCGACGAAAAAAGCGGCCCCAAAAAAAGCCGCCAAGAAGGCGACAAAAAAAGCCGCGCCGAAAAAGACCGCCAAGAAAGCGTCCGCTCCAAAGGCAAAAAAAGCCGCAGCGCCGAAAGCCGCGATCGTTGAGAAAAAAGAAAAGAACATCGCTCCGCTTCAAGGCAACTTCGGCATGGACGAGGCGATGGATGACGAAGATCAACCCATGGCCGGCATGAGCGAAGAAAACGAAGTGAATGAAGAAACCGAGTCGGAAGGCTTCAACGACCCCGAACTCGAGAACTTCGACGATGACGACGACTTGGAAGAAGACGAGGACGAAGGCGACGACGAGGGCTACTTCTGATCCGCTGTTCGTAACGACAACAGAAACTTGTCATGAATTTCAGGGGGCACGAGCCCCCTGATTCATTTGAGACTCACAATTGAGCGTCATCAATCGTGTGCCAAAGAAGCGGACGCCCGCCGGAACGGGCCGCCCGCGTCGTTCTGCGAGGATTAGGCCGTTGTGCCGGCCGGGTTTGCGCCCGGAGCCTTCGGCTTGGTGTGCACGGCGTACTTCTCGAACTCACCGTACTCATGCAGTTTATTATAGAGCGTCTTGATCGTGATACCGAGCGCGTTCGCCGCCTGCGTCTTGTTGCCCTCGAAGTAATTGAGCGCTTTCAAGATGTAACGCTTCTCGAGTTCATACAGAGTCACGGTCGCGTCGTAGTCGTCGACGATAATCTTCTGCTCGGGATTCACGATTTGCTCAGGGAGATCGCCCGGCATGATCATGTGGCCATCGGCGAGAATCTGTAATCGTTCGCAAACGTTTTGCAGTTCGCGGATGTTGCCCGGCCAGTCGTACTTCACCAGGATTTTCATCGCGTCTTCCGACATCTGACGACCGCGGTTCAAGAAGCGGTTCGCGCCACGCGCCAAGAAGTACTCCACCAGCAGCGCGATGTCATCCTTACGGCGACGAAGCGGAGGTGCATGCAGGGTGATGGTGTTGATCCGGTAGTAGAGGTCTTCACGGAAGTTACCGCGGCCGACCTCGACGTCCAGTTCGCGATTCGTAGCGCTGATCAAACGGATATCGACCTGGATCGGATCCTTGCCGCCGACGCGGAAGATCTCGCCTTCCTGAATGAAGCGCAAAAGCTTGGCCTGGATACCGGGGCTGAGTTCACCGATTTCATCCAAGAACAACGTGCCGCCATTGGCCGCTTCCGCCAGACCGATCTTACGGGTGTAAGCGCCCGTGAACGAGCCCTTTTCATGACCGAAAAGTTCGGATTCGAGGAGGGTTTCGCGCAAAGCGCCGCAGTTGATCGCCACGAACGGACGGTTCTTGCGGTTGCTGCGCTCATGGATCGCCTTCGCGATCAGTTCTTTACCGGTCCCCGACTCACCGAGGATCAAGCAAGTTGCGTTGGACGGAGCCACGCGATCGATCATTTTCATCAACTGGCGCATCACCTCGGACTTGTATACGATTGTCTTGGAGTCCGCGTTGCGATGGGCGTCATCGCTAGGCGCCACAATGGTGGAGGGGCTAGGAAGAATTGGAATGTTTTCGATCTGTGACATACGTACCTCGCTTTCAGATCTATTCCGGATATTTGAATGTATTGCGCTGTACCATTTTGAAACGGCGCGTTATGACGCAGGAAGTTACATGGTCTCTGAAACTTCTGCAAGAAAAATTTCGCTAGGCGTTATTATTTTTTCCCGGTCCAGGGGTCTATGACAGACGCTCCAACCCACCCAAAAGTGGGCTCAAAACGGCCAGCAACGCTCGTCGATGCTGTATGTAAATATCTGAATTTAAAAGCATTTTATGAATCTGCATCGCCCGAAACGTTGCGGGCTTACGCGGTCGATTTAGAGCAGGCGTTCGAGCTGCGAGGCTGGGGGCGTTTACACATCCAGCCGGAGGCGGCGGTCATCGCCAGTTTCGAACTCGCCCCCCAGACTCACCTCCCCGACTTCACACCTGAGGCCCTCCT
>JAMPXM010000135.1 GCA_023701225.1 Pseudobdellovibrionaceae bacterium | reverse complement strand
TGCCAAATTGCAAACACGCCCTATAAACCTTCAGAAACTCTCAAATGCTTGGATCCATGAAAAAGAGATTTTTTGCCATTGCTCCCGACTGGAATCCGTCATGAGGGGCACGAGTTCTTCAACCGATTCCAGGACCGTCACCACCTCGTCAGGCGTCGGCGCGACCACTCGTTCGCTCTTGCCGAGGTTTTCTTCTCGCATATAAAACGCGAGCGCGGGTCTCCACAGGCGACGATTCATGAAGAAGTACGCGTCCATCGCGGCCGTGCCATACGCCTTCACGTCCAAAACCACGCTGGCGCGCGCCAGCATGCGGATTGCCAAAGCCTGATCCACCAAGCGTCGATGTCCGACAAAGACACCGCGGGCGCGGTCATAAGAGGCACGAATTCCGCCGTCTTCTTCCTGCATGTGGCGTGCGAGAAAGTTCGCTACGCCGATCACGACTTGTTTGAGTTCCGGCGCTTGACGCAGAAGATGATCCAAAGGTCGCTGCGGCTCCACGCCTTCGATCAGCGGCGGCGACGAGGTTTTTTGAATGCCTTCGATCGCACCCAAAAAGTCCAGCACCGCCAAACCGAATCGTGCGACGTCTTCGGCACGCGCCACGCTCTGTCTTTTGCCGTCGACAATATCGACCATACCGACCATCGTGGATCCGTCGCCCTTGGCACGATCAAATTCATTGGCCCAAGACGAATCTCCTTGGAGATTGGCGAGAAACACCGGCGAGAGATCTTTCGCCATATTTTGCAAAATGACCGCGGCGTTGCCGACCGCGAGCGCCAAAAGCATGTCCTTCGGAAACAGCTTTTCGGTGATGCTACCGGCCGGACCGCCCTCGACGTAGTCTCCGACACGCACACGCCCCAAGCCGAGGTCGAAACTGCTTGTCTCCCAATCTCGCAGATAATGGATCATCCCCGTCAAGCCCCTGAGGAGTTCCGCTTGAGCACGTACGCTCACTTGCCGTTCAGGCACCGGCGGGAGTACCGCTCGGAATCCACTTTCGATGCGGAACTGATCCAACACCCCATAGGCCAACGGTGAATCCAAAAAGGAGCGCAAGTTCAGATGTACGTCCGCAGACGGCTCCGGGTGAGTTTCGGGCTGCGCTTTTGGGACGTGGGCCGCAGGATCGAGCGCGATGCTATAAGACGGATACGGCTTCTGCTGCGGGCCACGGAAGCCGCCCATCACCAAAAGCTTATTCATTTGCATCAGCGCATACCGCAAGTTCGCAGGTGCCTGCGCGGCCGCCTCGGTTTGCAAACGCGACAGACGCTCGGCCGCCAAAGCCAGGGATGAACCCAAAACCTCCGCTCCCGTCTCAAAAACCTGTGGCTTCCCAGTGATTTCAAGGCCTGTCGCTCTCCAGCGCACACGGGCACGCGCGCTTTCCACTCCTGGCAAATCGACGACTCCGTCGGTGGTCAGCTTCTGGTCCGCCCAACGTGAACCGAAGCCACGAATGAAACCCGGCAAATCCTCCCGAATCGACGCCATCCACTCCAGAGTCGATTGAAATTCCAAGTCGATGGCTTCGCGCACCAGATTCGGAATCTCGGGCATGAAAGCGCCGGCGCGTATTTGCAATTCTTCGACGAGTGCATTGCGTGCCGCTTCGTCCAACTGCGCACGCAATTTTTCAACTCCGAAGTCCTCGATCTCGGGCAGAACACCGAGGTGCTTCTTGAGAGTCAAAATAAAACCGCTGAAAAGTCCGCAGGACCCGCCCTTCAAACACCGTAGGTCCCGTTCGGAACGGTTCTTCAAAAACTTATACAATTCCGGAGACTCGACACTGAAGCGCGCTTCCCGCTCCTCGGCATCCAACATCAGCCACATGTCGATGATCACCGACAATGCGTCTTGCGGGGTGCGCATACCGTCCAACGCCTCGCCCAATTTCGCGCCACGTTCGATCTGCGCCTGCGTCGCCGGATCCAGATCCACTTCCAATTCCTTCAGAAGTTGAGCCAGCGTCTGCATGGCCGCGTTCAGCGTTGGCGCGCGTTGGATTTGTTGAAATCCGTTTCGCACTTGCGGACCGCGCACCTCAAGTTTGCTTTTCGCGGATTCACGAATCGAGTCCACGACACGACGATCCACTCCCAGCTGTGTCAAACGCTTCAGCAACCATTGCAAATAGCGCTCTATGGTCAGCAAAACATCTGACTCCGTAACGCGATCCTTTGGCCACCGGTACGCAGTTTGGCTCGCCGCCAACGTCTGCACGATCACCTTATGGTCCACAATGAGCTTCGCGCGGGTCTCGTCGAGATACTTTTCCGTATCCATTGCCGTTTCGCCGATCGCGGCGGCCATGTATGGGGAACTTTCAAAGCTCACGCGGGTCGTCGTACCTGACGAACGATAGAACAACTGAGCGAGACGCTCGCCGGTCTCTTCCAAACGTGGACGATGGAGACGACGCCCTAAGCGCATCAGATGTTCGGAGGCGCGTAAAATTTCAGCCGATGACACATTCTCACCGGACCACGTCAATCGCGGAAGCACGGCCATCACACGTGCGTTTTGATCTTCACCTAAACCCAGATCGACATCGACATGACGGGTTTCAAATACTTGACGGGCGGCCTCGAATGACCGGGGCTCCACTTTGGGCGCGCAAGCCGCGAATCCGAGCAGCACGATCCAAGGTCCTATTTTCACTTTTGACTGGCGCATCTCGCGTCCTCGTTTAAAAGAACAATGTCAACCAAAGTTCGTGGATGGTTTGTCTCTCGACGTTCCGTCCGGCGATGGTGTCGCTGAACTCGAAAGAAAGAATCATCGGAAGAAGCGCCGAACCGGCGAAATAAGCATCCGTCGTGCTGTAGTCCGCGCCGGCACGAAAGCGGACCGCTTCGCCGCCCGTATGGCGCGACAACAAAGCGTAATGACCGCCGCGGCTCCCGCCATACCGATCTCGTTCACGACTGCTGAGCTCGTAGCCAGCGCCGACGCCAAATCGTGGCAAGAGGCGATATCGAAACGAACTTCCCAAAGACGCGACATCACCACGGTCGCGTGACAGGCGTTCTTTGCGATGCGCGCCCGGAAGGGTGTCATTGGCGTCTTCCGGAACACGCAGCTGAACACGGTCTGGAACAAGCCAGCGATACGCAAGGCGCGAGGCAAGCTCCCAGCGCGACGTCAGTCGATAGTTGAGAATCAAGATTTCCTCGAGAGCGGTCTCCCCGAAAATATTCAAGTCCGCCAAGTCATCCGGATCATCCGCAGGTCCCGTCGGCAAGTTCACAAGCGATTTTACGGCCAACGCCCATTTCGGAGTCTCAAGCGCTTTGTAAATCGCCGCCAACTGCAAATCACCATGAATGGTCTGGTTGCGCGAGCGGAGCGGCTTATAGCCTTTGTCCGCGAGTGTGTGTTCGGCACTGGTCACCAGACTCGCGCTCAATTGCTCGAAAGCCTCATTGAGTTCCGCATCGACATTGTGGCCGACTTGGGCTTGGATCGCGGCCACATTCGACCCGTAATTCGACATCGAGAAGGTGTTGCGATAGTGAATGATCGGAAGGCCGACGGCGATCGTCCATCGCTCCGTGAGACCATAAGCGAAAATCGGAGCCATATAACGCACTTCGGGTCTGGTCTCGATGCGCAAAACGCCGAGATTCAAAGCGTCGCCCAAATTCTGATGACCGAACTGGTTGAGCACGCTCACCAAACGCTGTGCTTCCGGCCGAACTTGTTGCAACGTGGAGGCATCAAACACAATCGAATGATAGTCGCTCAGGGTCTGCAGCTGTCCGCCAGACGTGAATTTCTGTCCGATCCCGCCCACGGTGCCAAAGCGCACGGAAGGGCTCCGAATACCCACTGGTAAAATCTGCGCGGAATCCAGTGCGAAGACCGAGGCAGGTGGAGCAAGGAAAAGAAGTGTCGAAAGGAGTGTAAAAAAGAAACGTAACATCCACCGGAATCGGTTCGTGAAAGGGAACGTGGCGGATGCGGATGTGAACATTTCCGTTTCTCCGTTCACCGTCTCTGAGTGAAGAGACACGATTTTGCTTTCAACAACTCAAGAGTCGCTGCCTTCATATCGAATTTCGCTACGGCTGTGAATGCTCAAGCACCACTTGGTCTTGACAGAATGTCAGTTGGTTGTCGATGGAGCAGATACTCTGTTACCGAGAGAACTGAGGATTCGCCTGAACGCTCTGATGCATGACTTAAATTCACCAATCTCCATACTCACGACTCGAAGATTGACCTCGCTCCGGCAATGACGTTGGATCGCGGGAATGGGATCGGATTCTTTGACTCAGCTCCAGTGCGTCCTTGCCGGAAAATGCTCCGGCTGTAGTTGGATTGATATTCCCTATTGGAGACAGGCGGAGCAAAAAAAGTCGGCCCTCCGCAGCCAATGGCTCCTCGCTCATCAGCATCAAGACCCAACCACATGCGAACTTCCGCCAGTGGAGTTTTGCGCCATCGCGCCCGGCGGCCTACGTGACCGCGCGGATCTCAGCATCCAGCGTACAAATGGTCGTTCCGCATTGGGTCTTTTCGCAACGGACGCGCACCACATCGTCGATATGCGGGACTGCGCGCAGATGTCGGCCTCGCTACAGGACCTACTACAAGCCTTCCGTGCCGTCGACATCCCCGTGGAACGCGGCTCGGTCCGACTGCGCGTTTCGCCACGAGGCGAGTTCGGAGTCTGGTTGGATCTTGCCAACGTCGATGTCAAGCGTTTGCTGGATGAACGCAACACTCTGGATGCGCTTCGTGCGTTCTCAGCCGTTGAAATCGGACAACGGCGCAAAACATTGATCGAACACGATGGACGCCTCAAACTCGGCGAACCTCAGCTGAAACCTTGGTTCGAAACATATCTGGGAGACAACGCGGTTCCCGCCGAAATCTGGACAACAATCGGTGGTTTCACGCAACCGGGTTTCACGGCCAACCGCGCCTTGATCCAAGCGGCGCGCGGGATGTGGAAAGACCTGTCGGCAGGCCGCGCCGCGGAGTTCGGGGCCGGCTCAGGGAATTTCACTTTGCCTCTCGCCGCGGACGGGTTTGAGGTCGATGCTTATGAGTTGGATGCCTTGGCGTGCGAAGGCCTGCGCCGTGGGCTGGAAGCCACGGATCTCCACGGAGTTCTGAACACGGCTTTACGTGAGCGAGTTACGATTCACCAAGGGGACTTCCAACGTTCCCAGAAACAAGCACGCTTGGAAGGGCTTCGACTTCTTTTTGTCGATCCGCCGCGCTCGGGTCTCAAGGAGTTCCTGAATCCCTTGATCGCCCTCAATCCGGCCGATCGACCCGAGCACATCGTTTACGTGTCCTGTTTCGCGGAGAGCTTTTGCCTTGATGCCGCACGGCTGAACGCACTCGGCTACCGCGCGACCCGCGTGATGCTCGTCGACCAGTTTCCCCAAAGTCCGCATTTCGAAATCGTCTCCCGTTTCGATCGCATCTCCCGCGGACGGATCTAACTGACGGACCCGGGGAACGGCTCCGACCCCGACACAAGGCGGGGCCGCCATCGCATCGTTTGTTTGCGAGGCGCCGCTCAGTTTAAGATAGGCCCAATGGCCAAACGCAAAAAAAAATCATCCTCGCCAGCGCCCACAACAGCTCCCGTTTCCGCCTCGTCTGCGATGACCACGCGCGAGTGGTTGCGCCAGCCGATCGCGCGAATGGAGCTCCAGGCGAAGTGCTGGGCCGCGGTTTTTGTGAGCGCCTTGGCTCTCTATTGTTTGACGATGCCGAGTTATGTTTCGATGGAAGACGCCGGGGAGTTCATTGCCTCCGCCTACAAACTCGGGATTCCACATCCACCCGGTTACCCGCTCTATGTTTGGATCGGTCACCTATTCACGTACTTGCCGTTCGGCACAGTGGCTTCTCGCGTACATATGTTCAGCGCCGTTTCGGGGGCGGCGGCCGCCGGGTTGTTGACGCTCATCGCGTTTCGGCTCAGAACATCCGCTTGGGCAGCCGTCTTGGCCGGGCTTGGATTCGCTTTGTCCCGCACCCTCTGGTCACAGTCCGTGATCGCCGAGGTGTACGCACTCAATGCCTTTTTCTTGTTTTTGCTTCTTTGGATCGCGCTCCGTCTGCATGAGCGCTTCGATCGCCGCCTTTTTTGGCTATTCGGGTTCGTCTACGGTCTCAGCCTCACCAACCATTGGCCTCTCATCGGCCTCGCCTCAGGTGCATTCGCAATCTTGTTGCTGCCGCACTGGAAGCAAACACTGAAGGCGCTACCCATCGGCCTGCTCATCGGCGTTCTCGGCCTCACCCCGTATCTTCTCCTGTTCTTCGCTCGTCCTGAGATCACATTTTTAGGTCCGCTGCGCTCCTTCCAAGACTTGGTCGCTTATGTTCTGCGCAAGGAGTACGCCGCCGACGCCGTGCAAGCCACGGCAACCGCACGCGACGGCTTTTTGTTCGCGTTTGATTTCTTCAAGCGCACCGCCCTCGAGATGGGACCTCTGTTTGCGCCGTTGATCGGCATCGGCGCTTGGCGATCCTTCATCATGTATGGTCGCTGGATCGGCCTGGCATTGGTGGCGAGCTTTGTTTCCAGTTCAATCATTCTGCTGTTCTTCCTCCGGCTGGAATTCAACATGCTCACGCAGGTGGTCTTCGCAGTGTTTCATCTTGTCCCGTTCGGAGTGGCGGCGCTTTGGAGTGGATTCGCTCTGGATTGGATGCGCGAACATCCGGCACTGGGCCCAAAGCGCGCGCGCGTCTGGATTACCGTTATCGCCAGCGCGCTGATCCTCCAGGCCCTGGCGTGGAATTGGAAAACCAACAACCTGCGCGACGATGACTTCCCCTTTCAGTTCGCCAAACTCGCGCTCGAAAGCCTGCCGGAACGCGCGGTCTTCCTTAGCTGGGCCGATCCCGACGTCGGCCCGTTTGTTTACGCTTGGGTGGCGGAAAAGATTCGCCCAGACGTCATTCTCAGTACGCAAACCGGGGTGATCCTTCCGGTGAAGATTTATGATCGTCGTGACGTGCGTTCGGATAAGGCCCGTGCCGCACGGACAGTCGATGCCATCCGCCAGTGGTTCCGCGAAGGCCGACGCGTGTTCAGCATTCGCCGTCTGTATTACTTCAATACCATGCCCGAGCTCCTGCCGTTTCAGTACGTCAACCACGGCCTTTACGAGGAAATCGTCGAAGCTCTGCCTGCGGTTCCTCCCGACAACCGAATCTGGGCGGAAAAGGCCGTGCCGATTCTGGATCAATTCGCCGCCGGCGACTACGGTCCGCAATGGGGTTACCACCGGGACTTTCTCGTCAATCGCCTCTGCCGCTTGTTGGTCAAAAACGGGATTCCACATCCGCTGTTTGAAAAACATCGCGACTGCATTCTCATGCGCCTGGAAAAAGTCCGCGACCAGGACCGCGATTTCGCAGCCGCGGACCAATTGCTTGAAAAAGTCCTGCATCTCTCCAAGAGTTTACCGCTGCAAGACCAAATTGAAAGCGCGCGGCACTTTTTTATCAATCGTGTCCAACTGACCAGCCAATCTTCTCTCGACGGCAACGAGAAAATGCGCCGCTTTCAACAGGCTGTCGACCTTGTCGAACCGATGGCGCTGAAAGTTCCCGGCTGCGCCAACTTGCTGGCGCTCAGTATTCTGGAAACACGCAAACAAATCGCACTGCGCGTGGATTTGGAAAATATGACCCGCATGTTCAGCAAGTGTCCGAAGCACAAAGAATTCCTTGCCGCCATTCGCAAGTCGAAGTGAATCCCTCGCGGGTTCGCCCATCATTCTGCACTGAAGAGAGCGAGCAACGCGCTTTTTAAGCGGACCGACGGGCTGGCTTCGATTTCGGGAGCAGAATCGGGATTTGGTTGCGAACTTCGAAAGTTTCCGGGCAACTCGAGCACGTCAGCAACGTTTCGTTCTTCGCGCTGCGCAGATCGCCACCACAACTCGGACAGCAAAGAACATCGAGCAAGCGCTGAACCACGGAACCTTTTCGTGCACCCAGGCAAAGCGCCGGTGGAGCTCGGCGACCGACCGCTTGTCGCGGGTTGGCCCAAGCCTGCATCTCGCCGATATGGATGGTCAACACTCGCCTCTCGATGCGAAGCCAGCGCGCGATTGCCAACATCGCA
The DNA here is from genome assembly GCA_023701225.1 of Pseudobdellovibrionaceae bacterium. Taxonomy (GTDB): domain Bacteria; phylum Bdellovibrionota; class Bdellovibrionia; order Bdellovibrionales; family JAMPXM01; genus JAMPXM01. The sequence goes on along the minus strand of JAMPXM010000135.1, from coordinate 650 downwards.
TTCGCGCCCACCTGCGAATATCGTCGCAGTCGGATCAGAATATCATGGATCGTCATCCGGCTCGGTGCGCTCCGCATGCGCCGCACCTGCATCCCACAACTCTCTAAAAGCCGCCGCAAAGTTCGACGACTGAAGTACAGCAGATGTTCGCGTGGCTTGAAGTGATACCATCGTCGTCCGAGGACATGAGCGCTCAAACTGGACACATCGGGAGTCGTGACATGTAAAAATCCGTCTGAAGTCAGAAGACCGCTCAAAGCCGAGATAATGCTCTTCGGTTCCTGCACGTGTTCGATCACATCATACAAAGTGACAAGATCAAATGCGCCTTTTTTCAAAGGCGGTTGAGCGAGATCACTGACGAATCCCGCCAGTCCGTACTCATGAACCGCGCGATGCACGGCCTCAAACGCAATGTCCGTGGCGACGACATCCCAACCCGACTGCGCGGCGACATGCCCGAGGTGCCCGTACGCACATCCATAGTCGAGGAGCCTGCCCTGCCGCCCCAATTGTTTCTCGGCGTCTTGCAAGCGCGCGCGAAATGTTTCCGCATGACTCAAGTATTCGGCCTGATAGTTCATATATCCGCCGTCGCCAGCCGCGCCAGAAAAGTAGCCGCCGTTGTACAGCTCGGTTTTCTCCATCGG
>JAMPXM010000134.1 GCA_023701225.1 Pseudobdellovibrionaceae bacterium | reverse complement strand
TTATTGAAAACGAAGAACAGCGCCGTCAACGACAGAACGAGCGGCAGAGGCGTGACACCGAGATGAGTCAGAACCAAGACAGGCAAAATGACCAATAGACCCGCGATCAGGAAGACACTCGGCTTGCCGAAGCGATCCGACAAACGACCAACGATCGGCGAAGTGAAGATCGTTAACCCGCCACCGACGAAGTACATCCACGGCAGTTGATCCTCACGGAACCCGACATTCGCCACGAGATAGGGACTTAAAAACGGAATCAAAGTGAACTGCGTGAACATCAACAAGATCATCAACGAGAGCGCACGCATCTGGTTACGATCGTGAACGATGCCCGACATGAGGCCCAGGGGACTCGGACGGGGCAATCCACTGCTCATATGTTGCGTGATCGGCCGCACGCGCCAGACGATCAAGGCAGCGAGCACGGCCGCGACCGATCCGACAAAGACAAAGGGCGCATGCCAATTCCACTTTGTGGCCAAATACAGACCAAAGGGAACGCCGAAAACGCTGGAAACACTAAACGCGGCCATCACGATTCCCATCGCGCGGCCTCGGCGCGAAAACGGAATCGCGTCGCCGATGATCGCCATGATTTGCGCGCCCAACACCCCTCCGAACGCGCCAGCAAGAGATCGCGCCATAAGCAAGAAGGCATAGCTCGGCGCCAACGCGCAGGCGAACGTTCCAAGTGCGAATCCGATATACGCGAATATCAACGACCTCTTTCGGTCAAATCGGTCGACAAAGAACGCTGCGACGAACCCACAGATGCCAGCGGCAAACTGATATGTCGATACCAAGAACGCGAAATCACGAGGAGTGATCACGAACAGTCGCATCAATTGCGGGCCCAGCGGCATCATGATCATGAAATCCATGATGTGCGTGAATTGCACTCCGGCCAAAAGCAAGAGCAACCACACTTCCTCGCGACCCGACAGCGCATGGGAAGAGTTCGGAATTGAGGCGCTAGCGGTGGATTCATTTCCCATGGCCACTCACCCGCTTAGGCGATGCCGATGGCGCGCAAGCCCTGAACGAGCACGACGACCAAGACATAAGCGACGATATTGTAGACGACCAGTTGGACGATCGCGGTTCTCCAACCGCCAAATTCCCTCGCCGCGACGATCACGGTCGAAAGACATTGCAGAGCGATCATGAAAAAGACAATTAGACCCAGAACGCTTGCCAGAGTGAACAACGGATAGCCGTTGGGCGCTTTCGCTTCGCGCATCTTCGTGAGGAGCGTGTCCTGCATCGTCGCATCATCCTCGCCTTCGGCGATCTGAAACACGATCGCGAGCGACGAAACGAAAACTTCACGCGCGGCGAACGCGGATATCAGTCCGATGCCTGTCCGCCAATCGCCACCCATCGGTTCAAAGAGCGGTTCGATCGGCTTGGCGACTTGGCCGGCAAAACTCGTATTCAATCGCTCCGTGGGATCTTCCATTTTGTAATTCGGGAATGTCGTCGCCAGCCAAATGAGCAGAGCGAACGCAAAAATCGGAGGGCCCGCACGTTTGACGTAGTTGCTCGTGCGTGTCCACGCCTGTCGAAGAACATGCGTGAAATGCGGCTGCCGATAGACCGGAAGTTCCAACATGAAGAACGAGCGATCCTTCGTCTTTACGAAACGCCCGACCAAAACAGCCGCAATCGCGCCGACAAAGAGCGAGGCAAGGTAGATCGCCGCAAGCGCGACTCCGCCTTTCCACGCCGATTCTCCGTGAAACACGAATGCCAACAAGAGCGCATAAACCGGAAGGCGCGCGCTACAACTCATCAAAGGAATAATGAATAACGTGAGCCAACGCTCACGGGGCGAATTGATCGTCCGCGCCGCCATCATCGCCGGCACGGCACACGCATACCCGGACAGAAGAGGGACGAAGGAACGCCCTCCCAGCCCAAGGAGCGACAACGGCTTATCGATGAGCGTCGCCGAACGAGCCAGATAGCCAGAGTCTTCCAAAAACGCGATACCGACAAATAAAATGAAAATCTGCGGAACGAACACCAGCACGGCCGCTAAGCTTGCGATCACGCCGTTGGACAACAGCTGCGCCCAAAGACTCTCGGGCGACGTCGCTAAAATCGATTCGCCGACGAAGCTGAATGCCTGGTCCACGGCATCCATGAGTGGCGCGGCTGCCCAGAAAATGCCAGAAAACAGCGTACCCATGATCAAAAAGAAAAACACCAATCCGAAAACAGGATGAAGGAGAAAGCGGTCCAATCGCTCAGTCCACAATTGCGTCACGCCCCGGACACGAGCCGCGGCTCCGGGCGCTTTTTGATCTGAGCGGGATGCCGAGCCATCCGCGCCGGAGGTTGTCAACGGTCCCGTGACCGCTCGCCCCAGTTGCGAATTCAAATGAAAGATCTCTTCGATTTTGGTCTCATCCCAAGGAGCCAGAGGCTTCGGCTGCGCTGGCTGCGACGCCGTTTGATCCAGCCGTTGGCGCACTCGCTCCAAGAGCTCAGGCACGCCTCCTCCGAGTCGGCCGTCGACCGCGAGAACGGGAACACCGAGATCAGACTCCAGACGTTGGATATCCAGACGCTCTCCGCGTTCAGCCAGGAGATCGCTCATCGTCACTGCGACGATGACATGAAAGCCCGATTCCATCAGCTGTCGCGTGAGGAAAAGATGACGCGCCAACTGCGTGGCATCGACCACCGACACAACCAAGCGCGCGGCACCGTGCGCTTCGTGTTCGAAAATCGCGCGGCGTGTGACTTCCTCGTCGGGCGACTTCGGATTTAAGCTGTAGGTTCCCGGAGTGTCCATCACCCAAACCGGATCACCAAAACGCTCCTGCGAGTGGCCGAGCGAATACTCGACGGTCGCGCCTGGATAGTTCACCGTTTTAAAACGGCTCCCCGTCAGCCAATTGAAGAGCGTGGTTTTACCGGAGTTCGGGGATCCGACCAGCGCGACTACACCAGAACGCACTCGGCCTCCCGTCGGCGCAATGCCACCGTCATGTTTCCGATCGTCACCAGAATCGGATCGCCGAAACCAACTCGGCCTTTGAGAACAACCCATTCTCCGCGAATAAAGCCCAACTCGCGCAAGCGAGCTAGGAGGATGGGGTCACCACTGAGTCCATGGATGGGACCCTGAAAATCGGCTGGTACATTGGCGAGGTTTTGAGAAGACATGATCGGCGCACATCATGCGTCGCAATCGCCGAACAGTCAAAGCGACAAGCTCAAGATTCGCTCATTCAAGGCTCAATTGGCGTTTTCGGGCGATTTCACGCCCGGACGTCCTCCTATTTGAAAACGAATTGAAACCCGAACTGATCGCGCGTCGGTCATGACGATGGTCAACCGAGCTCGGTCGCCAGCGCCTCCCACTTCGCGTACTGGCTGTCGAGGTCGGTTTGAATGCGACTCATTTCAGCGGAAATCTCCATGAGTCGACCCGGTTGGCTCGCAAAAGCGGGGTCCGACGCTTGTCGCGCGAGTTCGCCGAGCTTCCCTTCCAAGGCTTCAATCATGGCCGAAACCGCATCGAATTCCTTGCGAAGTTTCACGAGATTTTTCGCGGGTCCACGATTGCTTTTTTCGACCGATGCTGGGGCCTCCGAACTCCCGCGACGGCCGGCGGATTCGACTTGGGAGGGGGCCTTGGCCCGCTTGCGGCCTTCTTGATCTTCTTTCCTACGCGCACGCCAACTTTCCCATTGTTCGAGGTTCGCAAACGGGACGATCGCTTTTTTCCCGTTCTCATCTTCCCCGAACGCGAGGATCTGATTGGAAACTTGATCCAGAAAATAGCGATCGTGTGTGACCAGAATCACAGCGCCAGAAAAATCCGTCAGCACTTCACGCAGCACATCGAGTGTCGCCATATCGAGATCGTTGGTCGGCTCGTCGAGAATCAGGACGTTGGCGCGCGTGAGCATGAGACGCGCCAAGAGGAGGCGGCTCTGCTCCCCGCCCGAAAGTTTTTCCACGGCCAAGTCGGTCTGTTGCGGACTGAAAAGAAAACGATCGAGATAACTGCGCACATGGAGTTTGCGACCCGCGAAATCAACATAGTCGCCTTCGGGGCAAACCGTGCGCAGGACACTGAGCTTCGGATCGAGGCTTTCGCGATTCTGTTCGAAATAGGAAACTTCGAGTTTTTCGGCCGGCTTGACACTGCCCGTGTCGGGAGTCTCCTCGCCGATCAAAAGACGAATCAACGTCGATTTGCCCGCGCCATTAGGACCCAAGAGGCCAATGCGGCTCCGGGGGGTCACTAAGAGATCCATAACCGGAAGAACCAACCGACCCTCATAGGACTTTGAAATTCCAACGGCCTCGATCAATTTTTTGGGACTCCGATCCATGGATACGAAATCAAGATCCACCACCGCTTTCTTATTGCGTGTCTCCAGATCGCCCACGGTTTCGCGTAAGACTTCCGCCGCCTGGATGCGTCCCTTCTGTTTTGTTTGACGAGCCTTCGCTCCGCGCCGCAACCATTCGGTTTCCCGACGGAGGGTGTTGCGCAGTTTTTGCTCTTGCCCTTCTTGCGCGGACATCAATTGCTCTTTGGCCTCCAGATAATCCGTGTAGCCTCCGGCGATACTCAGCAAGCCTTGCGGGTTCCGACGATCCAGTTCCAAAATGCGTGTCGAGACATTCGCTAGAAACAAGCGATCATGCGTGATGGTCAGCGTGGCAAAGCGAGACTCCGCAAGAAAGTCTTCCAACCAGAGAATGCTTTCGATATCGAGATGGTTGGTCGGCTCGTCCAGTAGTAAAAGATCCGGTTCGCGCGCCAGTTCGCGCGCCAGAGCGACGCGTTTTTTCCAGCCTCCGGAAAGCGACTGAATGGAACGCGTCGGCTCCAGGAGCGAAAGACGCGCCATGATTTCATGCGCTCGCGAGACCTGGACCCAGTCGTCCCGATCCGAAAGCCCTTCCAAGACGATATCTTCGACTGTCGCTTCGGAATCGAAGCGCGGGGTTTGCTCCAAGTAGCCCACGCGCAACCCTCTCTGGGGAGCGAGTGTGCCGGCGTCCGCTTCGGCGTGCCCGGCGATGATCTTCAAAAGCGTCGATTTGCCGGCGCCGTTCGGACCGATCAGGCCGATGCGTTCTCCGGATTCGATGCCGAATTGAATATTCGAAAACAACGGTCGATGCGCGAAAGACTTACTAAGGCCGTGAGCACTGATGAGAATCGCCATGCCTGGGGTTGTATCAGGGAAGAGACGCGGACGCCACGGGCGAAGTCGGCCTGGCCAGAAACACTGGCCAGGCCAACTTCGCCCGACCGCCAAAAATTTCGACACTTCAGGAGCCTTGTTTTTTACCGGTTTTTAGGTCGATTTTACGAGGGCTATCCCGGTGGAATGGCTTGTTTTGCGATCATTCGACTGGACCTTGGTATGGAGTCCAGGTTCCGGGTAGAATAGGAGGGGTGTCCCGCACAGTACGTGATTGGTCTCGGGGGGTTTTGTGAAAAGCGTCGGTAACTCTTGGCGGCGTTCGGTGGGTTGGGTTCAAGGCTTCGTGATGGTTTTTGTCATTTGCTCGGTCGCACAGGCCCAAGACGAAGCCATGGAAATGGAAATGCAAGTCCGCCGGACTGGCCCGCAAGTCAAAATCGTGCGTCCCGCACGACGCCCTGACATCGTCTATCTCCGCGGCGAAGAACAGATGCAGCGCCGAGAAGCCATTGCCCGTAAAAAATACGGCAGCGATATGGCTCTGGATCAAATGCAAGTGGTTGAACTGCAAGCGGCAACCGCCAATACGGTATATAAGCCTCTCAAACGCGCACCCACACCGAAGACACAGCCCACCCGGATGATCGCCTCGATCGGAAAACCAGCCGCAAAGCCCGCCATCCATAAGAAAGCTAAAATCGCGGGTTCTACGTCATCCAAGGCGATCGCCAAACGCACTGTGAAGAAAACGCCGAATACCTCGCGTATGCCGGCTTCCGTCCAACCAGCCACTCCGTCGACGGAACAGCCCGTTCAGAAATCGATCCGGGCCAAGACCAAGATCGCCGCCTCAAACTGAGACGGTTGATCTTGTTTGGGTGGAAGCGTTCAAGCCCAACTTCTGCACGCGCACGGTCAAAGCGTACGTAATCTTTGATTTAGCTCATCATTCATCGATACGATCAGCTTCCTGAGAACGCATTCTCAATCCTGAGGAGGAGAACAGATGACCGCTTTGTCCATGTCCCGCAAGACCGCACTTTTGCTTTCGGCTTTGACACTCGCTGCTTGCGCATCCACCAATAACGGAGCCGACGGCTCAACCGCAAGCACCGCGGCAACGCAAACCGCGCCGCTCGCTGAGCAAGCCCAGACGACATTGCAGGCAGCTCCTGGCCAGAAAGTCGCTGGCACCGTTCAGTTCCAGCAAACATCCGAGGGCGTGAAGGTGACAGGCGAGTTCGCGGGTTTCGCGCCTAAAAGCAAACACGGCATTCACATTCATGAAAATGGCGACTGCAGTGACCCGAAGTTCTCGTCCGCTGGCGCCCACTTCAACCCGACGCAAGCGCCACATGGTGCTCCTGGAGCTCATGAAAAGCATGCCGGCGATCTTGGCAATCTCACCGCTGACTCTAAAGGCAAAGCCAAGCTCGATCTGACATTGCCGAATACAAAACTCGGAGACAACGCGACCGGCTTCATCGGACGCGCGATCATCGTGCATATGAAAGCGGATGATTTGAAATCGCAGCCAAGTGGTAACTCGGGCGACCGTATCGCCTGCGGCACCATCACCACGACGAAATAACGACGAATCAAAAACGAGAAAGGGACCCGTCTCTTGACCAGGTCCCTTTTTTCTTCCTCAGGCCGCGCGACGACGAGGGCCGGCGAAGCGCGAAAAGGAAACGTGACGTAGGTGATTCTCCCGCTGATCTTCGCGGGGTCCTGAAGCTTGTTGCTTCTGCTGAAGCTCTTCGCGTTGCCGCTTTCTTTCTTCCAATAACCTTCTCATGAAGCTGGCCGGGCTGGCCGTTGGCCGACCGGGCTTAGAAACGAGCTTTTTCGCCACGCGGCCTTGAGGAGCTGCCTTCACCTTGGCTTTAGCTTTTGACTGCAACTTCGACGTTTTCGCTAAAATCACCTTGGATTTCTGCTTCTGCACCGGAGTCGATTTCGCTTTTGGGGCTTTCGCTTTGACAACTTTTGCTTTGGAGACCTTGGATTTCGGCATGGATTTCGGCATAAGTGATACGCCCTCCTGTCCCTTGGTCTAACGGAAGAAGTGCGAGCCAACACAAGGCCAATCGACATAGCAAAGGCCGAAATTTCAGGTCCTGGCGGATTTCTTCTTCAAACACGTCTCAAAATCAGAATGCACCCATCTTCTCACGATTCGATCTCATGATTCGATTGATCGGGTCCTAACCCTTACCAATAAAACCTCGATTCGACCCGTCGGCGACGGCCGGGCCCACTCTTGCCGGCACAGGATGCGACAATCGAACACTGTAGGCTGGCGGCCCCTGTTCGCCCTGCGAGCCCGCGGTCGATACCGCGTAGTCATGAGGATCCAATGTCTCATGCCGACCCAACCGATCATTGAAACGTTCGCGCATCGCTAAGACCAGATCAATCACGCGTCGCCGAGTGTCTTGAAGGCGAAAGCTGGGATTGTACTGGATCAACCGATGAATCTCCGCCAGATGTTGGTGCGTCTGGCGATCTTCGTCGGCAAAGGCCTGCATCAGGCGATGCCAATAAACATTCGCGCGCCTCATCCAATCCCCGAAATCCTCTTCGTCGAGACTCATGATACGACCGCCGAAGTCGTCGAGCACGCGCAGCTTCTCTGCATTATTGTCTGAACTATTGTCTGACGTGCCCTCCACACGTGTTGCCGGTGGCGGCACATCGACCGGCAAGAGCTTTTCGCGCGCGGCTCCCGCATCATGCGGCTCTTCCGGAGGATTGTCGGGATGCACGTGCGGAGGCGGAAACTCCGCTTGGTCGACATGAAACAATCGATCCTCATCTTGCCCGATCCAATTCTCAAGCGGGCGACGCGAAAATCCTCGGTTCGTGCTGTTTTCGATTTCCATGAGGGACTCCGATGCGACGTTCAAATGGAACGGCTGCGCGGAGACCATCTTACAAAAAGCACCCAAACTTCCACAGCGGAAGCCGAAAAGATGATCAAAGAACCACGTTTGAGTAATCAAAATTGAACGAATGAAGAGGCGATCTCGGGATCACGCCTTGGGCGGCTCGGGAAGATTTCGCATATGGTCCGCGATTCTGAGAAACGCGTCGAGCAATTCGCTCTTGAGCGGCTCCGCGATAGCGACGTCTTCCACCGCGAGCAGCATGCAGATCATCCATTGATCGCGCTCGACTTTGCCGATCGAGAAGGGCAGATGGCGCGCGCGCAATCGCGGATGGCCGTACTTTTCCGTGAACAGAGGCGGTCCGCCGCTCCAACCGGAGAGGAACTCATAGAGTTTCTGCGCGGAGATGGAAATGTCGTCGGGGTGCATCCGCCGAATTCCAGCCGACTCGGGTCGTATCGACATGTGGTGATAAAATCGATCGACCAAGCGGCGCAAGCCCGTTTCGCCACCCAGCTGATCGTAGAGTAAAGGAGTGTCTTCGTTCACGGACATGACCGTGCCACACCCACACGTCTATGACAACCATCGTCGACAATCGTCATTCGCCTCAGTGCAGGATTGAAACTCCCGGGAAAGTCGGCCTACGATCATTCCGAATGGGGGGATCATGGACCGATGTCTCGCACGCATGGCCGCGCTGTTTCTTTGCGTTCAGATGCTCACACTGACGATCACACTGACGATCACACTGACGATCACACCGACGCAAGTCTCGGCATTCCCGCTCGCCATGGCTGCGCAGCCGGACTGGAGCCGCGGGTTCTCAGTTCCCGACAACGGACGCGCCAATCCTTACGATATTTCCGCCCCGGAGCTCCCGGACG
>JAMPXM010000133.1 GCA_023701225.1 Pseudobdellovibrionaceae bacterium | reverse complement strand
GTAGACCCTACGGAGTTTTTGCCGAGTCATAATCCTTGCTCCAAAGCTAGGCTTTGGGGCTGTTGAACCGAAAGGATGTTCAATGCAGTTGTCTGAACGCGTGAACTTGCGTCCTTATGAGGGCGTCGTCATCATGCATCCCGATTCCAGTGAAGAAGAGCAAAAAGCTCTGTTCCGCCGCAACAAGACGATCATCGAGAGCTTCGCGGGTGAAGTGAAGCACCTCGACACTTGGGGTAAGCGCACGCTCTCCAATCCGATCGATGGCTTGAAAAAAGCCGTCTATTTCCACACCACTTTTCAGGCAAAGCCAGAGGCGATCGCGGAGCTGGAGCGCACCATGCGCATCAATGACCGCGTTGTTCGCTACATGCACACACGCTTGGAAGAAGGTACGGATCTGTCGACGCATCTTGAAAATTTCAAGAAAGCGTTGGCAGACAGCGCCGCGCGCGAACGCGAGCGTGAAGCCAAATTCCAAGCCCGTCGTGCCGCTCAAGGTGCGCGCGGACCTCGCCGTGAAGAAGGCGGATTCCGTCGTGACGATGGTGGTGGTTTCCGTCGCGGTGATCGCGGTGGTGACGACGCCATGGGCGATGACGGCGAAGAAGGTTAAGACATCTCGTGCTGAAACCTTCGTTTGTGAAATTCATGATTTTGCTCGTGAGCGGCGTCATTTTGACTGTCCTGACGCTCGTGATGGGCGCATTGCCAATGCGCCTCGCGAGACGTACGTATGGTCGTAGCCTGTTTTGGCTCGGCCATGGAGCCGTTGCCATCGCGCTTTATTCCGCTCAGCTCGCTCCGTTCGCGCTCGCATTTGCGTTGATGGCGATCCTGGTCGGCTCGTATGCGGAACTGGAAGGGCACGCGGGCACGGTGTTCACATCTGGATTGCTTGCGATCGCCATGGCGACGGGAGTTGGCGCGGCGACATTGGCGATTTGGTTGCACCAAACGAAAGCGGATTTGACGGGCTTGCTCAAAACGCAAGTCAACGAGTGGGTGGCGCAGATGGTTGTGGTGAATCCGCAAGTCACCGTCAACGTCGACACTCTGGTCCAGCAAACCCCCTCTGTCGCGCTCGTCATGCTGACGCTGGCGTTGGCGGCAAGTTTGATTTGGGAGCGGCGTGGGTACGTGTGGTTTCGTCTTCCGCAACCAGAGCGTATGGCGATGAGCTTGTCGAACTTCCGTGTTCCTGACGTTTTCGTTTGGATCACGATGGCGGCGATTCTCGGGGCCTTTTTGCAACATGGTCGTCCGCTGTGGGAGATTGTCTCGCTCAACGCTCTCAATGCCTTGGTGGTGATTTATTTCCTGCAGGGCTTGGCTGTCGTCGCGAGCTTTTTCCGGACGATTCGTTTGAGCCCGTTGTGGCAAGGTTTTTGGTACATCATGATCGCCTTCCAGTTGTTCTTGCTGGTGGCGTTGCTGGGCTTTGCGGATTTCTGGATGGAATTCCGCACGCGTCTGGCGAAGAAAACGACAGAAATTAAAAAGAGTATTTGAACTTTTTAGATTGGGGAGAGCGATGAAAGTCATTTTGCAAAAAGACGTGAAAAACCTCGGCAAAGTTGGTGATCTCGTGAACGTGTCGTCTGGTTTCGCACGCAACTACTTGTTTCCGCGCCTTTTGGCTTCGGAGGCGACGGAAAAGCGCGTGAAAGAATTCGAACATCTTCGCGCCGTCGCGGAAGTGAAGAAAAAGAAAGCCGTTGCCGAGCGCCAAGAACTCATCAAGAAATTGCAGGGCGTGCAACTCACCGTGAAAGCGGCTGCGGGCGAATCCGACAAGTTGTTCGGCACCGTGACGACGAACGATTTGAGCAACGAATTCGAAAAAGCAGGCTTTTCGATCGATCGTCGTGACATCGTTTTGGCTGAGCCGATTAAAATGCTCGGTCAGCATAAAGCGATCGTGAAACTCGGCGAAGGCCTCGAGGCCGAAGTCACAGTTTCGGTGGAGCGCTAAGTCTTATTCGTTGGCGGCGGATGCGAATTCTGTTTTCGCCGCCAAGAGTACATCCTGAACGTACTCGGCAAGAATGAGGCGAATGTCTTCAAGGGAAAGGCGGGCTGGATCCAGACCCGCTTTTTTTATGAGCGCGTTGAGTTCGCTGGTCACCAGCTCTTGCGGTAGGCCTGTCGCTGCGATCAACTCCATAAGTAACTGTTCGCCCACTTTCCCCCCCTCCTTGGGTCAAGCCTGCGTCGCTCGAATCCTGTCGGACGTTTGTTGAAAACGCCAGGCGGTTCGAATCCCTTTGATTGAATGACAACCTGATTTGAGCAAGCGGTTAGGCTGGTCTCAATGGATTTTGAAGACTCAAGCCCAGTTCTGGACCCGACATTCTAGGCGTGTGAAAGCGAGCGGTCTAGGTATTGGCCCCAGGGGCCATATTGCGCGGCTTGCCCATATGAAGCGGAGTGGGCGGAGGAGGCGGAAGCGGATGCTCGGCACCGCCTTCTTCTAGGTTCGAGAAGCGACCAATGCTGGATTCCCATCTGAGCTTCACGGTACCGGTAGGACCGTTACGCTGCTTACCCACGATCACCTCGGAAAGTCCCCGGATCTCCGGATTGTCGCGATCGTAGTAGTCTTCGCGGTAAAGCATCATGATCACGTCGGCATCTTGTTCGATCGAGCCGGATTCACGCAGGTCAGAAAGCATCGGGCGACGGTCGGAGCGGCCTTCGACGCCACGGTTGAGCTGTGCGAGCGCGATCACGGGGACGCGTAATTCCTTGGCGATCGCTTTGAGTGTCCGTGAGATTTCGGAAATCATGCGTTCGCGGGACTCGACCTTGGATTTCAGGTCCATCAACTGCAAATAGTCGATCACGATCATATCCAGACCGTGTTGGGCTTGGAGACGACGGCATTTGGCCCGAACTTCAAACGGGCTGATACTGGACGTGTCATCGATAAAGATCTTCGCCTCGGCCATTTTCGCGGCTTTATCGATCAATCTAGGCCAAGCACCGTCATTGACGCTGCCCACGCGGAGGTCGCTGAGATTCACCCGAGCCTCGCTGGCCAACATACGCATCATCATCTGTTCTTTGGCCATTTCGACCGAGAAATAGGCGACGCATTTGTTGTTATGGATGGCGGCGTGCTGAACGATATTCAGACTGAACGCTGTTTTACCCATCGAGGGGCGAGCCGCAATGATCGAAAGTTCGCCCGGCTGGAAGCCCGAGGTCATTTTATCCAGAGCTTTGAAACCACTTGGAATACCCGTGAACTCTGCGTTTCGGCTCGAGAGCTCGGTGAGTCGATCAATACTCGTCTTAATTAACTCGGCCGCGCCCGTCAGGCCGCTTTGCTTTTTCTTGTCTGCAAGACTGAAAATCTTGCCCTCAACCTCGTCCAGAAAGGATTCTACGTCCGTATAGGACTCATTGAAGGCCTTTTCGACCATCTCCCCGCTGAGATGGATCAACGTCCTCAGCAGTGCCTTTTCGTGGACGATCTGCGCATACGTGCCAATGTGGGCGGCTGTCGGCGTGGCATTCATGATATCAGCGAGAGTAGCGGCACCACCGATAAGTTCCAGCTCTTTACGATCATTCAGGAGGTTGGACACCGTAATGATGTCCACCGGCTGCGCTCGAGTCGCGAGATCTTGAATCGCGGCATAAACACGACGATGTGAGTGCTTGTAAAAATCGTCCTCGGAAATGACTCCCGCGATCTCGTTCCACGCGTAGGGGTCCACCATCAGTCCACCGAGAACGGACATCTCGGCGTCTAAATTGTGTGGTGGAACACGCATTGCCATAGAAGGCCCCCAAAACCTCTGCAGGAGAGAAGATCGCGGATATCATCCCTCATCTCGGAACGGAGATCCAGATGTCTGCGTGCCGCAGACACGAATTTTCGGACCGGACGAGAGACTCAAAAGATTTGCGGGCCCGTACGCGGTGCGAGAGCCAGGTGACCCGCCGATGTTCAGCTGGAGTGGAAAGAAATAAACGCGCTGATCGCGTGCGCGCTCAGTTTGCTCGACGAACGCGGATCTTATACGCGTCGATCTTTTTCTTCAGAGTATTGCGGTTGATTCCCAAAACTTGGGCGGTCTTCACCTGGTTGCCGTTGTTCGACAGCAACGCCAGCTCGATCAGGGGCTTCTCGACCTGCTCGATGACGATGTTATACAAGCCGTTCAATTCGACCTGGGCTTCTTTCTGCTGTTGGAACAAAACTTCCAACTTACTTTTAACCAGCTTCTCAAGGCTGACGGACTGGAGATTCGCGACGAACAAATTATCTGAATGGTTCAGACTTGGTGTCATACCCCTCACCGATTACAAGCTGTAGCTAGAATGAATCCTATTAAAAACTATAGCGAAAACAGTCGATGAAACCTCTCGGACGAAAACCGATTTCGACTCGCCTGCCTTTGGTGGCCGGCGGGCGTCGCAAACGGAATCATACGCCTCGACTGTGGGGAGACCAAATATACTTATGAAGCTGGAGTTGCAAGCGCGCAGATGAGTTTTCTGAAAGAATTTTTTTAGCAAGCCATTTTTCGTCGACGCGTCCGAATGCGGGGCTGAATAACACATTGCTGCGAGAGAAAAGATCGTGTTCGCGCGCGAAATTTTCTGACCAAGCGAAATCTTCCTCGGAGCAAATCACGAATTTAAATTCCGTATTGACATCGACGAATTTCAAATTGGCCGCGGCAAAGGAGCCGCATTCTCCGCTTCCCGGAGTTTTGACATCGATGATCTTTTTCACGCGCGTATCGACCCGGGCGCAGTCGATCGAGCCGCTGGTTTCGACCGAGACCTTGTACCCGAGATCGCACAGTTGAGTCATGAGCGGGAAGATCTCATCTTGTACAAGGGGTTCGCCGCCGGTCACGCACACGTAAGGTGTCGCGTGTTTTTTGACTTCGACTAGAATCTGTTCGGCCGTCATCATTTGACCTGCGTAATAGGCATACGTTGTATCGCAGTATCCACAACGCAAATTGCACCCCGATGTGCGCACGAACACCGTAGGGAAGCCCACGTATGAGGATTCACCCTGGATGCTATAAAAAATCTCGTTGATCTTGATCATCGCTCTTTCGTTTTCACGGCCCTCGGCGGAGGGTGGGCCGTACTTCCGCCTGGGGAATTTTTTGCCGCTGTGCCCATGGCGCGCTGTGGAGTCGGGGAGTAGGGCTCGGGGGAGGCAATCTAAGAATCGAGAGGACCAAAGTCAAGAGCGGAAAAGCCAGACTAGGCGCGGATTTAACGCTCTTCTACACTGTTTGTATGAGTGTTTTTTTTCAGCGTTTTCGTCGCGACATTGTTGGCATTATCTGGGTTTCGGTGAGCGTGTTTTTAGCGCTCGCGCTGGTCAGCTTTCGGGCCACGGATCCTTCCTTCAATTCGATCGGTACCGGACTGGAAGTCCGCAACTACTGCGGCTACTTCGGCAGTTTTTTAGCGGATATTCTGTATCAGCTCTGGGGGATTGTGGCGTGGCTTTTGGTCGCCGCGTCCGGCCGCATGGCATGGAGCACATTCAAAAATAAACCGATGACCTTCACTGGCGCGAGAGCCTTGTGGGCGGGCCTGCTCCTGGTCACGCTTTCCAGCTTGTTGGCGCTTTACTTTCCGGAAACGAAAGTTTTCGGCAATCACGTACCCTTGGGTGGTCTGATCGGCGTTGCGGTCAGCAAGGGATTGGTGGCTGTGTTCAATCGGCTCGGGGTGTCTGTGATCCTTTGGAGCCTCTCTCTCGTGCTTTTGGTGTTCTATACGGAACGTTCTCTGCGTGAGCTCTTGCAGTCGCTCCAGCTGGGGGTGCGCGAAACCGGTGCGCGGTTGAAAATGAAGACGGTGTGGTCAGTGGTGCAACAGTTGTTCGCGCCCCCGACGGCCGTGGCTGCAGGCGCTTCAGGCGCGCGCATTCAAGGTCTATCAGGGATCCAAACGGAAGAACGGAAAGCTCGTTTCCCGATCTTCGGCGCTGCACGCACCGAGAAAAGCGCGGCACAGTCGTCAGCGGAGGATGCGGGCGGCGAAGGTGTTCGTGACACGAAACTCCGGGGTCGCGCCGCTCAACTTCTGAACTGGGGTAGTTCTTCGGAGTCCAACGGAAATGAGAATGACGACGAAATGGACGAAGACAGTGAACAAGAGAGCGCGCCCTTGGCCACATCCACGCCGGAAAACGTGCCGCGCCGTCGCGTGAAGATGAAAGCCAAAATCGATCGGCGTGTGGAAAATTGGAAGCTCCCCGATATTTCCGTACTCGAGGATCCGCCCGCCAGCCGCACGCGCGTCGATGAGCGCGAAATTCTCCGGAAATCCGAGATATTGGTCGATAAGTTGGCGCAGTTCGCGGTGCGTGGCGAGGTTCGCGGCGCGAAGCCGGGTCCAGCCGTGACGATGTACGAGTTTAAGCCGTCGGCCGATGTCAAAATCAGCAAGATCACGGAATTGGCCGATGATTTGTCCTTGGCGCTTTCCAGCGAATCCGTACGGATCATCGCACCGATTCCCGGTCGAGACGTTGTCGGCATTGAGACATCGAACTCGCATCGTGAAACCGTGTATCTCAAAGACATTTTGGCTCACGAAGGATTCTGGTCCGACAAGATGAAATTGCCTCTCGCGCTGGGGCGTCAGGCGGATGGTGAAACGAAGGTTGTCGACCTGCGGAAGATGCCGCATCTCTTGGTCGCGGGAACGACTGGATCCGGCAAATCCGTATTCGTCGTCGGTGCGATCACCGGTTTGTTGTTCCGCCATTCACCAAAAACATTGCGCTTGATTCTCGTGGATCCGAAGCAAGTCGATCTCGCCGCGTTCAGCCAGGTTCCTCACCTCTTAATGCCGCCGATCCGCGAGGCCCGTAAAGCGGTGACAGCATTGAAGTGGGCGATTCGTGAGATGGACAAGCGCTATCGTTCGATGTCCAAGTTCGGCGCCCGTGGTATCGAGCAGTTCAACGAGATTTGCGAAAAATTCACGAAGGAACAGCTGGAGCAGCACGAGAAAGCGAACGAAGCGGCTGAGAATGAAAACCGTAAGCCCGACCAATATTACTATACGGCGCAGCCCTATATCGTCATCGTTGTCGAAGAGTTCGGCGACCTCATGGCCGTCGACAAGCAAAACGTCGAAAGCGCGGTGGTCCGTTTGGCGCAAATGGCGCGCGCGTGCGGCATTCACTTGATTTTGGCGATGCAGAGTCCGCGGAAAGACGTCGTCACGGGCCTCATCAAAACCAACATTCCTGGACGTATCAGCTTCAAGGTCGCCAGTAAAATGGACTCACGCATAATCCTCGATGATGCGGGGGCGGAGCGATTGCTGGCACAAGGTGACATGCTGTTCTTGGCTCCCGGCGTAGCCAAACCGCAGCGTCATCATGGTCCTTGGATTTCGGAACCTGAAATCGCCATGGTCATGGAGGCATGGGCAGAACAGGGTGCGCCCGCGTTTGACCCGGTCGCGATGAAAGCCTTGGAAGGAACCGGCGGTGGCTTTGAGTTCGGAGGCGACGCCGCAGGGGAGTCGGGAGGCGACTTCGCTGATGGCGGAGAGGGCGACGAGAGTGAATATGACGAAAAATATGACGAAGTTCTCTCCTGGGTTTCCTCGCAAAAAGAAGTCAGCGCAAGTCTGCTGCAGCGTCGATTCCGTTTGGGGTATCCACGCGCGGCGCGCATGATCGAATTGTTTGAGCGCGAAGGAGTCGTGGGGCCCGTCAACGGCAGTAAGCCACGACAGGTTCTCATTTCGTCTTATAGCAAAGAGCCTTAAATATCCGCAGGGCGGTTTGACGCCGCCCCAAGCCTCGAGGCATTCTCATGTTCCTCTGTAGGGAGGTGCATGAATGCGGGTACGCCGGCTGAATTCGCTCATCATCCTGTTGGCGCTTTTCGCATTTTTAGCAAGCGAAGCGCGCGGAACACCCGAACCCCGAGTCTCGCCCACGACCGATGCCGTCGGCAAGGGCGCCTCAGCCCGCCCTCAAATGGAAACTTATAAAGACCTCATTGAGAAAGCACGCAACCTCACACTTCAGCGCGATCGCATCCAGGCGAGCCAGGTCTTGATTCGCGGATTGCGCAAAGAAGCGAGGGCGAGCGCGGGTTACAAAGAGATGGTCAAGGCTCTCGATGAATTGAGCGGACTTTTTTACACCGAAAAAGGGCAAACTCTATTTTCGTTGGCCGAGTCGTTGGTCACGCAAAAGCCGAGAGAAGCGGTTGAAAATTATCAAGCGGCATTACGAGTCGAGGACGGCAACGTCAGCGTTTTAAAAGCACTCGCGCGAGTGCACTTGCTTCTTGCCGAGTGTGATCTCGCCGGAGCAGTCGCAGAGCAGGCGGAAACTTTCAATCCGACCTCCGCCGAAGTCCGTTTGCTGAAGTTACAAGTCGCTGATTGCGCCGGTCATGGCGAAAAAGTGTCTGAGCTTCTGGCTCTTGTTGACGTGGAAACCGCGCCCGTCGATCGTTTTCTGCAAAGCATGAAAATCAAAGATGGACTGCGCAAGCGCGACATGAAAAAGGCGCGCGCCCTGATCAATTCGTGGGAGGCCGCGCAGCCCGAGTATCCAGAGGTTCACTTTTGGAAATGGAAAGTGTCGGTTTCGGCCGGTGCGACGGACCGAGCCGCGGCCGCTAAGTACGTGCAGCTTTGTCAGAGCTTGAGTCCACGAGCGAAGAAAAGCTATTCACTCGACGTTGAATTGTGTAAGCAAAGAGAAGTCGTCGAAGAGTTCTTAAAAGGTGCCGGTGATGAATAGCGCGCATTTATCGAATAGACTCGGGCTGGTGATTCTGATGGTATTGAGTCTCACCGGCTGTGGCGTGCGAGGAAGCCCACAGCCACCGCTCACGCCTCCCGAGATCGGACGTGGACAACCGACGTTTCGGCGCGCAACGGAGCAATTCAAATTTCAAAACGTCCCGCCTATTCCATCCGAGCCAGAAGAAGATGATGATGATGCCGAAGAGGGGCGATCATCGTGAAGATTCAAG
>JAMPXM010000132.1 GCA_023701225.1 Pseudobdellovibrionaceae bacterium | reverse complement strand
TTTTCCATATAGTGCTTGGCCTGCTTCACCTTCGTCAGGAACATATCGCCGAACAAATTGCCGGCGAGGTTCTTCACGTCGAGCTTGGGGATCTGAAGGCGTTTTTCGATGTCGTCGATATCCTTTTTCACCATCTCATTGAGGTCAGAGATCGTTTTTGAGTAGGTGTTCACGTCCGAATTCAGCGTCTTGGCGGTGCTGTCGACGGCTTTGACTTTTGTATCGACATCGCGACGGATGGCATCGAGTTCCTTGATGCTTTGCTGGACTTCGAGCGGTCCCTTGAAACCATCGAGCTTCACTGACTTGATGCGGGTTTCGATGTCCTTGAGGTCCTTCGATTGCGGAAGGCTCGCTAGGCGCTCCTTCCACTCCTGTTCTTTTTTCTTGAGCTCCTCTTGGAGTTCTTTGGTGCGTAGAACGGAGGTGAGTTGTCCTTCGATGTTTTTCAACTGTTCCTTCGGGTCGACGCCGCCGAGCATGGCAGCGACGTCCCCGAGCACGTTGCCTTCAAATTGCTTCTGCGCCTGATCGAGCGCGGCCTCGCGCAATTTCTCCGAACCGGATTGCGTTCCGGGCGGCGGTTTCGGGAGTACGCGCCCCGGGCGTTTGCGTGCGGTGCTGATGCCGATGTCCAGAATGCTTGCGTCTTGAATGGCGACTTTGCCGCGAAGGAGTGCGTCCCAGAGCATTTTCCATCGGATCGTTCCGATCTGAATTTTATTTTTTGCCGGCTCATCTACGTCGGTCACTTGGATGTCAGAAATTTCTAAAGACGCGCCCAAAAAGCTGGTCTTCACGGAGCCGACATTCACTTCTGCGCCGTTTGCGAACGTGCCGCCGAACTCAATCGCACGGCGAACATGGCCGTCGAAGAATATTGCGAAATAAACCCAAATCAGCGCGACGACGATTCCGAAAGGGACGATCGCCTCAATGCGAATCGGTCCCTTTTTCTTCGGGCCTTTTTTTGTGGCAGCTGTGGGAGTCTTGGTGGTGTTGGTGTCCGTCATTGTCGCATCTCCCTCTTAACCGTAAAGTTCGTCGTATTTGGCGTACCACTTGTAGAAGGACGTGGCCTTCATGGCTTTAAAGAACTTCGTGCTCTTGAAGCGGGCCACGACGGTGACACGGTACTTGATAATCAAAGCCTTGGAGACGAAGAACAGAACCGGTGCCAAAGCGATGGAGACGAGCCCCGCGCCCATCACTAAGCTGTTGTAGAAGCGAGTGAGCGGCACGATCGGCATATTGTACAGGGTTTCGAAAAGCGGGCGAAGAGATTCCATTTCAAGTACGGCCATGCCGACTGAGTTGCTCACCGGATCCAATGCCCAGGCGATGAGCTTAAAGAAGAATGCGGTCACGGTCGCGGCACCGATCTGAATGCGGAAGAAAAAGAGCAAAAAGATGACGAGTACCGTTTGCAGGGAGAAGACCGGCGCAAAACCCAGGATCAGGCCGCAGGCGACACCGGCAGCGATTTGATTGTGACCAGTGTCGGAGTTCAGAAGTTTAAAAAGCGAGAAGATCTGCTTGAGCATGAACGTCATGGTCTCGACTCCTGTGGATGGCAGAATTCTAGCCATAAATCACGAGAGTGACAGCAGAATTTCTTTACTGACCGCGTGCTTCATGGCGGAGCCTTTGTGGCGGAATATTGGGCGTAGGATTGCTCGTTGTGTATTCTGGAGCGGTTTGGCCGGAGGTCGTCGTTGGTTCCGTGGATGATTCGAGGGATGATGAGGCGGATGTTTGAGCAGATGAGGTAGCGAATGGATCAGAGGACGGCACTGCAAGTGGAGCGGAGGTTGCGTTTTTGTGGCCATGGGGGGCGTGTCTCGGTTCTGTCAATTGCCTTGGTGTGCGCCCTGGCGGGTGCCCATCAGACGTCGGCTTCGGAAGCTGTCGCTGGCTCGACGGGCGTCGATTCGGAAGCCATTCGCTGTATTGAGAAGTTCGTGGCGAAATATGAGTCCATCGGCGGCTACACCAGTCGAATGTTGAAGGCGGAACGTCTGAGCGACTCGCGCAAGACCACACAAACCATCGAAATCCGTGCGCGTGGAGATCGCTGGATTCAGCTCAAGTACCTGGATCGCGGAAAGACCGGGGTTCGCAACAATGGTATGACCGTCACTTTCGACGGGACGGAGTCTTTAAAAATTGAGTGGGGGAGTTCCACGGGGCTCGGATTTCTGGTGAACGGGCCTGCGCAATGGATGTCCGGAAACAGCGTGTCGATCTTCAGTTCTCGTGTCGTGGATGAAGAGATTTTTACCGTCAATCGTGCGGGCTTTGGTTTTCTCGCGGCTGCATTGAAGCGGCATTTGCCATCGCTGAAGGCGAGCGAGTTGGGGCGATTGCGTGTTCAGCCGGGGACATGCCAGCTGGAATATCGAACGCAGTCAGACAAGTTCGATTCAGTCGAAATCACCGGGCGCGATTCGGTTTTTCAAATCGAAGAGAAGTTTGGAACTTTGGCCTACCTGATTTACCGAAATCATTCGGACAAATTCTCAAAGCTGAGCGATGTTTTTAAGGCGCAGCGAGCGACTCGTGTCCGTGTTCCGCGTGAATTCGCGTCGTTCGACCTGGTCTTGGATCAAAAGACCGATCTGCCGAGTCGCTTTGTTCTGTATTGGAAATCCGATGTCGTCGGAGATTACCAGTTCAGTGAAATCCGAACGGAACCGAAATAAGGGCAACTCCGAGGAGGATCGCCAGTAGCAGGAGTGGTATCTTGAGTCTCGTCGGATATCACCGGGCAGCCAGAGTCACGTGAGTCGTCGCTCAGGCCGATTGGATCACGATGATAAATGATCGAGTCCGAAGAGATAGGCGTTGCCGGGAAGCTGTTCAATCGGTGCGGTTTCCCAGCGCAGTGCTTGATGGCGTGCCTTGAGGTTTTCGAAAAAACGCATGTTATCGACTTCGCCGAAGTTCTTCTGGAATGCGATGAAAAATGCGTCGGGGTTTGTGGCCTTTAGAAATTCTTCGCGGAGTTGTTCCGGGCACTCGCTCAGAGACCAGGTCGCGAGGACCAGAACTTTGCCTGTCGCCCGCTGTCGCGCTTGGCTTACGGTCTGGAGCTCGCTAGTGAGTAAAGTCGGGCTGTCCTGGAGTTGATCGGGAACTTGTGCGATTCGTGCGGCGGGCAGTGCCGAGGACAAGAAAAATTTTTGGATACAGTTGAAGTCGGGCAAATCGAAAATCACGTACTTGTTTTTAAAGCCGTATTTTCTCGTCAACCGGCACATGCTTCCGTAGCCGCCGCCAAACTCGATGATCATATCGAAAGCGTTCAAATCACGGTGCGGAAGGCGCTGGACGAGCATCTCCAAGTTATAAGCCGTGTGCACGAGATTGCCGCTGGTGGACGTGTCCCGATAGTAGGGCGTGGGGTTGCCGATGCGATCTTCGATCAATAGCGATTTTGGGAATTGAGATTTTTGCAGATAATCGTATTCCGTATCCGCGGGATGATGAAACATCGTTTGTTGAATGACGTCCCAGTTCAAAAAATCCCGGACGTCTTTGGATTGA
The DNA here is from genome assembly GCA_023701225.1 of Pseudobdellovibrionaceae bacterium. Taxonomy (GTDB): domain Bacteria; phylum Bdellovibrionota; class Bdellovibrionia; order Bdellovibrionales; family JAMPXM01; genus JAMPXM01. The sequence continues at coordinate 5,462 of JAMPXM010000132.1, read as the reverse complement.
ACGTACTGGCGAAGTTTAACGAGGTTAGAGTTCCACTCGTCTTGAGCCGCCGAGCTTGCTTTTTCCCGAGGCGGCAGGGCGCGAATGGCGGCCTTCAGATCTTCGATACTCTCACGGCTGACGCCGCGTCCCCGAATGCCCTCGATCACATACGCGATTCGCCCTAAGCCTCTGTGTAGCTCCGAATAAATTTTACGTGTGACGCGATTCATGGCTTCTCAGTCGTCCTTCTCTGTTGTCCTTCTCAGTGATCCTCTCGGGACTGATTCTCTGTTCAATATTCAGTGCGGCTGCTGTGAACTCGTCCGTACGAAATATGACAACACGCCCATGTCTTTGTGCTCATCGGCCGCCGCGACGTAATTGGACTTCACAAGGTCATTGAGTTTGAACAAAGCTTCCTTGGATCCCGCTTCGGCCGCGTCCAGCATTTCATCGACAAGCCGACGGACTCTCAAGATTTCGCTCGCGTCTTCGGCCATCGTTGAGTCGCCATTGGTCAGCGTCAAGATGTCCGGGTGCTCGGTTTTCAGCTCATCACCGCGAATATAAAGCTCTTCAAACATTTTCTCGCCCGGACGCAAGCCCGTGAAGACGACAGGGATTTCGTCTTCGGTTTTACCCATGAGCGAAATGAGGCTTCGCGCGATATCGAGAATTTTCACCGGCTCGCCCATGCGCAAGACGTTGATGTCGCCTGGGCGTGCGATCGTGGCGGCGGTCAGCACCAATGAGACGGCTTCTGGGATGAGCATGAAGAAGCGAGTCATATCCGGATGGGTGACCGTCACGGGTCCGCCGTTTTGAATTTGTGACTTCAAGAGCGGGATCAGGCTTCCACTGCTGCCCAGAACGTTTCCGAAGCGAGTCGAGCAATAACGACGGCCGGTCTCAAGCGCCATGGCCGTGACCAGCAGTTCGCACACGCGCTTGGTCGCGCCCATTACGCCTGCCGGATTGACGGCCTTATCCGTGGATACCATCAAAAACGTTTCAACGCCGATTTCGCGGCTCAAATCCAGAAGCGCCTTGGTGCCACCGACATTGTTGAGAATCGAAGAGTGCGGATTGGCTTCGACAAGGTGAACATGCTTATAGGCGGCCGCGTGGAAGATTACCTCGGGTGCGAACTCGAGCATTGCGGTCCGCAGGCTCAAATGGTCCTTGAGATCGATCATCAGGGGAACGACGCGTTGGGTGTCGTGAGTCGAGAGACGGAGTTCTTTGTCGATTTCGTAGAGATTGTACTCGCTGTGATCGAGCAGGAGCAAACGACCTGGCTCGAGGGCCATGATCTGGCGTGCGAGTTCCGAGCCAATCGAACCGCCAGCACCCGTGACCAAAACCCGCTTACCACGGACAAGATTGCGAACCGGGGATAGGTCCATGGATCGTTTCGGACGGTTGAGCAAGTCCGACAGTTCGACTTCTCGATAAATTTCAACAACGGACTTTGCGGTATCCGTCGCGCAAGTCACGACGCGCGGCTTGATATTGAAGGGTCGCGTGGCCATGACCAGCTCGCGGAGAACTTCGCCGGGCATATCGGGAATGGCAACGATGAGCTGGGAGATATTGAATTTCTCGATGATGTGGGCGAGAGCGGTGCGGTTACCAAGAACCGGGAAGCCTTGAATGATCAGATCTGCTTTTTTTTCATCGTCGTCGATGAAGCCAACGACATTCGTATCCAGCGAGGAGTCCGACTTGAATCGGTGGGCGAGAAGGCGACCGTTCTCGCCCGCGCCGTAGATCAAGGTTCTTTTTCCGTCTTTTGTTTCGCGATTGGCTCGGCCTTCATACAAGAGGCGGCGATACAGGCGGGCGCCCATTAAACCAATCGTGACGAGAAGTGCATCAATGACGTAGACCGACCGAGGCAGGCGGAGCATGTCGGGCGGCAAGAAGAAAGTGATTGCGATAATGATCGCCGTCGATAGCGAAATGGCCTTGGCCAAGCGAGACGCGTCGATGGTCGAAATATAGCGCCACATGACCGAATAGCAGCCGAAGGCCGTCATGCAAGCCAGGCGAACCAAGACAATGACTGGCAAGTAGGCTTGCAGAATGCCGACATAGAGACGGAAGTCAGTGGGGCCGACTCGGAGATAGCCCGCCGTAAAGAGGCTGGCGAGAATGATCACCAGGTCCACGGCCAAATGTTTTGGCGAAATTTTCTGCAATTGCACCCAAAACTGCTTCGGTGTCATTCGTCCTCAGGTCATTTTAGAAAGAGCGACTCTTCCAAGAGGTCCGCGCCTTCATCTGATGGCGACGCGCCCTTTTGGCTAGATTTGAGCTCTGAATGGGCAGACTGCCATGGCGAGGCACGTCGGTCAAAACCAAAGCCATTTCCGTGGTTTTGGCTGCAATTGGGCCGTCCAGGCCGCAACCAGAACCAGAATTAGAGCCAGTCTGTCAGGCTCACCGCAAGCGGCCGAGGGCTTGGCAGCAGAGCGTGGTGTCACTGAGGACAAAAAGATGCAGTCCTGGGGCTCCGGCGGCCCGGAAGCGCTCGGTCAGGTGCAGAAATGGTTCTAGAATCTGATCCGGTGAGGTGGGTTCGCTTTCGGGTAGCGACTTCAGGAAGTCCTTGGGCATTGCGACTTCAAAGCGGGCCGCCATTTTTTGCGCCTGGGACTGGAATTTCAGGATGCGCGTACCCGGCAGAACCGGGACTTGTATGCCGGTTTTTGCACAGCGTTCCAAAAAATCAGAGTAGGAATCAGGCGAGAAAAGCATTTGTGTGATGCCGTATTCGGCGCCGGCCTCTACCTTTTGGCGGAAGAATTCGATGCGTTCTTCAAGGTTCGGATGGTCGGGATAAACGGCGCTACCGATACAAAAATCTGTCGCCTCTCGGCTACCGACCTGAAAACCCTGGCGCTCCAAATACCTTCCCTGATTCAAGTCCCGAATCTGACTTATGAGCTGGTGTGCGTAGCTATGTGCGCCCGGACGAGATTGCCACTCGCTTTGCCCTGTTGGTGGGTCACCTCGCAGCGCCAAGATATTGCGAATTCCAAAGTAGTGGTGGTCCATGATTTGGTTTTCCACTTCTTCGGGCACTAAATCGCGACAGGTAAAATGGGCAATGCAGGGGGTCCGAAACGATTCTTTGATCAGCTGAGCAATCGGCAGGCTGCCGCCACGCAGACTTCCGCCAGCACCCTTTGTGACCGATAGAAACTGAGCGCCGGCTTCGATCAGAGCGGAGATTTGTCCGAGAATTTCGGACTGCGAAGCCCCATTGCGTGGAGGGATGACCTCCGCGGAGAGGGTGAATGTCGACTGCTTCAGCAGATCGATGACTTTGACGTCAGGCGCAAACGGCAGCCGTGTCATTTAAACTCCGAAATTAAACTCCGAAATACTTCGCATCGGGATGATGGAACACGATCGCGGATACGCTCGCCTCGGGGTCCATCATGTACCCATCCGTTAGGTTCACGCCGATTTCCGTGGGATTCAAGAGTTCAAACAAAAGAACCTGATCTTCGAGTCGGGGGCACGCGGGGTAACCAAACGAATAGCGCTTGCCGCGATAGCGGGCTTGGAAGCGATCCATCATTGTCATGTTCGGCTCGTCCGGGAAGCCCCAGGCCATGCGAATCTGGCTGTGCATGAGTTCCGCGTACGCTTCGGCCGACTCGATCGCAAGCGCCTGCAGAATATGTGACTTCAGGAATTGTCCAGAGTCCTTGAGCTTCTCTGCTTCGTACCGCAAACCTTTGCCAACGCTCACGACAAACATCGCGATGTTGTCGTGAGCGCTTAGGTTGGGTGAAACATAATCGCTCAAGCAAAGTCGTTCGCCCTTGGTTTGGCGTTCGAAGACAAACTGCGCCGAAGGGCGGGCCGTCTCGGTACCGTCAAACAGAAGGAGCGCGTTGCCTTCGCTGCGAGCCCGGAAAAAGCGCATGACAGCCGATGCCTTCAGGAGTTCCGAATGCCGATACTCGGCTTTGACGGCCTCCACCTGCTCCCAAATCTCAAGCGCGCGAGGGTCTTCTTCTCTGATGGTGCGCTCGGCCGAAGGGTCTTTGCCGATTTTTTCAAACTGCTTGGCGATACGCGCGCGAATACCTAAGTGGCGCGTGTAGAGCATCAGCGGATTGACGAAGTTCCAAATCAGATCCAGCGGTGTGGATCGTTCAATGTGCCGTTTGTTGTCGGGCGGCTGCGGCAACTCTGTCAAAATGGGAACTGCGGTCGATCGGCTCTGATCGTTCGACGGCGCCGGAGTCTGAGAGTCTTCGGTCGGAGCGGTCTGGCGGGCCTGGCGTTTTTTTTCTTCCATCGCATTCTGAAGCGTGGCGAATGCGTCTGGCGACATGACTTTGTTCGCGAGATCAAGCCCGTTCATCGCATCCGCGGCATAAAGGACCGTTCCTCCATACGCCGGGAGAATCCGCTTTTCGGTGAAATTGCGAGACAAAGCCGCGCCACCGACCAAGATCGGTGTTGCGATACCAGCGCGCTGGAGGTCTTCGGCCGTGGTGACCATCTGCTGCGCGGATTTGACCAGCAGACCACTGAGGCCGATCATGTCCGGCTGATGTTCGCGCGTAGCCTGAATGAGCTGCTCCGGCGGGATTTTGATGCCGAGATTGATAACCTTATAGCCGTTGTTCGACAAGATGATGTCGACCAGGTTTTTGCCGATGTCATGAACGTCGCCCTTGACCGTCGCGAGCAGCACCTTGCCGCGAGTCGCGGAGTCGGTTTTCTCCATGAACTGTTCCAAGTGGGAGACGGCAGCTTTCATCACTTCCGCGCTCTGGAGAACTTCGGCGACGATGAGTTTGTTGGCATTGAAGAGCTTTCCGACCTCATCCATTCCGGCCATCAGCGGACCGTTGATGATATCCAGCGGAGCCTTCGTTTTTCTCGCTTCTTCGAGATCTTCGATCAGGCCGTCTTTGGAGCCTTCAATCACGCACAAGGACAGGCGCTCTTCGAGCGGGACCGTGGAGCGATCTTTTTTCGCCTTGGCTTTGCGGTCGCGGAAATTGGCCGCGAATTTCCCAATCGGGTCCTCGCCGCGATTGAAGAGGAGATTTTCTGCCAGTTCGATTTCTTCGGCCGGGATGCTGCCGAAGCGCTCGAGTTTTTCTGAGTTGACGATGGCCAGATCTAGCCCAGCTTGAACGCAGTGGTAGAGAAAAACCGAATTGAGAACTTCGCGACTCGCGGCCGGGAGACCGAAGCTCACGTTGGAGACTCCCAATATGGTTTTCGTCATGGGGAAGCGCTGTTTGATGAGGCGGATGCCTTCGATGGTTTCCGCCGCGGAGCCGATGTACTGCTCATCGCCGGTCGCGCACGGGAATACGAGCGGATCAAAATAAACGTCCTCGAGCGGGAAACCGAACTTTTCCGTTAAGTACTGGGCCGCGCGCTCGGCGATTTCGAGTTTACGCTCGCGCGAGACGGCCATGCCCTGCTGAGGATCCTCGTCG
>JAMPXM010000131.1 GCA_023701225.1 Pseudobdellovibrionaceae bacterium | reverse complement strand
GCGGGCTTGGCCGCCGAAGTCGGGAGCATGCAGGTCACCGAGCAGGTCGATGCATTGCGGATGCTCGGAATCGACCCGGTTCGGTTCATCGTGGTGCCGCGATTCGTGGCATGTGTGATCGCGGGATTCGTGCTGGCGATCATCGCCAACGTCGTCTGCGTTTATTGCGCGATGTTGGTGAGCACCTTCAAACTGGGATATACTGCGGGAAGCTTTTTAACCGCGATGCGCACGTTCGTGGATTTTAAGGATCTGATGTTCGCTTCCTTCAAAGGAGCGGCCTTCGGTGCCGTGATCCCGGTGTTCAGCTGTTTCCATGGTTTCCGCTGCAAGGCTGGAGCGGAAGGCGTGGGTTTGGCGACGACCAATAGCGTGGTGGCGACGTCGGTCGCGATCATCGTGATCGATTTCGTTTTGACGTACGTGTTTTCATATTTTTATTGAGCGCTTGTTACCAAGGATGGGGCGATGAAAGTCGAAACTAAGGTCGGTCTCCTGTTTTTGACCGCGATCGCGCTAGTCGCCGCGTTCGCTTATTATCTCGGGGTCTTGAACCCGTTTTCCAACAGCCACGAGCTACAGCTCGCTTACAATTTCGCCGGCGGCATCGAAGTGGGATCCCCGGTGCGCGTGATGGGAATCAAGGTTGGAAAAGTCACATCCATCAAATTCGATCCCGGCATGCGTACGCCAGAAGGTGAAGAAGTGAAATTACGCGTCACCGTTTCGATTCAAAAAGACGCGTGGAAGACCGTGCGCGGAGATTCGAAGTTTTTTATCAATCTTGCTGGCGTGATCGGCGAAAAATTCATCGAAGTGACCCCTGGCTCCGCGGTTGCTCCGGAATTGCAACCGGGCGTCCTTGTGCGCGGCGAAGATCCGCCTCGGATCGACCAGTTGATCTCGCAGAGCTACGGTTTGGCCGGAAAAATTCTCGATATGGTCGAGCGTAATGAAGGCTCGGTGACCGATACCATCGAAAAAATAAGCGCCTTGGTGACCAATCTCAACAAAACGCTCGTGCTTCTCGACAAAATGGCCAACAAGCCGGAGTTCGCTAAGGTCGTCGGCAATGTTTCGCAGATTTCCGAGGATCTGGTGATCCTGACAAGTCGCTTGCGCGGACCTGAAGCGCAGAAGACACTGGATCTGGTACATCGTTTGGTGTGGCGATTAGATAAGCTCGACGACAAGGCCATCCGCGAATTCCTCCAAAAAGAGGGGATCCGCGCGCGACTGTTTTAATGTGATAGGAGACCACCCGGAGTGGTCTGAGGTTCAGTCAGATGTGCGATTGGTTGGCGCGTTTCGTTTTGATCCTGTGTCGTGCTTCCCCGGCTCACGCCGTGTCCACTGCTGCATCGCGTGCCGCGGCGTCTACGGCCGCATCGTCCACTGGCGCATCGAAAATGGCCGATAACAGTCGAGCGCTCCGCGCCCTCCGTCGTGTTGGCATAGGCCTGAGTGGTGCTGGCCCGTTAGGCGCGTTCGGCGCTAACGTGGAATTGAATTTCACTCCGGATATCGGTTTTTTGACGGGTTTCGGGGGCGGACCCGGCTATCAAGCCTATACCTTTCAGCTGAAGCGAGTTTTTGGAGAGGCCAGCTTGGCGCCTTATTTGGTGGGTGGATACGCGCGTTGGTACAGTTTCGGTGAGAGCGGACGACCCATTTCGGACACCACACCGGGGTTTTTGCAGACCAAGTTTTTATCGGCAAAGCAGAAGGCCGAAGGTCGAATCGATGAGAACTTACTCTATCCGGGTTTCGGACTTCAGTACCTGACGCTCTCTGGTCCCTATGCCGGCTCAAGCGTCTTCGCTGAGCTGTTGCTGTTGACCGATATCGGCGACTTCGTCGTCGCGCCGACGGGCACGGTTGGCTATATGTATTACTTCTGATCTTCGGCGCTACTGTTGCCGTCAGAGCCTTGCTGGGCGCGGCTTTCACGATGTTCAGCAGGCATAAAAAAACCCGCGATCTCTCGCGGGTTTCGTTTTCTCTTTATCAGAGAGAACTAAGAAAGTTACTTCTTCTTGGAAGCTTTTTTCTTTGTCGCTTTTTTCTTCGTAGCTTTCTTAGCTGCTTTCTTCGTTGCTTTCTTCTTTGCCATCTCTGCTCCTCCTAGGATGAGTTTCTCTACTTGTTAAACAAGAAGACTTCCTGTTTAAAAGTGTACCGTCGTGACTCTAATCGTCAATAGAAAAAATATCTTTAGCCCTTTTTTTGCTCACATGCATCCGCCGGAGGTCACTCGCGGATGTTTCTCACTCTCGTCACTCTCATGTCCGGGTATGTGTGCGCGTGTCGGATCTCTGACGTCGTCATCGCGCAACGTTGGTTCACACGCGAACGCATGACAAAAATTGGCACCCTCTATTTTCTAACGTTGATGCTCATCGCGATCGTCTGCGCACGCGTCTCTGCGTCTGCTTTTGTGCAGTGGTTGCTCGCGTTCGCTCCGCTCGCGATTTTCGCGCTCGTGCTTGTGTGGCTGCGTTTACGGCGAGCGTGGACTTTCCGAAAGTACTTTCGTGAGACGCTGACGTTGATTCTCTTGCGAATGAAAGCGGGTAAATCGTTTCGTCACGCGCTCGGTGAAGCGATTCGCGAATCACCGGTTCGCTGGCGTCCACTGCTGATGGAAATACGCGAGCTTGTTGTTTTTTCGCAACAAACATCGTCGATCGGAGTGTCTCCGTTGCAGCATCTGATCGTGCAGGAATTTCGCGCGGCCGATCAAACTCCGCACGCGGCTGTTCGACGGTTAGAGAGTTTTCGCGAGCGTCTTCGTCTTGAGGACGACTTTCGACATAGGTCCGGACAAGTTTTACGGCAGATTCGTGCGCAATCGCTTCTCCTCTCTGGCCTGTATTTTGCCGTTCTCGTCTTCGTCGCGCGCAAGTTCGGTATCGCCGCGCACGGAAAGCTTTTTTCATTGTCGATCGCGTTGTTCTTGATGGGCCTATCGTGGATTTGGATGGGCGGAAGGAGATGGAAGTGGAAAACTTGAATCCAGCCTTACGTTGTCTCATTGAGATGCAGTCCGCGTTGCAGAATGGTGAGACGGTGCGCGCGGGACTGCTGCGGTATACGCAGAGCGCAAGCGATGACTTCGCAAGTCAGGTCAGGCGCTTTTTGTTCGATTGGGAGCAGGGACGTGACTGGCGCCCGGCCGTGCAATCAATCGCGAGCGCGAATCGTCGCGCGCTTCTGGAGCTCGCGGCATGCGCGTTATCCGGACAAGCCATTCACACGCACCTTTGCGAGCTACGCATGGAAATTCAGGCGGCTTGCGAGAGCGAAATCAAGGAGCACATCGATATGCTGCCTTTGCGCATGCTCTTTCCGTTACTGCTCCTCTTGTTTCCGTCTTACTTGGTGCTGTTGTTTGGACCGGTCCTGGCTCAGTTCGTGCGAGAACTCACGCGATGAACTCTCTTGGGTATATCTTTGCGGTCATCGCTTCTATTTTGTTCTACGGGACCGCGAGTTGGGGGCTGGCCGTGAGCGATCTCGTGACGCAACGGCTTTTGCAAGCACGTTCATCTCAGCACGTGACGTCGGTCGCGATGGACGGAGACAAACTGGCCGAGGCGCGGATCGTTTGCGAAGCGCAGCTGCAAAGCCCAAATGTGCCGTGGGCATGTTTCTATTCCTTGGAGCTGGAACGTCAGGCAGATCTGGTCGCTGAGGGGCGAGTGACTCAAATGCGTGCGACATTAAATGAGGCCTGCCGGGAGCGGGGTCGCTCCGAAGGCTCTCTTGTCGCCCTCGAGAGAGCCTTGGTCGCCCGACATCTGAGCGCGGAATGTGCGAAAGTTTTACGGGACCGCTTGGCGGAAGTCCGTTATATGAGCACGGTTCGATCGCCACAGGACGCATTTCGGTCGTATCGGGGTGTCGACGATCGGCCTGATTTTTGAATTGCGCTCCGAATGTGGATTCCATGATTCGCACAGAAGCAGCCGTGATTGAACTGGGAGAGCTCCTCGGAGAGGGGCTAAGTAGCCGAGTCTTTTCAGGTCTCCGCAAAGACAGTCGCGGCTTTTCGCAGCAGGATGTCGTTTTAAAAATTCTTAAAACCGAGACGGATGTCGCTTTTTTTAAACGGGAGTTCGATGCCCTTTCCAAGTTGCGCAGCCCCTATTGCGTGCGAATCTTGGGTTGGGAAAACCTTCCCGAAGGCCCCGCTTTGCTGCTTGAGCGTGTCGATGGAGTCACGCTTTGGGACTACGCCGCCGGTCTCGCGCTGACATCCGAAGAAGTGGATGAAATCACCGCACAGATCCAGGCCGGACTCCAGGCGGTGCATGAGTCCGGCCTCCATCATGGTGACTTAAGTCCTCGCAATGTGATGGTGGATCGTGCGGGCGACATTCGTCTTATCGATTTTGCGATGGTGACTGGGAAGTCCGACGTCATCACCGGAACTCCTCCTTATTTAGCGCCCGAGGTTTGGCAAGGAGCTCCTTCGGGGCCACGTGCTGACCTCTATGCTTTGGGGTTGCTGCGAGCGGACTTGCTCGATGGTTTTCAGTTTCAGTCCTCCGCGCGAGATGCCTGTTGGGAGCGGGCCTTGCGCTATGCCAATACATGTTCGCTGACTCAACTCGAACCGACCCAACGTACTTTTCAGCCTTTGGTCTCGGTGCCTCGGGTGCGCCGTCAGCTTGCCCAGCGTGTTCACTTTCTTTTGGAGCGACGTCGGCGTGTCGTCTCCACTCAGGTGCTGGAGTGCAGCGAAACGTCTCGCTCACCGTCTCGTGCGCCATCTTCCAGTCCGACACGCCGTCGGTCCCTCGCGCTCAGCGAGCGAAGTTGGAGACGGACTTCGGCTGCCGCGGTTCTTTGTCTGTGTGTGTGGGCGGCGCCGACCCTGCTTGGATCCACGGTGAGCGCGCGGGTCTCAGATCCCGGCTTCGGGGTCGGCGCCAAAATCCAGATACGCACGCTTCGGTGGACTGAATTTGCACTCAACGGCCGCTCTCTCGGCTATGCGCCCACTTCGGTCGCGAATTTGGCTCCGGGCCGGTACTCGCTCGTCTGGCGGGACAGCCGGGGCTCAGGAGAAATCGTTCTGAATGTGCGAGCCGCGTCCTCGATCTTGATTACAGACCGCGAAATCGACGCAACTCGGGATTGAAACGGTCGACCTTCAAAGGGTAAATTCCCATTTGCAGCGGGCACCTTCCAAGTGGCTGAAGGGCGGTCTGTTGAAGTGGCCCAGATGGGGGATTCAGTGAAACAGCGAACACGCACTCGGACCGCACGGCCATTAACGGCTGGAGCTGAAAATATATCGGACACCTCTTTTGATACGCTGGAGTCTCTCGTCGATGAGCTCTCCAAACCGCAGCCTCAAGAAGAACGTATTCGCGCGTACATGAGTCAAGCGGGGTTGGCGTATACCGCCGACCCGATCGAGCAGTTGAGTTGCGTCTTGCGCGCCCTTGAGAATAAAAACACCTAATCTGTCCTCACGTTCCCATTGGAAGGAGTCCCATGTCCGAGGTTGACTGGAAAAAAGAAAAGTTTGGATTCGAGACTCGCGCCATTCACGCCGGGCAGGCGCCGGATCCGACCACGGGCGCGATCATGACTCCTTTGTACCTCACCTCTACTTATGTGCAGGAGTCTCCGGGAGTTCATAAGGGCTATGAGTACAGCCGGACGTCAAACCCGACGCGTAAAGCATACGAAGATTGCTTGGCCAATTTAGAGTCGGGCCGCTTCGGATTTGCGTTCGCTTCGGGTTGTGCTGCGACAACGACGGCTCTGCATTTATTAAAGGCCGGTGACCATGTCATTGCGAGCGATGACATGTATGGCGGCACCTTCCGATTGTTCGACAAGGTCTTGCGCCATCACGGGCTGGAATTTTCATTCGTCGATCTCACGCAAGTGGAGCAATTCAAGACGGCTGTCAAACCGAACACGAAGATGGTGTGGATTGAAACGCCCACCAATCCGACTTTGAAGCTGGTCGATATTCGCAAAACCGCGGAATTCGCCCGTTCAAAAGGCATTTTGAGCGTGGTCGACAATACGTTTATGAGCCCGTATTTCCAACGTCCTTTGGAATTGGGTGCGGATATCGTTCTGCATTCCGCGACCAAGTATATCGCCGGTCATAGCGATGTCGTTGGCGGGGCTTTGGTGACCGCCAATGAAGAGATCGCGCGGCAAATCGCGTTTTTGAGCAACTCGATGGGGGGTATTGCCTCTCCGTTCGATGCCTTTATGTGTCTGCGTAGCTTGAAAACTCTCGCGTTACGTATGCGAGCTCATGAGACCAACGGCCGGGCGATCGCGGAGTTCCTGAACAATCATCCGAAGGTCGAACGCACGATTTATCCAGGTCTGCCGAGCCATCCGCAGCATTCTCTCGCCAAAGAGCAAATGTCGGGCTTCGGCGGCATGATCACCTTTTACATGAAGGGCGGTCTACCGGCGGCGCGCAAGTTTCTTGAAAGCGTGAAGGTCTTTTCTTTGGCAGAAAGCTTAGGGGGTGTGGAGTCTTTGATCGAGCATCCGGCAATCATGACCCACGCCAGTGTTCCCCCAGAAACCCGGAAAACTCTCGGAATCGACGACGGAATGGTCCGCCTCAGCGTCGGGGTCGAGAACTTAGATGACTTGCTCAACGATTTAAAGACCGCGTTGGACGCCTAAACACCTGTTTTGACAGGTCTGTCTGTTTTCTTTTGAGGTCCGCGGTTGACATGAGCGGTCAACCGCGAGTAGACCTCTGCATTCAATCGTATCGACTGGTCAGGTAGCTCAGTTGGTAGAGCAGTGGACTGAAAATCCACGTGTCGGCGGTTCAATTCCGTCCCTGACCACCACTTTTCGCACCAGCGAAAAGTCCTCTATTTTCCAATTTCCAATCTCATACGAGTTTGCTTTGTAATGTTGCCCAACAAATAGGCAGCTATTCCATAGCCCGACCACTGCCCTCCGGACAGTGAACGTGTTTTGGCGTTTCAATGCGAGAAGAGGGTCCGGTCCATTCCGGAGCCATATGTAATATTTTTTTGTAGTTGAGCGGCTCATATAAACAAAATCAAATCAAATCCCGAAGAACTCCTATCATAACCGGGAGCCGAACCATTGCGCCTAGTGACCTGGAATTGTGCGATGGCACTTCAAAAGAAGTTTGACCACCTTGTGGACCTCGACGCTGACGTGATGGTGATCCAAGAATGTTCTGAGAAGACAATCCAAGCCATAGATTCATCACAGGCATTCAATTCGATATGGTTCGGCACCAACAAACACAAAGGCGTTGGAGTCATTTCGAAAAAGATTTGGACCATCAAGAAGAGTGTTCACCTTGGACCGAAATGGACCATCCACGTGAATCTGAGTGGACCATTCGATATCGATATTTATGCCGTCTGGGCCTGCGCAGGAGACGACTATATGACTCGATACATTCGGCAGGTGCACCTCATGCTCGACCTGATGGAAGCGCAAAAGATATCGCGGAATTCAGTTGTCCTCGGAGATTTTAATAGCAATTCGAATTGGGATTACAAATACAGCGCGGGTCGACACCATTCGGACGCCGTCGCCCGCCTTGCCAAATTAGGCTTTGCAAGCGCTTATCATCGGTTTACGGGCGAAGAGCAAGGTCGTGAGCGTTGCCCAACTCTCTATTTTCGCCGTAATCCGAAACAGTCCTATCACATTGACTATATTTTCCTCAGCGACGTCCTGGCACAGAATCTATCTCGAGTTGTCGTGGGTAAGCGTGAGCGTTGGTTAGAACTGAGTGACCATATGCCTGTCATCGCGGACTTGAGAATGGCTGGATCGCAATCTTGAGGTGGGGCTTCAGAGCCGGCAGAGCCGCTCAAGGCTCCGCGATCACGAAGTGAATGTTCTTCGGAATTGAAACCAAGAGGCGTGACGGCAGTCCGAGCAGGACCATTCCCGCGACGAATGTTTTTCCGCCTGGCTGGACGGCGACCATAAACGACGTGCTTTGCTCGAGAATCAAATAGCATCCGATGCCGCTGCCGGCGGTTCCGGTATTCAGCGCGGCGGCGACGCCGACTGAATAGCATTCGTTAAGTCGCTCCAGGAGTGGCGACGTCAATAGCGAGCCATACGAATCCTCGCATCCGATCAACAATATGTTTTCATGATGGGCGATGATAATTTCGGCCGTTGCTTCCGGGTCCAGTTCGACGGAGGAGTTGCGCTGAAGTTTGGCAAATTTCTTTTTTCCTTGAGCGTCGGTGGGCGCGTTGAAGATCGCGTTCGTGAACATCTCATCGGCCATGGTGATGATCGGGTCGACGACATGGCGGGATTTTTCGACGCCTTCGATGTATTGGCGAATGTTCGCCAAAATGTTCGTTTTTTCTTTGGAATGACGAAACGGGAATTTCTGAATCTTCAACTCTCCAGCCGCTGGTCGGTTGGCGAAGATGTTTGAAACGATGTCGGTCATAAACTCGACGGGGTTTGCGATTGCATGCGCGGCGAAGTTCACGGTTTGTTCGAATTTGGGGTTCGTCAATTGAACGACGTGACGGAATTTGCCCTGGGTGAGCAGTTGCACTTCATCCTTAGGTTCCAACTTGTCGGCCACGACAATGCACTTCTCGACGGGTCCGCTGTAGTTGCTGAGTTGTTCGATCGGAACCAAAACGATGTCGTCCGGCCAACGTTCCAGCGTTTTCGCCGAGAGGTGTCTTTGCCATGGAGCCGATTCGTCAAAAATCTTCATGCATCGTTTCTACTTTTTCATCAGCGAGTTCATCTTCCACATCGGCAGGAACACGGCCAGCGCCAGCGCCAAAACCATACCGAAGACCACGACAAGAAGAACCGGCTCGATCGCCTTAGAGAGGTTCCCAAGTTTGAAGTCCACTTGGAGTTTGTAAAACGCTGTCAATTTGTTCAGGGACTTTTCCAATGCTCCCGCTTCCTCGCCGATGCCGATCAGATTCGTTGCAGTTTTAGGAAAGCGCGGGCTCTTCGCGAGGCCGTCACGGATCGT
>JAMPXM010000130.1 GCA_023701225.1 Pseudobdellovibrionaceae bacterium | reverse complement strand
TGCTTCTTGTGGCGGAGTTTTTAGACCGTGGCTTTTAGGACTTCTTCCAAAGATGTTTTGCCGGCAAGCACTCTTTGAATGCCGTCGATGCGCATGGACTCAAAACCCATGTTGGCGAGAATCGCGGCCAATTCATCCGGGGATTTGTTCTCACTGATCGCGCGCCGCAGTTGGACGGTCGGAGTGAGTAATTCAAAGATCGGTTGGCGTCCGCGGTAGCCATAGCCGTAGCACTTGGAACAGCCTCCGGGTTCGTAGACGGTGACGTCGCCAGTGACTTTATTGGGTGGCAAAAATGCGCGAAGCTCGGAAGCGGCCATTTGGCGCGGCTTTTTGCAGTCCGGGCACAGTGTCCGCACGAGACGTTGTGAGATCACCCCAGCCAACGAAGACGACACCATGAATGGCTCGATGCCCATGTCAATCAGGCGAGTCACGGTGTTGACGGAATCATTCGTGTGGATCGTGCTGATCACCAAGTGACCGGTGAGCGCCGCGCGAATGGCAAGGTCGGCCGTTTCTTTGTCACGGATCTCGCCGAGCATGATGATGTCGGGGTCTTGCCGGAGAATGTTTCGCAGAACGCCGGCGAAGGTCAGGCCCGCGCGCGAGTTCACCTGCACTTGGTTGATCAGGGGGAATTGAAATTCAACGGGGTCTTCGACGGTAATGACGTTTTTCTCGATCGAGTTGATGTGATTCAACATCGAGTAGACAGTCGTCGTTTTACCGCTGCCGGTTGGGCCCGTGACCAAGAGGATGCCATGGGGCGCGTCCAACGCATGTTCCAGGTTTTGCAACATGGTTTTCGGCATGCCGAGGTTCTCGAGTTTCACCTGAAGTACGGATTTGTCCAAAATCCGGATCACCGCTTTTTCACCGCGGACCGTTGGCAACGTGGACAAGCGGCAGTCGATGGTTTTTGTTTCCGACTGATGTTGAAAGCTGCCGTCCTGAGCATTGCGTTTTTCGGCGATGTCGAGTCCCGAGACGACTTTCAGGCGAGACAGAAGTTGCGGATGAAGATCGATGGAGAAGGTGCTGATTTCGTGGAGGACACCGTCGATGCGCGCGCGGACGCGCACGATTTTTTCTTCCGGTTCCACGTGCACGTCGCTGGCGCGAAACGAGACGGCGCCGTCCAGCAGCTGCTTAATGACCTCTTCGATGGAAACTTTGCCGGTGTCCTGGATTTCGACCCGAAGAAGCGAAGAGCCTTGCGACTTTTCGTGTGTCTCCTGCGTCGAACCTGCCGCGCCGTGATCTGCGGCGGAATGTGCGGAGGATGGGTAGGCCGAGTCCAGAGCTTTCGCGATTTGCGTCGGCAAAGCCAGTTTGAATTCAAACGGATGTTTGAGAATTCCGACGAGCTTGTTGAGCTCGACGATATCGGCCGCGTCACCGATGCACACGCTGAGTTTGCCGTTTTCCAAGCTAAGAGGAAGGACGTTGAACTTGCGGGCGATCTTGTCGGTCATGGCTGAGAGAGCGGCTTCGCTCGGAGTCGCTTCCTTGAGATCGACGATCTCAAGACGGTGTTCTTCCGCAAGAGCCTCGATGACATCGGTTTCCGAAACCAGGTTTTCGATCATCAAAACACGGGCGAGTGACAAGTGGCGTGTCGCCGCTTTGAGTTTCGCGTTCTCCAGATCGGCTGCGCTGATCACTTGTTTGTCGAGCAAGAGATGCTCGAACGTTTTCTTGGCATCTTGGAATTTCTTCGCGATCCGTAAACCCATCCGCATCACCGCCTACTGACGTTTCGGCGTTTTGATCGACTTTCTGAATTTGCGCGGGGTGCAGCTGGCCCTTAGTCGGGTGCATCGCTAAGTAGAATTGCCATGCGTGGTCGAGGTCACACATGGCGACGTCAGTCAAAGGCCGAGTTCGCGACGCAAGAACGTATAAGTCAGCGCTTGAAAGTGAATGCGTTGTTCGAGGTTGGCTGCGGCGCCGTGTCCGCCCTCGATATTTTCGTAGTATTCGAACTTGTGACCGAATTCTTCCATGCGCGCCGCCATTTTGCGAGCATGCCCGGGATGCACGCGATCATCCTTTGTTGAAGTCATGAAAAAGACGGTTGGGTACGACTTGTCCTTTGTCACGTTTTGGTAAGGCGAATACCGTTGAATCACTTGCGCCATCTCCGGATCGTCTGGGTCTCCGTATTCCGCCATCCAACTGTGGCCAGCGAGAAGTTTGTGGTAGCGGAGCATATCCAGCAAAGGCACTTGGCAGACGACGGCTCGAAACAAATCTGGCCGTTGCGTGAAGGTCGCGCCGACCAGGAGGCCGCCGTTGCTGCCGCCCATGATTGCGAGCTTGGACGGACTTGTGACCTTGTGATGGATCAAATCTTCGGAGATGGCGATAAAATCATCGAAGGCCTTTTGTCGGTTTTTCAGAAGAGCCGCTTGGTGCCAGCGAGGTCCGAACTCTCCGCCGCCTCGGATATTGGCGAGCACCCATGCGCCGCCTTCTTCGAGCCAAATCTTGCCTGTCGCGCCCAGATAAAACGGCGTCATCGAAACTTCAAAACCACCGTAGCCGTAGAGGATGGTCGGCGTCTGTCCGTCCATCTTGGTATTTTTGTGGCGAACGATGAAATAGGGGATACGTGTTCCGTCCGCGCTCACCGCTTCTCGCTGTTCGCTAACGAGATCTTGTCCGCGGAAGCGCTCCGGAATCGTCCGTAAGACTTGGACATCGAACTTTCCGTTACCGTCTTGGCCCAGCAAGAGTTGCGGCGGTGTTAAAAACGATTCGTACAGGGCGAGTACGACGTTGTCTTTCGAGTCGCTGGACATCAAAGACAAATCACCTTCGGTCGGGAAGGTCGTCGGTTCCGCCTTCCAGGAGTTGTCGACACGCGATAAGCGGAAGGCGCCCCCTTTGACGTTGTCGATCGTCTGCACGAACACGGCGTCACGTGTGCTTAAGGTGGAGGTCGGCGACATGCGCGCAGTCGGTTCCAGCATCAACTGCGGTTCGGCGGAAAGCTGGTCCAGATCGATGGACACGAGACTTCCCTGAGGGAAAGTGCGCGATTTCGTTTGCCAAGCACTCCGCAAGATCATGTAAGCGAAATGATCATGCACGCCCTGGACATCCACATCCTGTGGAATGGGAAGCGGAATCAGAGATTGGTCCGCGCCGAGCAAGAAAATCCGACTCTCCCAAAAGTTGATCACACGACTTACGAAATGGTACGTGCCTTTGGATGTCACCCGCGTCCAAGCGTACGCGGACATGTCGTTTTCTCCGACTTCGAGCAACAGCTTGGACTGTGCGAGTGATTGGCCTCGAGTCCAAAGCCGGACTTGGCGAGGATAGCCCGCTTTTGTCATGGAGTTTGGTCCCATTTCCGTTGCAACGAGGAGCGCGTTCTCGTTCATCCAATCCACATTGCTCTTTGCTTCCGGCACCACGAAGCCGTCTTTCACGAAGGCGCGCGTCCGCAGATCCCACTCCCTTTCAACGGCTGCGTCTTTTCCGCCGCGTGAGAGCGTGATCATAGCTCGCTTTGCATGGGGATGGAGGAAGTTGGCCCCTTGCCAAACCCAGTTTTCGTTTTCCTCCCGCGCCAACTGATCGAGGTCGATCAAGATTTCCCACTGGGTGGATTGCTTTTGAAACGCCTTGAGAGGCATACGGCGCCAAATCCCGCGCACGTGTTTTTCATCTTGCCAGAAATTGTAAACATGGCCGCTTTCATACATGACCGATGGAATACGATCCTTTGCGAGCAAGATTTTGCGGATTTCGGCTTCCATTTTCTTATATTCCGGTCGGCTCTCCAAGGGAACGGTCGACCGTTGATTCCGCTCTCTCACCCACTTCAGTGCGGATTCCCCTTCGACGTCCTCGAGCCAGAGGTACGGATCGTTGGGAGCGGACGTGTTGTTCTGATTTTGCAGCTGGTCTTTCATTTGTGGTCCCGCGGAAAGGGAAGAGGTGGAAGAGCACGCGAATTGGATGATCAGAGTCAGGCAAGCCCAGAGGGCCACCGAACATTGGCGACGATTCATGGTGATTTTGTCCTTTGCGATGTTCTACGAGCGGACGGCCGAGTGGAGTGAAGCATCGGCAAGCGAGCGGCGCCGATGACGCCAGCTTTGTTCCCGAGTTTGGAGACGACGACGGGAGCGACGAAAGCCGGCGCCGTGTTTTCTATCCAAATTTTGTATAACTCGATGGCGCGCGGGACGAAGAGGTCTTGAATCGGCAGAAGACCGCCGGTGAAGACGAATTTGTCCAAGTTGTAACCAATCGAGAGATTGTAAAACAAAGCCGCGAGCGAGCGCGAAGCTTCAAGGAAGACCCTGCGGGCGATATCGCCGGCGCCGTCCGTTCTTTGGCGCGCAAAATCGGCTAACTCCGCCGGACTTGCGCACGCTAAGCCAAGCTCCTGTGCGAGACGCATCATTCCTGTCCCACTCGCCACGCCTTCGACCGTCGCAGGGTAGGGATCGAGGTCATTGGGACTCAGGCGCATATGATTCACCAGCATGTGTCCCCACTCGGAACCCATGCCTCTACTTTGCGCCGGACGCCCGTTGAGAACGACGCCGGTGCCGACACCGGTGCCGAGCGTGATCGTCGCATAGCTCGTGCACGTTTTTGTCCGACCGACCCAGCCTTCGCCGAGAGCGGCGGCCATGGCGTCGTTTTGAAAGTGCACGGGCAAGGCAAGCCCGCGTTTGACTAATGCGCGGCTCAATAACTTCACGACCGGGACAACACCCCAGCCTTCGAAGTTGTAGGGGTTTACGATCAAGCCACGTTCGACATCCAATGGACCTGCGGCCGCCAACCCCACACCTTGAATGGATTTGGATTTTTGTTTCAGCGTTTTGCCAGGCAAGTCAGAAATGACGTGAACGACGGCATCCGCCATGGAGTCGATGCAGAATTGAATGCGCCGGCGCGCCGGGATCTCGGAGTCTTTGGGGCTTTTGGAGGGGCGAACATCGAGCCCGAGCAAGCGACCTTTGGCATCGACCAGTCCCGTGGCGATTTTTGTTCCACCGAGGTCAATTCCGATGGTCAGTCGTTTGGACCGCATCCCGCGCCCCCCTTCCTTCAGCTGAGCCTGTCGGGGCCCCTTATCCGGAGCGCCCTTTTGATTCGTGGCCCGATTTTCATGTAAAAACTTATCACTGTCGCGGTCTTCGTTTGCGCTTATTTCGGGATGAGCCACAACTCTGCATTAGCACTTGCGTCAATCACTGCACATCGGCTACAAACACGCGTCCATTCACAGGAAATCGGAACTTCGTGGCACCTTCAGACTTACTCGGCGCTCTTCGTGCCAATCCATTTGTTCTCGCCCCGATGGCCGGCATCACCGATCCATCGTTCCGGACCCTCATGCGTCGTCTTGGTTGCGGCGTTGTGATCACTGAGCTCGTCTCCGCGCACGGCATTGAATTTAAAAGCGAGAAGACGATCCGTTTGATGGGTTTTGAAGAAAGCCAGCGTCCGTTCGGCATTCAGTTGTTCGGCGAAACGCCTGAAATCGTCGCTCGGGCGGCGAAGTTCGCGGAGGAGTTCGGCGCTGATTTCATCGATTTGAACTTCGGGTGCCCGGTCCCAAAAGTCGTTAAGAAGGGGGCCGGTTCGGCCATTCTGCGTGATCTGCCAAGAGTTGCAGAAATGTTTCGTACGGTTCGCGCGGCGATTTCCGTTCCGCTCACGGTTAAAATCCGCACGGGTTGGGACGAGTCGTCGCGCAACGCCGATGCCGTGGCGCAAATCGCCTACGACGAGGGATTGACCTGGGTTGCGATTCACGGCCGCACGCGTGCACAGGGCTACTCGGGTGACGCGGATTGGAACTACATCGCCGAAGTCAAAGCCAAGAGCTCGATTCCTATCTTGGGCAATGGCGATATCAACTCCGCGGCGACCGCCGTCCGGCGCTTGCGTGAAACCGGGTGCGATGGCGTCATGATCGGCCGTGGCTGCCTGAAAAACCCTTGGATCTTCCGCGAAGCGATCGAGCTGTGGACAAATCAGGCGGCGGCGAGTCGCACCTACGACTTCGAGGGGCTGCTTCGCGAGATGCACGACACCTTCCTTGCGCGAACCGACGAAAAGATCACTATGCTACAGCTGAAGAAATTTGCCTCTTGGTACTCCACCGGGTATCCTGGCGCTTCAAATTTCCGCAAAGCGATCTTTCAGTCCCAGGCGTTGGGCGAGACCTTGGATCTCGCCCTTTCGTATTTCTCGGACCTGAAGTCGGTGCTACAGGCCGATACCAGCCATGAAGCATTTTTAATGGGCGGGCATGGCTGAAAAGAGCCAAGAACGAAACACGAGGAACTCGAGCATGAGCCAAGAAGAATTGAAGATTCGCAATATCGCCATCATCGCGCACGTCGATCACGGCAAGACGACTCTCGTCGATCATTTGCTGCGCCAGAGCGGTTTGTTCCGTAATAACGAAGCTGTCGATGATCGCATGATGGACTCGATGGATCTCGAGCGCGAGCGCGGGATCACGATCGCGGCGAAGAACGCGTCGTTCATGTATAACGATTACCGCATCAACATCGTCGATACTCCCGGGCACGCGGACTTCGGCGGAGAAGTCGAGCGCGCGTTGACGATGGTCGATGGTGCGATTCTTCTCGTGGATGCGTCCGAAGGCCCTTTGCCGCAAACGCGATTTGTGTTGAAAAACGCCTTATCGCGCGGCTTAAAAGTCATCGTTTGTATCAACAAGATCGACCGTCCCGACGCGCGCATCAATGAAGTCATGAACGAGATCTTCGATCTTTTCATTGATCTCGATGCGACCGAGGAGCAAGCGGACTTCGACACCGTCTACGCTGTCGCGCGCGAAGGCTACGCAACTTTGGATCCGAACGTGAAAACCCAGGATCTCTCGATTCTGTTCAATTGGATCATCGAAAAATTCCCGGCCCCACAATTTGATCCGGCCGAGCCCCTTCAGATGATGGTCGCCAACCTCGACTACAATGATTATGTCGGTCGTCTCGGCATCGGTCGCGTGCGCAGCGGTTCGATCAAGGTCGGCGATGAAGTTCTGGTTTGTTACGAACAGGATCGGACCAAGAAAACCAAGATTTCCGCTCTGTTCCGTTATGAAGGCTTAAAGCAGATTCCGGCCAAAGAGATCCCGGCCGGTGACATTGCGATTCTGGCCGGCTTTGAAGAAATCAATATCGGGGACAGCATCACCTCGCCTTTGAATCCCAAGCCGCTCCCGCGCTTGCGTGTCGAAGAGCCGACGGTCGCCATCACGATGTCGGTCAACGACGGTCCGTTCGCCGGCCTTGAAGGCAAGCAAGTGACCTCGCGCAAAATTCTCGAGCGCCTGGAAAAAGAACTTCGCCATAACGTCGCTATCCGCATGGAGCCGACGGACTCGCCGGAAACGTTCAAGGTCTTCGGTCGCGGCGAATTGCAATTGGGCGTCTTGGTCGAGCAGATGCGCCGCGAAGGCTTTGAAATGGTCATCGGCAAGCCGCAGGTCGTCTTTAAAATGGAAAACGGTCAGAAGCTCGAGCCGATCGAAAACGTCGTCGTCGACGTCGCCGAAGATTACACCGGCGTCGTCACCGAAAAGCTCGGACGCCGCAAGGGCGTGATGACCAATATGTCCAATAAAGGGACGGGTCGTGTGCGTTTGGAGTTCTCGATTCCGGCGCGCGGTTTGATCGGTTATCGCTCCGAGTTTTTGACGGACACGCGTGGTACAGGCCTGCTCAATACGCACTTCGGCGGTTATGAGCCTTTCCGCGGCGAACTTATCCATCGCCACAACGGCGCGATGATCGCCGACCGCAAGGGAACGGCGACAGCCTACGCTCTGTGGTATTTGGAAGAGCGCGGTCGTCACTTTATCCTGCCGGGCACGGAAACGTACGAAGGCATGATCATCGGTGAGCACGCAAAGGACAATGACTTGATCGTCAACGTCGCGCGCGAAAAGAAGCTGACCAACGTTCGTGCTTCGGGTTCGGACGAGGCGATCAAGCTCACGCCGATCAAGCCGCTCACGCTCGAGCAGGCGATGGAATGGATCAACGACGACGAGTGCATCGAGGTGACACCGAAGAGCATCCGTCTGCGTTGCCGTCAGCTGGATCCGCACAAGCGCAAACGCGCAGCCGCTGCTTCCGCGGAGTGATTGCTCGCTATAATTCTTCCGTCGCCGGCGAGGTTTCGTCCGGCGACGACGGTTCCTCAGTCGGTAAGGCGGAGGGACTCTCGGTCGCTTCGATTTCTCCGCCCTCCGTATTTTGATTCAGTTCGGCTTCGAGAGCCGGATCGATCAACTCCTCGACAGGTTTGAACATGTTTTCGAGTTGCGCGAGCGCCAGCGCTTCCTCATCGCGTGTGATGCGCTGAAATCTGGCCATTCGCCGCACGATGGTCTGCAACTGTGTCCGTGCGAAACGCGTGAGTTCACGCTTGCGGAAGCTTGCGGAATACTGCGTGGGATTGGGCAGGAGAAATGCCAACCACGCGCCCTCCAATACCGTGACCTCCGAAGGCGCACGCCCGAAATAAAACGAGCTGGCTTGTTTGACGCCATAAATTTTTGGTCCGAACTCGACGACGTTGAGATAACGCTCAAGGATTTCGTCTTTGCTGAGGATCTTTTCGATTTGCAGCGCGATCAGCGCTTCCCGGGCTTTCCGGATCAGGGATTTTTCGCCGCTGAGATAAACGTTCTTTGCCAACTGTTGGGTGAGCGTCGAGCCACCACGCGCAAAGCGGCCTTCTTTGAGATTTTCTTCAAAACTCATGCGCAGTTCATAGAAGTCGATGCCTTTGTGATCATAAAATCCGCCGTCTTCCGACACCAAAACGGCATTGCGGATATGCGGCGAAATGTTTTTGAGTTTGACGTAGCTGGCCTCCGTCGGACAGAGCCGGATGTTGTGCATTTTCGCGGTCAAGCAGCCGCGGATGTCGTCCGGTCGTGGCGTCGTGAGCAACGCGGCCCCAATCAACGCGATAACCACCGCTAAAAAGC
>JAMPXM010000129.1 GCA_023701225.1 Pseudobdellovibrionaceae bacterium | reverse complement strand
GGCGGGGCGAGAGGGCGATCCAGCGCCCTGTGCCAAGGCCTTCATGAAAAGGAGAACGAGCGTGAAAATCCTCCTCGCGGAAGACGATCTGAACGTTTCCGTCATCACGCAACTTTGTCTTGAAAAAATCGGCGGTCATTCCGTGACGATCGCCACCGATGGCGACCAGGCGCTCAACGCCGCTCTCAATGAATCCTTTGACCTCATCATTCTCGACGGCATGATGCCGAAACTCTCCGGTCTGGAGGTCGCACACGAGTTGCACTCGCGGGGCCTGACCGAAACTCCGATTATATTTCTCAGCGCGAAGAGTGAAGAAAAGGACGTCAAACAGTTCCAAGCCATGGGCGCGGGCTTCATCGCCAAGCCTTTTGATCCGCAAACCATCAATATGCGCATTCAGGAAATACTCGCAGAAAAGGGTTTGATCGCTTCATGAGTTCCATCCGGGCGCGACTCAGTCTCATCGTACTTCTCGTGCTCACCGGAATGGCGTGGTTCGGGCAGGAGGCCGTGCGCGCCTATCGAGAATTTGATCGCGCCAAAGACAAAATTACCGACGTGCTGGAACTACGCGCGCAAGTGCTCTTTCTCGACACCAACTCCCACTCACGCAAACTCGCCGACAAACTCAAGGCGCGCCGACAAGACCTGGGCCCCGATCCACGCTCCGAACATCTCAGCGATATTATCCAGGCATACAACGAGAAAGACGCGAAACATCTGCGCCGACGGGTCCTCCGCTTCATCGACTCCGAACGCCAAATCATGAATGAAGCCATGCGCGCGCAAAAGGAAGCCGAGTTCCGTTTCAAACAAAATGCGGCGATCACCTTGCTGTTGCCGCTGCTGGGGCTACTGGTGACTTGGTCCTACACTCGCGTCAAAGTCCTACGCGGCATCGACCGCATGTCCCGGCGCATGATGGACTTCCTGGTCGATCGCTATTCTTTTCAATTCTCCGAGCCTGAAGGCAATGAACTCGGCATGCTCCAACGTACGTTCAACTCTCTGGCGCAACGGGTGATCAATAACATGGATGAGCTGAAATCGCTCGATCAAGCGAAGTCGGACTTCTTAAGCATCACGAGTCACGAACTCCGCACGCCGATGACATCGATCAAAGGTTCGCTGAGCTTGCTCACCAGCGGAGTCATGGGAAAATTGGACCCGCAGTCCGAAAAGCTCCTCAAGATCGCCGAAAACGAAACCGACCGCCTGATTCGCCTCATCAACGATCTCTTGGATCTCGCGAAGATCGAAGCCGGCAAACTCCCTTTGAAAGGCGAATGGGTGGTCTGGGACGACCTCTTACATAAAACCGCGCAAAGCCTGGTCGGACTCGCCAATGCCGCGCACGTGAGCATCGCCGTCCAACCCATGCCCGGCCTTGAAGTTTACATGGACAAAGACCGCATGCAGCAGATTCTGACGAATCTTCTTTCCAACTCCATCAAGTTCAGTCCGCCCGACGGCACGGTCTCGCTTCTGACGTCGAAGACCCGCAACTTCGAACTCCTTGTTCAGGTCCGAGATCAAGGGATCGGGATCGCGCCGGGAGACCAAGAGTTGATTTTCCAAAAATTCCGCCAAGGTGCCAGCGCGGAAAATCCGATTGTCAAAGGCACGGGATTGGGGCTCGCGATCGCACGCGCGCTCGTCGAAGAGCATGGCGGAACCATCGGTGTCCATTCGGAAAAAAACAAGGGTGCGACATTCTACTTCACTTTGCCGCGGTGGCGCGATCAAAGTGGCCAAAGTCCGCACGCCGACGACGGGCCGCTAGGCGGCCAACGAGGAGCTGCATGACTCCGGAACTCAAAGAAATTCTCGAAGGCCTCAAGCGCGAGTACCTAAAAAACATGCCCGACAAGCTCGCGCTGATCGCCAAACTCTGGAAGGCCTCCGAGATCGATTTGCTGGAAACGGAGTTTCATAAACTCAAGGGCACCGGCAAAACATACGGACTTCCGGAAATCAGCGAGCTCGGACTGCTCGCCGAGGAACTCTGCACGACGGAGCCTCCGACTCGAGATCGGGCGGTCGAACTGGCCCTCAATATCCTCACGCAAATCCACCAAACGCGCATCGGTGGACACGAATTTGACCTGCATACGTCGAGCGACTTCCTCGAACTCAGCCAAATGCATCAAGCCCTTCCGAAGTAAGGTGACCTCAGCGCCGCGTCATCCGTCACATCATCGACAGTGCCCCTTCCCCTCGCCGATCAGGGACGATACTCTGTCGGCATGGATCAAAATATCGTCTCCGAATTGCGCTCGCTCCTCCCGACTTCTCAAGTTCTCGACGACTCCGCCAGCCTCCTGTCCTACGGACGAGATTGGGTGAAGCATTACGATCCGAAACCATCGGCGATCGTCTTTCCGACTTCGACGGAAGAGGTGCGTGACTTGGTTCTGTTCGCGCGCCGACGCAAGATCGCGCTCGTTCCTTCGGGTGGACGCACGGGATTGAGCGGTGCCGCCGTCGCAGAAAAAGGCGAAGTCGTCGTCAGCTTCGAGAAGATGAACAAGATCCTCGACTTCAATCCCGTGGATCGAACCGTCACCTGCCAGGCGGGCGTCGTCACGGAATCCTTGCAAAAGCACGTGCGTGATCAAGGCTTTTTTTATCCGGTTGATTTCGCGGCCAGAGGTTCCAGCCATATCGGCGGCAATATCGCCACGAACGCGGGCGGAATCAAAGTCATTCGCTATGGCCTGACACGAGAGTGGGTCGCGGGACTCAAAGTGGTCACCGGCGCCGGCGATATTCTCGAACTCAATCGCGGCTTGGTGAAAAACGCCACCGGGTTTGACTTGCGCCATCTCTTCATTGGCAGCGAAGGCGCGCTCGGCTTCGTCACCGAGGCCACATTGCGCTTCACCGTTCCACCCAAGCCGCTCACCGTGCTCGTACTTGGAGTGCCTTCGCTCGACGCGATCATGAACGTGTTTCGCGAATTCCGTGACACGTTACCGCTGACGGCATTCGAGTTTTTCTCGGATGTCGCCCTCAAACACGTGGTCGCGCACACATCCCTCGCTCAACCGCTTGCGCAGTCCGCGCCGAACTACCTACTTGTGGAAGTCGAGAACACCGAAAGTGAGATCGAAAGCCGCATCTTGAGCACTTTCGAAACATGCGTGGAAAAGGGCTGGGTCCTCGACGGGGTCGTTAGCCAGAGCGAAACGCAGGCGCGCGACTTCTGGCGCCTGCGCGAAGATATCAGCGAAGCCACTTCGCCCTACAGCCCCTACAAGAACGACATTTCGGTCAAGGTCTCGGATGTGCCCGGATTCCTGACGGATGTCGATGCCGTCCTCCGAACGAATTATCCCGATTTTGAAGTCGTTTGGTTCGGCCACATCGGCGACGGCAATATGCATATCAACATCCTCAAGCCGCACGGCCTCGGCAAAGAGGAATTCATCAAAAAGTGCCTTCGTGCCAACACATTGCTCTTCGATGTCGTCGGCAAATACGGCGGATCGATCTCGGCCGAACACGGTGTGGGCCTAGTGAAAAAACCGTATCTCGAATACTCACGAAGTGCCGAAGAGATCGCGCTGATGAAAGGGATCAAACGTGTTTTCGATCCCGATCAAATTCTCAATCCGGGAAAGATTTTCGACTGAGGCTGTAAACGGACATCACTCTCAACACCAGGCTCGCGACTCATTCAATACAACACGCGCGTCTTGATACTCGTCGGCAGGCTTTTCACCCGCTCACCGACTTGATCGGCTTCGCCTTTTTCCATATCCATGACGAGATAACCGATGGCTGCGTTTGTTGAAAGCGATTGCGCCTGAATGTTCACGCCGAGATCCGAAACAATGCTGTTGATTTCGCCCAACACGCCTGGAACGTTTTGGTGGACATTGAGCATACGATGAGCGCTCGTGTGCATGATCGGCAAATCGACGTTCGGAAAATTCACGGCACCTCGCGTGCTTCCGGTTTTCAAAAACCGCAGCAGACTCTCGGCGACTTCGACGCCAATCGCTTCTTGCGCTTCTTCCGTGCTGCCACCGATGTGCGGGGTCAGAATCACGTTTCGCAAACCTTGCAACGGTGAAGAAAATTTCTCCTGATTGCTCGAAGGCTCCTGCGGGAACACGTCGACAGCCGCGCCGCCGACATGACCCGACTTGATGGCCGCCGCGAGGGCGTCGATATCGACGACGCCACCACGACTCGCGTTAATCAAGTGCACGCCACGCCTGGTCACTTGCAGCTGTGGCGCCGCGATCATATGCCGAGTCTGTGGAGTGTCCGGCACGTGAAGCGTCACGAAATCGGACGCTTTGAGAAGATCCGTGAGCGACTCCGTCCGTTGCGAATTGCCGAGAGGAAGTTTTTTGACGATATCGAAAAAGAGAACGCGCATCCCGAAGGCTTCGGCCAAGACCGAAACCTGGCTGCCGATATGCCCGTAGCCAACAATTCCCAACGTCTTGCCACGCACTTCGTGTGAGCCGACCGCGGACTTTAGCCAACCGCCTCGGTGCGCTTCATTATTGCGATCCCCCAACTGACGTGAAAGGGCCACGATCTCGGCCATCACCAATTCTGCCACGGACCGCGTGTTGCTATAAGGAGCATTGAACACGGGAATTCCGCACTGCCCGGCTCGCTCGGTGTCGATCTGATCCGTGCCGATGCAAAACGCGCCGATCGAAATCAGATCCGGGTTGGCATCGAGAACTGGCTTCGTCAAGCGGGTCTTGGAGCGAAGACCGATCACATCGAACCGACGGACCATCTCCAACAATTCCACTTCACTCGGCGCATGTGACTCCATTTGCACGACGCAACCTTCCCGCTCCAACACTTCCTTGGCGCGAGGGTGGATGTTTTCGACCAATAAGACGCGGAAAGGATCACGTTTGAAGACGCTGGAAGCTTGAGTCATGCACACTCCGGTCAACGAAAGACGCTTAATTATTGTCACATGCGGACCGAGTTGAATAGGATAAAAGCGGCGTTCATTCACGGCAGCATGGTCCTCAACATGGGGTCCTCAACATGGTCAATGGAGTGCGGCATGACAGATCAGCGACTGAAACTCCTCGTGGTCGATGATGATGACCTCATCATTCAATCGATCCGCATGTGCGTTCCCGAGCAATGGCGCGTGGTGGCCGCGAACTCCCGACGCGAAATCCCCACACATACAAATAATGACGCGTTCGATGCCGCTTTCGTCGATATGCACTTGAGCAAAAACTCAACGCATGCCGAAGGACCGGAGATCATCGGCCATTTGCACGAGGTCGATCCGCATTTGGAAATCGTGGCGATCTCGGGCGATCTGGATCGCGAGTTGATGGAAACTTGCCTCAAGCGCGGTGCTTCACGCTTTCTCGCAAAGCCCTTGAGCCCCGAGGAAGTGACTCTCACGCTCGAAAAAATTGAAGCATTGCGATTGATCCGAACTGCCGCCGTGCGTGGCAAAACGCAGCGCGCGGCCTGGATCGGCGAGAGCGCCGTTTCACGCGATGTACTCCGCCAGGTCGCTTCACTCAAAGGCGAACCTGGACCGATTTATATCGAAGGCGAATCCGGAACCGGCAAAGAGGTCGTCGCGGGCATGATTCACGGTCAAGAAGACGATCGCCCGTTCATATCGGTCAACGTCGCAGCTCTGCCAGAAAACGTTTTCGAATCGGAAGTCTTCGGTCATATTCGCGGCGCGTTTACGGGGGCCGATCAGAACAAAATGGGTCTCGCCGAAGCGGCTCATAACGGCGATCTTTTTTTAGATGAGATCGAAGCCTTGCCGCTCTCTCAACAGGCCAAACTCCTGCGCTTCTTGGAAAGCGGAGAAATCCGTCGGGTCGGTGCCAAAGAAACGATCCGCGTCCATGTCCGCGTCATCGCCGCCAGCAATCAGAATCTGAGCCAGATGGTGCGCGAAGGGAAATTCCGCGAGGATCTTCTCTGGCGCCTCAATGGGAAACGCGTGCAGCTCCCGAGCCTTCGTTCGCGTGCGGAGGACATTCCGCAGCTGGCCGAGCATTTCCTGGCCCAAGAGCGCCCGCGGCGCAACAAGAACCTCTCCGACGACGCCAAAGTCAGACTTCAAGCTCATAGCTGGCCCGGCAATGTCCGCGAGCTCAAACGCGTGTGCGAACAACTGAGCTTATATTCGCCTCTGCCGATCATCCGGGCAGAAGACGTGGCTCGTGTTCTACCCGTCAGCATGCCCGCGTCGTCCGATGACAGCGCAAGCATTGACTTGAGCCAAGGACTTGGAGACCTTTTGGCCGGATACGAAGCTCGCGTGATCCGCTTGGCTTTAAAGGCGGACAGCGACATAGAGAAGGCCGCTCAGTTGCTGAAAATTTCGCGGTCCAGCCTCTATAAAAAGATCAAGGACTACAACATCGAGATCGATACATGAGCAAACTCAACCTGATGCTATGGCACGAGCCGCTCTACCGCGAGACGGTTTACCTGGTCTTGGGGTTCCTCTTCTTCTTAGCCGTCCCTTCGTTTCTGCTCCGTCACCGCGGCACGACGTGGTACGCGAACTGGGCGTCCTTACAGAGTTGGCTGTTCGCGGCCCCGATCCTACTTCTGTTCATGGGACTCTCCCCGCCATGGCCGCTGATCGTTCTCACGTTGCTGGCGATCATGGGTGCTAAAACATTCTTCCAAATGATGGGCATGTACCACCGAAGCAATTTCGTGTGGGCGACCTATGTCTTCATCATCGCCTTGGCGTATTGCGTGCATCACGACCGACTTCATCTCTACAACGCCATGCCCATGGTGTTTCTCGGGACAATTTGCCTAATTCCGATTCTGAGAAATTCCGCCAAACAGATGATTCAATACATGGCTCTGACTCTGATGGCGTTCAGCTTTCTCGGTTGGTCGTTCATGCACTTGGGTTGGATTTGGCAGCTGGATCGCGGTCCGTATATGGTGATCTACATCGTCACCCTGACGGAAACCTGCGACAATATGTACCTCCTGCTCAGTCGACACGTGGGACACATCAAACTCTTCAACCGCATCACGCCGCGCCGGAATCTGGAGGCGTTCGTGATCGCCGTCGGACTGACCATGCTTCTTGCCTGGGGACTACGCCACCTGCTGCCGATTCGCTCGGATGCCTACTGGATCGCCTCGGCTCTCGTCGCCGCGCTTGGCGGCAGTATCGGCGATCTGACACTTTCGGTGATCCGTCGCGACCTCGGCATCAAGGACTCCGGCTATTTCATCATCGGTCGCGGTGACTTGCTCACCATCATGGACCGAACGATTTTCGTGGCGCCGATTTTCTATTACGTGATGTACAGCCTGCAGGCCGGCTTAATATGAAGAATTGGGATTACGAAAATGAACAATGGATGAAGCTTCCTGTGTATCTGAAGCACCTTCCCTTGTTCACCCGCCAGTTCGACCTGATCAGCATCGTGATCCGCTGGATTTGGTCGGTGATTCTCAAGCAGTGGTTCTTCAGCATGTATATTCGCCTGAAGGTGAAGGGCGATTTCCATGAGATCTATCGCAACTATCCTCGCCTGCTGGTGATCGCGAATCACTCCAGCCATCTGGATGCCGTCGCCATCGCCGCCGCCATTCCGTTCCGTTACTGGATGGATCTCTACATCGCGGCTGCCAAAGATTACTTTTTCAGCAACCCCGTGTTCACGTTTTTCTCAAAGCACTGCTTGGGCGCGATTCCGATCGACCGCAAAGATCGAAAAGGCGAAGCCGTCGATCTCTGCTTGACGCTCCTCCGCAACCTCGAACGGATCTGGCTGATCATATTCCCCGAAGGAACTCGCTCAAAGGACGGCTACATTCAGGAATTCAAACGCGGCGTGAGTTTGTTCTCCGAAAAAACCACGACGCCGCTGCTCTTTCTCTATTTGGAGGGCACGACCGATCTCTGGCCCAAAGGTCGTATTTTCGCAAAGCCAGGAGTCCTCACGCTTCACGTCGGCCCCGTGCATCCCCCGGGCCCAATCGATTTGATTTACGAACACTATAAGGAATTTGTCAGCCGCATCAATCCGGCCGCGTTCCGCCCGGAAGGCGAGTTGAGCGAAACGCCCCGCCGAGAGCCCATTGCGATCGAATCCCGCCTCCCCTTTGATCCCGAAGAAGACTCACAGATCGACGCCGAAACCGAGGACTGAGGTCCGGCCATTCGACTCTTTCCAGGACCATGGTCTCGAAAGAATACAACTCACTCGACCATTTATGAGCGAGTTGTGGGGGAGTTGTCAGACCATCTTAGACGAAGCCTCAAACTCGAACGTTCAGGAATCGGATAACCTATTCTTAATATACCCGACGTGAACGTGATGTGATGAGGTGCCAATGAGTCTTGTGAACCGCCGAAAAGAGTTTGGCCTGTGGCTCCGCTCCTGCCGCAAACAAGCTCGAATCACCCAATCAGAATTAGCCAAGACTCTGGGCTACGACTCCTCACAATTGATTTCCAATATCGAACGTGGCGTGTCTCTGCTGCCGAGCAAACGAATTCCCGATTTCGCACGCGCCCTCGGCGGCTCACTTCTGGAAATGGAAGTCCGCTACTTCCAGTGCTCGGCACGCAACACTTCAGAAAGCCGCATGCCTGATCTTCTCCTCAAATATCTCCCGCTGATCGAACTGATGGAATACGGCTCGGCGACGCACACCGAACTTCTCAAGACGATCGACGCCATCAAAAACGGGACGGCCCAGAAATCCCAGGCTGACGGCACCAGCTCGGAAGACGAAGACAGCGATGCCTCCGACGCACCCCGGGGCGAAGACACGGCGGCGAACTCCCCATCCTGACGCCCCCAGACGAATAAAACAGGCCCTTTCCTTGCTGGACGGCTTTTGACGCACTGGCCGGAGGGCGCTAATCTGGCCCTCAATTAGAACGAGGGCTTTCACTGATGCAAACAGCCAACGCCGCATTTTCGTCGGGCGATGTTTCCCCGACCACCGCATCCACCATCAACGACTGCGTGATCGAAGTCGCCACCGTTAACGGAAGCGGCAGCCAGTCAGCGAACAATATTTTATTGAAAGCGATTTTTCGGATGGGTGTTCCCGTGGGAGGGAAAAACCTTTTCCCGTCGAACATCGCAGGCCTACCGACG
>JAMPXM010000128.1 GCA_023701225.1 Pseudobdellovibrionaceae bacterium | reverse complement strand
CGGCGCACCTTTTTGCGCTTAGGCTTCGGCGGCGGTGCCGCAGCACTTTTTGTATTTCTTGCCGCTTCCGCATGTGCATGGGTCGTTGCGGCCGATTTTGGGACCTGAGTTGATGACGGGATCGCGAACTAATTTGCCGTCGACGAAGAACCACTGCCGACCTTCGCGACGAAACTCACTCATTTCGTGATGACGCGTCTCTTGACCGTTCAATTTGTAACTCGCGATGAACTCGACCGTGCCCGTGCTGTCTTCTGGACCACCGGCTTGCGTAGATACGATCTCAAGACCAAGCCATTCCGATTGCTTGGCCCAAGCCAGACTTCCGTCGTGATCGAAATCACCGCGTGCCTCGGGTGCCGTCGTTTTCTCGACATAGTCGATATCCGCTCTCGTGTACGCGGTGTAACGCGATCGCATCAAGGCTTCGGCCGTGGGCGCGGGCCGGTCTGAGGTCAGATACGGGCCGCAACATGATTCAAATGATTTTCCGCTTTTGCATGGACAACTCGACATGGGTCCCATTTTCCACATGGACCTCGATTCGTTCAAGGACGAATCGTCAATATCCGATTGGAGAATATCGATTCCGGCTTTTTCCAATGGAGGAATGCCCGATGCCGAAAGGGCGGAGCCCGAGCACGGCTCTCATTTTCATCACCTCCGCGGTCATGACACTGATCGCCGCCGCCAGTCTTTCGGCCTCCGCCGCGGCCGTCGGCGCATCCACGGCGCGCCCGCCCGCGCGCAAACCATCCTCCTCCATGTCAGCCGAAGATCTGTTCCGTAAATACAAGTCCGCCGTCGTCAAAGTCGTCATCCAACAGCAGAAAATCCCGATCGCGACCGGAACCGGGTTCTTCGTTTCGGCCGACGGCAAACTTATTACCAATCATCATGTGGTCAAAAATGCGCTCAAGACCGGATCTTTCTCGGTCGAATTCGTGCTCGCCGATGGCAAAGTGATCAAAGATTTCTTGGTCGCCTCATGTCGCGACGACCGCGGCATGGACCTCTGCCTCCTCAAACTGCCGGTCAAACCGAAGAGCTACTTCCAGGCCACGACCTACAAGCCATCCCCTGGCGAGTCGGTCTACGTGATCGGCCACCCGCAAGGTCTCGACTTTTCGATCACCAATGGCATCGTCAGTGCGCTTCGCGAAAGCCCGACCAATGTCAAGGAACTGCAAATCACGGCCGCGATTTCTCCGGGCAACAGCGGCGGACCGATCTTCAACTCCCGCGGGCAACTCGCCGGCGTCACCAGCAAATTCTATAAAGATGGCCAAAACCTGAATTTCGGTATCCTGACTTCCGAGGTGAACCACTACCTCGTCAAGCACACACGATTTAAAACGATCGCACAACATCGCCAAGAGTATGAGGCTCGACTCGAAGACACGCTGAAGCGCTGGTCCGCTCAGGAGATCGACCCCGCCTACGCGAACGTCGAACTCGGCCATCCGGTTTCCGAAACCCCAGGTTTCAAAGACGTGACGTTTGATTTTGGCGACGACCAGTTCCGCGTGCCAGTGCCGAAGATGTTCGACGGTTGCCGTCGCACGGAAACAAAAAAAGGCGCGGTCGCGTACCAATGTTCCGCCATGGGAAACTCAGCCGTTTTCAGCATTTCGCGCATCGCCGCGGAACGCGACGCGCCCCTCCTCAAACTCGACGGGCGTAAACCCATCCGTGAAAAACCACTTCCGATCGTTCAAATGTTGATGGAAGACGGAACATGGTCGGAATACGAGAAACATATACCCGAGGGCAACCGCAAGTACTTATATTCGATGCCGAGCGAGGCGAAGTGCCGCGCTCTCAAAGGCAATGTTCTGCCGGGCGCAATGTTCAATGAAGGCGCGACTCAGTGCCGATTCTCCATCTACAACGATCTAGAGCCGGACGCATACTCCTACAGTATCTGGGTGCAACGCGGCGGTTACATCTACGATTTCTACATCTGGATGGAAGACGCCGGTTACGCAAGCTTCTTCACGCATGTGCCGACCTTGGCCGTCCTCGGCGCGCGAGACCTGGGCGCCGCTCCCGCACGCCCTCTCGGCCGAAGTGTTGCGAGCGAAACCTTTGCCGAACCCGTGGCGTTTTCACTCAACGTGCATCCTTCGTTCGAACTTAGCAATTCCGAAACGCTCTCTGACGGCACTCGCTCCTATATGTACGCCCGCCGAACGCCCTCCACCGCCGCATCACCGGCGATTTTCATGGTCAATATCTTAAAAGCGACCTTTCCGTCTCGCGATCTCAACGCCCGCTCCTCCCAGCTTTTTCAAGGCACGCTGGAAGGCTTCGGCGCGGAACTGAACGAAGGTTCGATTCGCACGGAAAAGATCCGTATTGATGAAATGCCGGTGGTCATCCAAACCGGATATGGCCGACGCAAAGAGAAAGACCTCGCCGTCTTTCATGCCACGATCCTCGGCGAAAAATCGACGTACATGGTTTTTGGCTTCTGCGACCCGCGTGAGTCCAGGCAAACTCTGAAAGAATTCGAAAAAATGACCCATTCGTTCCGTCGCAGCCAATCCACAGCTGCCACTCGCCTTCCCTCCTCACAAAGCGAAGATTGAGCGTCATTCTTATTAAGTTCGGCACAAGTCACCGCGTGAAGCTGGAGAAACAGGTTTCTGCGTCAGATCGAACGAAAGATGGGCAGTAATCCGGATTTGCCACTCTGCTTTGCCAAATCGATGGAGTTGCAGCCGGACGCATCTTTTAAAAGCGGGTCCGCACCTTCCGCTATCAAATGTGACACCCAACCCTCCGCACCGCGACTGACCGCCCAATGCAAGGGGGTACGACCGGACGCATCGCGCGCATTAAGCTCGGCTCCCGCGAGAATCAGAAGCCGCACAACTGGCGTCATCGTATCCGGTCCCGCACGCAGCAAGGAGTGAAGTGCTGTTTCCGCATGCGCGTTCTCCGACGGCGAGTTGAGCAACGCGTTTTGCCTCACTAAAGCTTCGGCCACGAACAAAGAGCCGGCTTCGCACGCGCGATGCAGAAGTGTGCGTCCTTCGGCATCCCTCCACGTCCGCCATTCCCCTTGCGCATCGAGATGATCCGTCACGCATCCGACGTCGTCACGATCCACAAAATTCCAAATCTCTTTCTTCACCACAGCCATGTCCGCTTCCACGCTTCTGGATCGACCGTCGAAGACCACCTGCGACAGATCCTTCCTCTCTCATTGGTAGTCAATCCTCTGGTTGAGCGCAAGCGGCAACCACGGCCACACCTTGTGCCTGGCAGACTCACTTCGGTCACGAGCGAGCGCGCACCGACTCCCTTGCGGGAGACCACCATTGCTTTCATCCTTGAAGGAAACTTCTGGGAGGAGGTCCAATGGCCGCTTCTGCCGAAGAAAATTTCGTTCGACTTGTTGCAAATCATCTGCGGCCACTGCCTGTGAGCGGTCCGAGCCATGCACTCGATGCCATTTTGCAAGATGTGCGCGGCAAACGTGTCGTGCTTCTGGGAGAAAGTACGCATGGCACGGCGGAATTCTACGCAATCCGACGCGCTCTGACCCAGGAGCTCGTGCTCTCTGGTGACCTCCGCATCATCGCCTTGGAAGCCGACTGGCCTGACGCGCGCCAGTTCTCTCGATTTATTCGCGGTCAGGCCTATGCTTCGGCGGTGGCGGCACTCGTACAGCCGCGACGATGGCCGACCTGGATGTGGTCGAACAACGAATTCGCGCACTTGATGGAATGGCTCAAGAGATTCAATCGCGGTCGCCACGATCCGGCGCAAATCTACGGCTTGGACTTGTATTCTCTTTTCGAGTCGATTGATGAAATCCTCAAGTCGGTCCGCCGCCGCGACCCTGCTCTCGCTTTCGCGCTGGCGGAGCGATACGAGTGCTTCAACCCATTTGAACGGGACGAAAGAGCGTATGCGCGTTCGCTCCTACATTTTCCGAGCGGTTGTCGGGAAGAAGTGCTCGCGAATCTGCATATGATCCTCGCGCTCCGCCTGGGACGCATTCACACGGAGGAATCCGAGCTCTTCGACGTGCAACAAAACGCGCGCATCGTCGCCAATGCGGAGCGCTACTATCGCGCGGTGATCGAAGACGACGAAGCCTCTTGGAACATCCGCGACCGCCACATGATGGAAACACTCGAGCTTCTTCTCGAACATGCGGACCCGCATGCACAGGCGGTCGTGTGGGCGCACAACACGCACATCGGCGACTATCGCGGAACATCGATGAATGATCGCGGTTACGTCAACATCGGAGGTTTAGCCAGAGAATCGTTCGGCGAGGGCGCTTGTGCTCTGATCGGCTTCAGCACCTACAAAGGCAAAACGCTCGCAGGCCCTCACTGGGACGGTAATGTCATCGAAATGGCCGTTCCCGCCGCCCGCGAGGGCTCTTTGGACGCGCTCTTTCAAATCGCCGCTGAACGCGCGGGCACTCCCGCCTTCTATTTGCCACTGCATGAGATCCGCGACGAACTCGCCGCCCAACCCACTCGCGTGCAACGCGCGATCGGCGTCGTCTACGATCCCTACCACGAACGCATCTCCAACTATGTGCCGACACGCCTGGAACGGCGTTATGATGGAATCGTCTTCGTCAGCGAAACGCACGCGGTCGAAGAGATCAAGAGTCCGACTGTTCATATTGAGCCGCCGGAAACATGGCCGACGGGTCTTTAACGAGGTCCTGCGATGTCCATCCGAGCACCTGCATCGCATGCGTCCACGCGGGGCTGACCGGCGCCTGAAACCGACGTTGCTCACCGGTGCGCGGATCCTCGAAGAACAGACGATCCGCCCGCAACCAAAGACCGCGCAGACCGAGCGTTTCGCGAAAAAAACGATTGTGGTGAGAATCTCCGTGCGTCGAATCTGAGACCATCGGATGAGAGATCCGCGCCATATGACGGCGAATTTGATGAAAGCGGCCAGTGTAGGGGCGCACGCGCGCCAACGAATACCGCGCGCTCGCATGTCGGCGACCAACCGCGTGCGAAAGTTCCGTACGTGCGAGCGTGACGTAGGACGTCTGGGCGGGAACCATTTCACCGGTCGAATCCAGTGCGAGTGGCTCTTGGATCAAACCCGAATCCGGCAAATAGCCACGCACGATCGCCAGGTATTCTTTTTCCACCAATCCTTCGGTGAAAAGGCGTCCCATCAGCGACGCGCTCGCTTTGTTCAGTGCGAAGAGGAGCAAACCTGACGTCGCGACATCGATGCGATGGACGGGATACAAGTACTCTCCGACTTGGCGACGGAGGCGAACCAAGCACGTCAGTTCAGGGTCGACCCGGCGCCTGGGCAGCTCGGGCTGATGGACGTGAAAGCCCGATGGTTTATCGATGACAACAAAATCGTCGTCACGAAATACGATCGGAAAGGGGGCTTGAGGATCAAGGGGTGGCGAAAAGTTCACGCCCGTACAATTGCCGCACGCGCCGGATATCCTCAATCTTTTTCTCAAACCGCGTCCAATCATCTTTGGCGCTGATCGCCTCCCAGATCCACTCGACTTCGTCGATCAGCATGGAACAGGGTCGTGGGCGAGCGAAATACGGATTCCGAAGTCGTTCCGCCGCTGCCGGAGACGGTGTGTAATTTTGCAAGCGTGTCTCGAACTTTGAGAATAAATCGCCACTGTATTTTTCACGTTCGACTCCGGTCATCGCCCGAGTCCGGCTCAGGACCCCGCCATGCCAGTCGAAATAAAACTGGTCGTACCCCACCTGGCTGGCATGCAAAAACGAAAACGTCTCAGCCAGGAACTCGGCATCCGCCTCATCCTCGCTTGGCTGCAAACCCAAGCGATCCAGGAATTTCTCCAGAATCGCGCGGTTGAATGCGGGCGCGAACGCGTTGAGTGCGTCAACAAGCGGATCCATCGCCGACCCGTCGGAAATCAGTAGGGACAAACTCGAAGCGAGCTGCTCCAAGTTCCAAACCACGCTCTCTGGCTGCCGGCCGAACGCGTAGAGTCCGGTTTCATCAAAGTACGCCGCCGTGAACCGAGGATCATAGCTGGGTAAAAAGCGCCAAGGTCCGTAATCGAATGACTCGCCCGTGATATTCATGTTGTCGGTATTCAACACACCATGCACGAATCCCGCGATCATCCACGCCGCGCATGTGCGCGCCGTGCGGACAGTCACCTCGCGCAAGAAGGCCGCCGCCCGCTCGGCCCCGGAGCCCTTTGCTATCGCCGGGTAAAAATGAGTGATCGCATAGTCGAGCAACTTCTCGATCCGCTGGGTATCGCGGTAAGCAGCATGGCGCTGAAAGCTGCCGAAGCGCACATGACTGTAGCTGAGCCGGACCAGAACTGCCGCGCGGGTCGGCGACGGCTCATCGTGCCGCTCGAGACTTTCACCGGTTTCGACGATGCTGAATGTCTTGGATGTGTTCACCCCGAGCATTTCTAACATTTCAGTGGCCAAAGCCTCGCGAACGGCGCCTTTTAGCGTGAGCCGACCATCACCCGATCGCGACCACGGTGTTTGGCCGCTGCCCTTAGTCCCGAGGTCAAGAAGCCGCCCGTCGGCCGGGTCACGCAACTGCGCGTACAAAAAACCGCGTCCATCACCCAAGTCCGGATTGTACGAACGAAACTGGTGACCATGATAACGCAAAGCCATGGGATGAAGAAGATTACCTGGCAACGGCTCGAACTCCGCGAAGTGACGAATCCATTCTTCGTCACCCAGCTCACCCAAGCCGAGACGCGCTGCCCAAGGTTGATTGCGAAAACGCAAAATACGTTGCGAAAACCGCGCCGGCGCCACGATATCAAAAAAGCCCTCGCCCAATTCAGCGAAAGCGGTTTCAGAATGATAGTGCTGCGACACCGGCATATGTCCGAACAGTAGCAGCAAGTTCTGAGTTTGACCACTCGGCGCAGCGCCGGTACCGTTTCTCAAGTTGTTTTGAGCCGTTCACGCGAGGTCAAGGGCATGAAATCGAACTTGGAGATAGCCGACTCGCATCAGGTATTCCGGCATTCGAATTTGATCTCCGCGCTCCAAAGTGTCACACGGCGTGGTCATACCTATGCCTTGATTTGCTTACTTTCGGTGACCTGTTTCAGCCTATCCACCGAAGCGGCTCGAGGCGCTCCTCGCCCGCGCTCTAATTCAGACAGTCCGTCGCAATTCGACCTCCGCTGGGGTGCTGGCCTCAACCTCGCTCAATGGCATTATGAAGAACCTGGCTTGATGAAAGAATATGGTTCGCTGGTGGGGATCTCCGCATTCGTCGGTGCGCGCATCGCGGAGAGTTCCCAAAAATGGCGCGTGGAGTTCGACTATCTCGTCGGCGAGATCACCTATGACGGCCAGTTTTCCGACGGCACGCCTGTTGTCTCGGGCGCGCGCGACAAGCATTGGACGCTCAAAGGTCTTTACGGATGGATTTACATGGCGGACTCATTTCAGTGGACGCCTTACTTCGGAATCGCCGCTCGCAATGTCAATGATGTGATCGAAGGGGTGGGCGGATACGAGCGCAATACGACCCAAGCCTATTTGCCGCTCGGGCTTGAATTCGAACGCACGATCATCCAAGACTGGAACGCGCGCATTCAAGCCGAACTCGATTTCCTTATAACAGGAACCGTCGAGTCGCATCTCAGCCAGGCAAGTCCCACGCGGATCGATGTGACCAACAGACAATCGGACGGTGTCGGACTTCGGCTGTCCGCGACTCTGAGCCGTTCTCTGGAGTCCTTCGATCTCTGGATTCAACCCTATTATCAGTATTGGGATATCGAAGACTCGGAATTGGTCCCCACAGAAGTACCGAACAGCTTCGCCCTTGAGCCCGCGAACACCTCACACCTCACGGGCATCATACTGGGCGCGACGTTTTAATTGCGTGATACGTCTCTCCGACGATGGGCGCGGACAAATACATGAGGTGGCGCACCTGACAAAATCGCTGCAACAATTCGGATGTCATAATTGCTGTTACAGGACAACTATCTGAATTCCGCTTGACATCTATTTTTGGTTAATCGCCTTGGGCAAGCGCTGCTTTGGTGACGCCAACTACAAGCCTACTCACGCGCACGCAATCTTGCCATAAGCGACACGGCAGGCGCACAGGACCGGCTTCGTGGGCTTTGATTCAAGTGGGCCTCAAACGCAGAATAAACGAGAAAATTTCGATCCCAAATTGTCATGGTAGGTTCTCTTGCGCTCTCAAGAAATTGAGCGCGTACAAAGAGGAGAAGTCTATGTTCACGCGCCTTCACGAAGTTCGCCGAAGCCAAGATGAGAAAACTTTGCGTGCGATTCACTCGCGCACGTGTGCAGCCGTCGAGCGCTTGAAAGTGTGCGAAGCGGATCTGATCCACTGTCTTCAAGAGGTGGATCGCTTTCTTGTGCATCGGTTTATCGGGTACAATTCACTTTTCCAGTATGCCGTGCATGCGCTGAAACTTTCTGAAGCGCAAAGCTACGCTTACATCACCGTCGCAAGGAAAGCCAAGGAACTGCCGCAACTGCAAGAGGCGATCGTGGCCGGCGAGCTCACGGTTTCCAAAGCCGTGCGGATCACGTCGGTGATCAATGAGCAGACGCAAGCAAAATGGATCGGTCTTGCTTTGGAATTGCCCAAACGAGACTTGGAGCGCGAAGTCGCTCGCGAAAATCCGCGTGCCGCCCGGCCTGAGCAGGCACGGTTCTTAAATGCACATACGCTTCAGCTGCAGACGCCGATATCGGAAGAGGGTTACAAGAAACTCGAGCGTGCCCGGGAATTGATGGCCTCTGGCGATGGCGAGTGGCAGAGTCTTGAGACCGTCATCGAGCGCCTCGCCGAGTTTTACCTGGAGCGCAAAGACCCAGTCCGTAAAGCTGAGCGAGCGATGGTGCGGACAAATCGCGCGTCGGAAGGCAAAGCAGGTGAACCAAAGTCACAGGAATGGGATGCAACACCCAAGATCTTGCTCGAGAACTCGGCCCAGGCAAGGTCCGAAGAGCAGAATTTGAAACTTTCCTCACCAGTGATCTCCGAAGTTATCTCCACCTCTGGCGCCACCATTCCCGCAGCCGTCGCCCACCAGGTCCATCTCCGCGATCGTGGTCGCTGTCAGGCGCGGCTTCCAAATGGATCACTCTGTGGGACT
>JAMPXM010000127.1 GCA_023701225.1 Pseudobdellovibrionaceae bacterium | reverse complement strand
TGCTTTCCACCGATTTGTATTTGGCGGTCAGCTCCTCGAGAGTCTTCGAGAACGTCTTCTCGAGCGCTTCGCGGTGACGGCGACGCAGAACCGTCATGCGGTTCACGAGATTTTTGAATTTGATCACGATGCGGTTGATGGTTTTACGGTTGAAGTTGATGCTTTCGAAGTTCGCCATCACTTCGTTGTTGAGTTCCATCATGCCTTTTTCGTTCTCTTGCTTCACTTTCAACGAGATGCTCTCGTCGCGAAGCACGGAGAAGTACTTGCCGGCGCGTTTTTGGTATTCCTTCACTTCGCCGATCAGCTCGTGGATTTTCTGGATGTATTCGTTTTCGTCGTATTGAGTTTCTTCGTCCTCAAGACCACGGAAAATCGCTTTGACCTTGATACGGCCCTCATCCAGGCGCTTACCAAGATTGATGATCTCTTGCGTACCGATCGGCGAGAGCAGGATCGCTTTGACGATCTCGCGCTCCCCTTTTTCGATCCGCCGTGCGATCTCGACTTCACCTTCACGTGTAAGAAGCGAAACCGAGCCCATCTTGCGCAAGTAAAGACGGACAGGGTCGTTACCCTTGACGTCTTCTTCATCCGCCTTTTCGTCCTCGTCGGCCTCTTCTTCAGCCTCTGAGTCGGGATCAGCCAGGAAGCCTTGTTCGCCTTCCTCACCATCCTTTTTTTGCGCGGCATCTGTAATGATTACACCGTTGACCTCGAGCGCCTGCATGAAGGAGTCGAGCACGGAGGCCTCAACGATCTCCTGTGGGAGGAGCTCGTTGATCTCTTCAATGGTTAAGTGGCCCTTGTCTTTGGCCATCTTGATAAATCGCTGAATTTCTTCCTTAATCATCGTCTGCTGCTGGACGACGGAAGCTTCTTTAGCGGGCGGACTTACAGGTTCTTGCGTGATATTCGCCATCCGATCAACACTCCAAAACGAAAGACCAACTCACTGCTTCTCTTGATCGAGAGAGTGGCGGGCCTTCTGGATATTCATGAATTGTTCCAGCATCTCCTGATGTCGGTCACTATTGGGCTGGTTACGCATTTGGTTGGCCAAAAGCCGAAGCTTCTGGTCGAAGTAACGCTTCTTAATCGCGTTCACATATTCGGACATCAGCCTTCTTTCCTCAGTGCGAGAGTCAGACGAGTTCTCAGACTCCGCCGACCGCCGTAGCAAATCCTGGGCGCTCATCAGAACACTGGGTTGGTCTATTTGAGATGCCAACGAAGCTGCCAGCCTATCAAAACTGCCTGGTCTTTGTCCATACATCTCAAGCGCTTGGGAGAAGACTTCGCGTATTCCTGAATGCGAAAGCATGTCGAGAAAGTCCGCTTGATGGATCTCTTGCAAAAGCCCCTCATTGTGCAACGCAAGACTGAGCACGAAGGCTTCGTCACGCGGCGCGCCTTTCACCGATATAAGTGGCCGCTGCGGCTCCGGGACCTCGTCTATCATGTCATCAACAACCGCTTCGTCTACCAGGCTTGCTCGCGGCGCATCAGTGGAGCGGACCGGCATAGCTTCGGGGCGCGAAGCCGCCCCTGCCGGGGGCACTGCGCCCTGTGGCCTTGGTCCCGGCGGCAAGGTGCCCTCCACTCTGACGCTGGCGAGCTGACGTTCCCGCTGAGCGACCGAGGCGAAGGCGCGATTCAGCCAGAGCACTTCCACATCCAAGCGTTGAGCGAGCTCCCCGATATAGAGTTCGCGCAGCTGCTTGTTTTCCATCGCCTTCAAGACCGGATAAACCTGATCGACGAACTTGACCTTATCGCTTGCCGATGCGCGATACCCTTCCAACCAGCGACTGATCACCAGGCTAAAGAGTTCCGGCGCCCGCTCCAATTCCGACCGCAATGCCTCGACTCCGTTTTGTTTGACGAAATCGTCGGGATCCAAGCCTCCCGGCAAAAAACAGCCCTTCACTAAAAGCCCCGCCTGCAAAAGTATCGGGAGGCTACGCTCGGCCGCGTTCATACCCGCGCTATCGCCATCGAGAAGCATGACGATGTTCGACGTGTAACGCTTAAGGAGCTTGGCGTGGTCGGGCGTAAACGCGGTTCCCAAAATCGCCACGACGTTTTTGACCCCGACCGCATATAGCGCGATCGCGTCCATATAGCCTTCGACAACTACGGCCTGATCTTCGGAACGGATATAACGCCCAGTCTCGTGCAGCCCATAAAGCACACGGCCCTTGCTGAAGAGCGCGGTCTCGGGACTGTTGAGATACTTCGGAGTTTGGTTCGTATACGTACGGCCACCAAAACCCAATAATTCGTCTGAGGGCGAAAAAATCGGAAAAATCAGCCTTTCACGGAACAAATCAAAATACCCTTGGCCGGTCTTCTTCCGTTTTATAAGCCCCAAGCTCTCGGCCATCGGATAAGGGATTTTTCGCTGAGCTAAAAAAGTCGCCAAACCCTCCCAAGCATCCAGCGCGACACCAAGACGAAACTGATCGATGATCTCGGGCGTGAGCTGACGCGAGCGCGCATAGGCAACTGCCGGATGGCTTTCGGGCAAACGCAAGAGCTGTTGATGAAAGTACTGGCCGGCCTGGCGATTGATGTTCGCCAGGATTTCACGTCCATCGCTGCGAGCACCCTTGCGTGACTCGTCGACAGGAATCGCGATCGAGGCCCTCTTTGCGAGATACTCGACGGCCTCGCGGAAAGACATACCGTTGTAGGTTTCGAGAAACGTAAACGTATTGCCGCTCTGTTTGCAGCCGAAGCAATGGTACAGCTGCTTGGATTCGCTCACCGAAAAGCTCGCCGTTTTTTCGGCATGATCCGGGAAGGGGCATCGACCCATGAGTCGATCGCCCGTCCGGCGGAGCTCGGTGTATTGCGAGATGATTTCAACGAGATTGTTCGCGTCACGAACCTTCTCGATAAAATCCTGAGTGAAGCGCATGCGTTCGACCTTTAAGTGAACAGGGACCGGGTTTCCAAAAAGCACAATGAGTCAGCTCATTGCATCGGCTGAATGAATCGACTTATTGGACCAGCTCACTGGTTTCATTCGACAGACCAA
This sequence comes from Pseudobdellovibrionaceae bacterium, assembly GCA_023701225.1. Taxonomy (GTDB): domain Bacteria; phylum Bdellovibrionota; class Bdellovibrionia; order Bdellovibrionales; family JAMPXM01; genus JAMPXM01. The sequence goes on along the minus strand of JAMPXM010000127.1, from coordinate 6,107 downwards.
CTCGACGGATCTACTCAACTGGTCATTTCAACGGATCATTTCAATTTATCAATGACGATCACTGACCGGATCAGACCGAAGCGGCGAAGACTATTGCAACTTCGACTTCACGATCTCGCTGACGATCTTATTGTCAGCCGCGCCAGCCGTGCGTGCGATGACGGTTTTCATCACGGCACCCATTTCTTTTTGCGATTTCGCGCCGGTTTCAGCGATGACATCGGCGACGATCTTTTCGATCTGCTCTCGACCCATTTGCGCCGGAAGATATGTTTCCAAAAGGTGGAGCTCGCGAGTTTCGTTATCGACCAGATCCTGACGTTTGGCGGCGGCATACTGTTCGATCGATTCTTTGCGCTGCTTGACGAGCTTTTTGAGCACGCCGATCAACTCGTCTTCGTTGATCGGATTGGGGCGGAGTTCGATTTCACGGTTTTTGAATGCGGCTTGGACCATACGGAGAGCATTGAGCTTATCCATCTCCTTGGCCTTCATCGCTTCTTTCATGTCGTTGGAAATCTGTTCTTTAAGACCCATCGAAACCCCCTACATAAAGGCTTGGTTCATTGAGCGATCATTGGAGTGACATTCGCGCGAGCATCAACGTGCGCGAATCAAGTGCTGCGAACCAGAATACGAACCAGAAATAGACGGGGCCCGTGTTTCAAATGAACCAACGGACCCCGCATCGAAATCAGAAAAACAAAAGTCAGGATAAAGAGCGAAGATCGCTTCTTACTCCTGGTGCTTCTTTTGTTTCTTCAACAGGCGCTTACGCGCTGCGATCGACTTCTTTTTAAGACGAACGCTCGGTTTTTCATAGTGCTCACGTTTTTTGACTTCCGAGAGGATCCCGGATTTCTCGCACGACTTTTTAAAGCGGCGGAACGCTTGCTCAAAACCTTCGTTGTCGCGAAGTTTCACTAACGCCAATGTATTCACCTGCCCTTCGATGCTGTGGCTCAGCGGTTCGGGTATGATCGTCAGAGATCGGCAGGGTATAGCAGATGCCAAGAAAACTGACAAATCCGAAACCCTGATTCTATAAGGGTTTGAAGTCACTTGTGCGTATCTAATGCTTTGCATCAATTGGCAACTGTGCTACCTAGATGCCAATGACAACGCCACCCTCAGTGACAGACGAAAAGTGGATGCGGGAGGCGCTCCTAGCGGCCCAGAACGCACGAACCACCGGTGATGTTCCGGTCGGCGCGGTCATTGTCCAGGATGACGTGGAAGTCTGCCGGGCCTGGAATCGCAAGGAAGAGCTGAAAAATCCCCTCGCCCACGCTGAAACTCTCGCTTTGGAGATGGCCAGTCGCACGCTTGGCCGCTGGCGCCTGACCGGCTGTACTCTTTATGTGACTTTGGAGCCCTGCGTGATGTGCGCGGGAGCGCTCGTGCATGCACGTGTCGACCGTGTCGTCTATGCGACACCGGACCCGAAAACGGGCGCAGTGCACTCGCTCTACTCCATTCTGGGGGATAGCCGCTTGAATCACATGCCCGCAATCACATCCGGCGTCCTGCAAGACGAAGCTTCGCAAATGCTCAAGGACTTCTTTCGTCAGCTTCGCTCCTAAAAAACGAAAGCCCACGGCAGATGCCGCGGGCCTGCTGTCCATCACCGGTGTATCAAGCCCGGTGCGGAAAGTTCGTTTCGGAATGCGATCCGCTGACCGATCCGCTTACCAACGACGACCTTGGCGAATGCGATACAGATCGAATTGGGAGTGGTCCGTGTGGCTCTCGATCGTGCAGGGCGTGCACTCATAATCGCGCGTGTTCATGCACTGGGGCAGGCGAGCGCGGTAGTTTTCGCACTTTTGACGAGCGATCGCGGTTTTATTGTCCGTGAAGTGGAAAGTTTGGATGAAGTCGCGATCGGGAGTACGGGGCAGATCGCGGCCACCGCGACCGACATACTGATAAACCATGTAGCTGGAATGGTCAGAGTGATCGATTTCAGAACAAGCGCTACACTCGTAATTGCTGTTCGAACAGCGCACGTCACGCTCAAGTGCGCGATTACAGTTACGGATGGCGACAATGGTCTTGGAATCGTAGAAGTGAACTTCATCGACCATCACGAGCTCCGGTGAACGGCCGCGCGAATTGCCCCAGCGAATCGACTGAGCTTCAGCGATCGACGCGCTGACCACGACCATCAAAAGACATGCACCGACCCATACACGCTTCAGAACCGAACTGTTTTTCATATCGCTTCCTTTATATAGTAGGTCCCGGAGCAGATCTCCGGGTCTGGTTTCCTTTTCCCACTGATTCGTGGACACTCGCTCTTCATAGCAACAGAGGGGCCATCCTATTCGGTGCCACTCTGACTCCAGATTCGAGTGGACCAGAATGTGCATTCTGTCGAACGCGATGTGCAAGTCAACGAACACGTAATCATACGTGCGCTCGGAACATCGGCCACCGGTCCAGCCGATGATGAAAGGTGATCTCTGATGAAACTCGTCCAAAAACCAGCGCAAAGGCTGCTTAAAAAGCTCACGCTTCTTCCTGCGCTCGCTCTCGTTCTCACGGCTGCGGCCCCTCATAACGCGAAAGCACCTTCTGTCATGGCGCCCGTCACCCTGAATGCACCGGCGCGCGTGATCGCATTGAACGATATCAAGTTCAATTTGTCAGGAATCACTTTCAATGCGGACTCAGACACTTACTTTTTGATCCAAAACAACACCGGTTTTATCTACGAGTACGATCGTAACTTTTCCACTGTCGTCAGGAAAATCAACATGCGCCACCTGAGCGACGACGACACAGAAGACATCATTTTCTTGGGCAACGAACAGTTTGCGATCGTCACCGAGAGCAACCAGGTCATCGTCTTCAAGTTGGGCTCTGAAGTCACGTCCGTGGATCTCGGTGAGGGCGCACCGGGCGTGCAAGTGTTCCAACTCCCCGCTCCCCGCAAGAACAATAAGGGACTCGAGGGCATTTGTTATGCGCCAAGCAAGGCTGGCGCGAACGGGGTGTTCTACGCCACGCAGGAAGACAATCCGAAGCGAGTGTACTCATTTCCGTGGGCTAATGGCGAACTTAAGGTCACCGAGCCGCTTCCGGTGGACAAGATCATGAAACATCGCCTCGGCGATCTCTCCGGCTGCCTCTACAATCCGGCCACGGGTCGCCTTCTGTTTTTAAGTCACGAATCCTCGCGTATCATGGATGTCGCGCGTAACGGCGCGGTGAGCGCGCTTTTGGATATTCCCGCGCACGCCGAACAATATGAAGGCCTCACATTCGGACCGCAGCAAGAACTGGTCTTGGTGAGCGAGCCCAATCTCGTCGTCATCTTCGAACGCGCCAAGTAAGCGATGCGCGCGCCGCACCGGGAGCGAAACCAGCTCCCGGTTTTCATTTTCTCTTGGTAGAGTCGGCTCACGATTCTGAGACCAGGAGAAAGCGATGTCTGAACCAAGTCTTCAAGAAAAATACGCGCCCAGCTCCATCTGCTTCGGATGCGGTCCCGCCAACACAAAAGGCTTGAAGATTCGCAGCCTCGCTCACGGCGATGAAGTCGTGTGCGAATGGCATGCGCAAGAGCATCACCAGGCGTTCCCAGGCATGCTCAATGGCGGAATCATCGGCTCGTTGCTGGATTGCCATTCGAATTGGACAGCGGCGTATCATTTGATGAAACGCCAAGGCCTCGAGGCTCCGCCGTGCACCGTGACTGCCGAATATTCGATCAAGCTGCTGCGCCCGACTCCGGCAAACGAACCCATCACTCTCAAAGCTCGCGTCGTAGAAACTCCGGCCGACGATCGCGCATGGGTGGAAGCCGATCTCATCGCTGGCGGCAAAGTCTGCGCGAAGTGCCGCGGTCTGTTCGTGGCAGTCAAGCCGGGTCATCCGGCCTATCATCGGTGGGGTTAAGATCGCGATCTTTGCTCTGCCATTACGGCGAGTGGGACTTTACGGCATCGTGCGATCGAATGAGACACTCATTGTGAGTCTTCACGACCGCACGTTTACGAATCTAATTCTTCCGTCGGCAGAATCGACATCAGTGAGGTGGTAGGCTGCCCACTGACTGGAGGTGTCGATATGAAAATGACTTTAATGGCAGCGCTCGTGGCGGTCTTCGCCCTCGCGGGCTGCGATACAACAAGAGACAACGTTCGCGAAGCACAGCAAGAGGTACAAAAGACGCAGCAAGAAGTTCAGAAGGATGTCAGCGAGGCGCAGGGTGAAGCCGTCAAGGACGTCAACGAGGCCAAGAAAGAAGCCGCGTCGGACATTCAGGAGTCACAGCGAAATCTCCAAGAGGCCCAGCGCGAACGGGCCAGAGACTTGGGCACGGCGTCGGGCACAACGACAGATGTTGATGGCGGAACCATGCGCGTGACGCACGAGCAGTGCCAGCAGTTCGCGATCAACAAAACGGTGACGCCAGAAAACCGAGTCTTATACGAGGCGTGCTCGAAACTGGATCCAGAGAAGTACAGGTAAGGAAGTTTCGCGCTTCACGACGGGTCGCGCCGCATGAAGACGGCGGCGCGACCACGAATTCCCACTCGGACGGGCATGAAACCCGGCCCGGGCAAGGTGTTGAGGCAAGAAAAGACTCGGATTTCAGGTAGATGTTCGGCCTCCGAGGCCGATCGCGGAGATATTTATGCTTCGACCAAAGAAGCTCCTAGACGCTCCCCGCAAGGTTTGCTAATTCGTTGGATCTATTCACGTTCCATAGCGGAGAGGTGGCCGAGTGGTTTAAGGCGCACGCCTGGAACGCGTGTGTAGGTTAATCCCTACCGTGAGTTCGAATCTCACTCTCTCCGCCATTTTTTCTCGAAACAAATCGATGTCCCCGCGCTGAAGATCAAGCGCATCAAGTAGTTGAAAGAAAACAAACCGCCGCACGATGGATGCAAAGACATGTCAGTGTATTTCTGCGCATTTCAAAACTTTGCTACCAAATGCTACCGGGTTTGCTACCAACGATTTTCGAGAGCGAAGGGTGTTCTTTCGACTTGGTTTTGGTGGGAAGTAAACTCGCGCCTCGTTCCCCGCCGAGAAAGCAAAAGGCCCGCTTTCGTAAAGCGAGCCTATTCGTGTGTCTTCGAGTTCAGAGAGCAGTGGTTACTGGGCACAGAAATTAGCGAAGAAGCTCCATGAGCAACGCTTTCCCATCCGGCGTTTCTATTTCGCCCTGCGACTCAAACCCTGCTTTCCGCAGGAGATGTATGATCTTGCCGTTGGATGGCGACGGATCGGCAATGATTCGCAAAATCATCGGGTCTTTAAAGAGCATTCGCTTTGCAGAGGCGATAACTTTTGAGCCGATCCCTTTTCCCAGACAATCCGGCTCACCGATATAGAAATCAATGCCGACTGTGGCTGGGTCAAAGCCTTCCCACCAACCTTCGCCAACTCTGGATGCCCAATAATATTGGAAATACCCAATTGGGTTGCCATCGATTTCGATAATGAACTGTTTCACTGAGCCGTCGGCGGTACGAAAGACGTATTGTTCGTAAGGCTCCTCATACCTCTCATTTCCCCATACCATCATCACATGAGGAAGCGACTGCCACCTTTTGAGAAGTACAAAGTCCTCCATTTTTATGGGCCGAAGGGAAACGTCCATGAGCACACGATATGAGGGTTTTCCAAAAAGTGCACGAAAAGGTAATGGGCCTGTTGAAAAAGTCGCGTTAACCGTTGCCGATTGACTTTGGCGGCGGTGATGATGGGCCTCTCACGAGGTCATCATGCTAGGACGCCACGAATATCAGCCGGAGCTTTTCTCGGCTATCGATGTTGAATCGCTCATTCCCAAAACTCATCTCTTAAGACGGATTGATCGGGTTTTGGACCTTTCGTTTTTGCCGGAGCTCACGGCGCCCCTCTATTCGCAAGGTCAAGGTCGTCCGTCGGTTGATCCCGAAGTTTTCATTCGTATTGGGCTCTTAGGTTATCTCTATAACATGGAGTGCGGGCGCTTGATCGGAGTCGAACAGCCTAGAGCGTCGTGATCGACCGACTGACGGTTGACTCCTTCTGATACTCGACTCTTTCTCGTTTTTCAAACTCTTCAGGCGATAAATATCCGAGCGACGAGTGCGGCCGCTTCTTGT
>JAMPXM010000126.1 GCA_023701225.1 Pseudobdellovibrionaceae bacterium | reverse complement strand
GCGGCGGAGATTGACGAAAGGGCAAGGAAGCAAGCTATGAATTCCAATGAGACTCGCACACTTTGGATCAGCGTCGGAGCGGCATTATTCGCGATTTTTCTGCTCTACAGCTGGTCCCAAGAACAGAAGTCGGCAATGAGCCGCCAGTTCGGCACAAGCAAGCGCGTGGTGATCGCGGCGAAGGACATTGTCGAACTCGAAACAATTGACGAATCCAAAGTGGAAGTCGTCGAACGCCCGGTGGACTTCATTGAACCCGATGCGATCAACGATCCGGAACTCACGTTCGGCCAGCTCGCTGCCGCGCCGATCAAAAAGGGCGAACAGATCCTACAAACCAAGCTTCTGCTACCAGGGCCAGAAACAGGCCTTTCCATGGAAGTGACGCCCGGCAAGCGCGCCATTACAATTCCGATCGATGATATGCGCGGTGTCTCTCGCCTGCTTCGTCCGGGTGATCGAATCGATCTGGTCGCCGCATTGGATTTTGGTAAAGGCGCGGACCAACGCCGCGAAGTTCGGACTGTTTTACAGGATGTCCCGATCCTTGCGACGGGACTCAAGATCGCCAATCGAATACCGAGGCGCTTGGAGTTGGATCCGAACGGAAAAAACGTGACGCAGATTAACTTGAGTGCCGACGTGACGTTCACCAACATCACCGTTGAAGCCTAACCAGAGGAAGTGCAGGGCTTGGTTTACATTCTGTCCACTTCGCCGGGCAGCCTGTTCGCCGTACTTCGCCACCCGAATGACCGCTACGTCAATCCACCGAAATCCACAACGGTCGAAGATGTTTTGCAAAAGACCGTCAGCTTGGCACCGCGTCTTCCCGCGTCTGCTCCGGCTCCGGAAGCCCCGCCGGCTCCGGCTCCTCAGCGTGCCTTGCCAACGAAGCGTGCGCCCCGTTTTTAAGGTTTTAGATTGTGCTCTGTCGATAGGATGAAGATGAAAGTGCCAGTCATGAAGCTCCAGTTCCCGCATTTTCGCTCCGGGTCAGCCCTACTGACCGCACTCTTTGTGTCGTTGGTTCTCCTGTGTCCCTTTGTCTACGAACTGGCACAAGCCCAGCAAATGGCACCAGAGGGCGAAGAGCTGTCGATGGATCCGAACTCGAAGACAGACAGCGCCAAACAAAAATATCTGACTCTGTATATCGGCATCGAGCACCAGGAAAAACTACCCTTTTGGCCGGATGGCGGAGAACCGCGCGGCGATTACAAACGAGTCACTGAGATCAAACCGGACCGTACCAACGGCGTCATTATCTTCACGCCCAAAAAAGTGGGTATCGCGACTTTGTCGATCCACGGAAAAACTGGGCAGAAAATTTATGAGTTCCGTATCGACGTCAAGAAGAGCGATCTCACGAAGGTGGCGCGCGAAATGCGCGAGCTCCTCGGTGATATCGAAGGCATTTCGATCAAAATCGTCAACAATCGCGTCGTCGTCGACGGCCAGGTTCTGCTGCCACGTGATGTGAATCGCATCCACTCCGTCGTGAAGCAATACGAGGGTCAGGCCTCCACGATCGTGACCCTCAGCCCGATCGCCCAGCGCAAAATCGCGCAAATGATCGAAAACGATATTCGCAATCCGGAAATCACGGTTCGCGCGATCAATGATCGATTCATTCTCGAGGGCATGGCGAACAGCGAGTCCGAGAAAAACCGCGCCTACACCATCGCGCAGATGTATGTTCCGAACGTCATCGTCGAGGAAGCCGTACGCGACGGTGTCGTCCAGCAGATCCGCCGTGATTTCGTGATCAACCTCATCGAGGTCAAACAGGCGCCTCCGCCGGAGCCTGGCAAAATCATCCAGCTCGTGATCCATTTCGTCGAACTCAACAGGAGCTACGAAAAAGGCTTCCGCTTCCAGTGGACACCGAATCTCAGCGACGAGTCCGGAATCACCTTCGGTAATTCCAGCAACAACAGCAATTCAGGAATCGTGACGTCGATCACCGGAACGGTGAGCAATCTTTTACCCAAACTCAACTGGGCGAAGAAGCACGGCCATGCGCGCGTGCTGCAAAGCTCAACCCTGCTCATTCAAGACGGAAGCGAAGGGAACCTCCGTTCTCAAACGCGGATACCGTACCAAATTCTCAATCAGCAGGGCCAAGCCGGCGTTCAGTTCGCCGAAGCGGGACTCGTAACGAAAGTCCAGCCGCGAATCCTGAATGCACGCTCGGACAGCATCCAACTTGTCATGGACTTCGGCGTCAGCAACTACCTTGGTTCCGACGGAGGCGCACCGATCATCGCGAACAATTCGATGCAAACGCAGATCGTGGTCCGCAGCGGACAAAGCGCGGCGGTCGGTGGTTTGATCTCGAGTTCGAGCAATACGGACTACAACAAGTTCCCGAAGGACGGTCCTGATAATCCGATCCTGTCGCTGTACGCGTCCAAAAACTTCCAGCGCAATCAAAGCCAGTTCGTCGTCTTCGTCACGCCGATCATCAAGTCCTCCGCCAGCGCTGGCGCCGAGAAGGTGAAGAAAAAGTTCCGTCTCCGCGACTAATAGCGGGCGACGAAACCAGCCGGACATCTGCGGACCGACAGATGGACAAGGCCCTCGACCGGATCTTTCCCGGACCGAGGTCCTCTCGTCCTACGTCGGCCGAAATCCGATAAACCATTGAAGGGACTTGGTGATGGCGGTTAATCCCAACTCACATATCATCGGTATCACCGGTGGCAAAGGCGGCGTCGGCAAAAGTGTATTTGCCGCGAATCTCGCTTTGGCATTCATGACCGAGATGCGCGCGCCAGTTTTGCTTATCGATTTGGACGCGCAGAGCTGCGGCGATCAAAACTTCATTCTCGGCCTTCGCGAAGTCAAAACGATCTCGGACCTCGCCAATTTCACCGGTGCTTTGTCGCCGTCCAATGTCGCGCAGGCGATCTCCATGCACCCGAGTGGCCTCGGATTTGTCGCTGCGGTTCGCGGCCGTGATGAGACGATGAATGTGCCCGTCGATCTCGCTATGAAGCAGATCGAGACGCTGAGCAATTTCTACAAGTACATCATCGTCGATCTCGGAACGCAGTTAAATCCATTGCAAATGTCCCTGATTGAACGTGCGACCGCGTTGTTGGTTGTGACGCTGCCTGAAGTCCTCTCTGTGAATCAAAGCCTGCGCCTCTTATCGGAGCTGATGGCGGCGAGCGTTCCCGGCGATATGTTGCAAATTGTGGTGAACAAAACCAATCCCAGCTCTCTGGCTCCGGCCGCGATCGCACAGACTCTTCGTCGCAACATTGTCGGCGCGATTCCGCAGGATGACGTCTCCGTCACGGGCTCCATCCAACGCTCGAGCCCTTTTATTCTGACGCAACCCAAAGCTCCGGTTTCGGCCGCGCATTTCGAAACGGTTCGCAAACTCACCGGCGGAATCTTACAGCAATTGAAGACGCTCGCGCGACCGACCGAACTCAAGTTCAAGCGCGAAGCACCTCCCTCCGCCGACACGGGCGGCTCACGTACGAAGGCTCCCAAAAACGTCGATGCACGGACGGGGCTGAAACTCACCGTTCACTCCGAGCTGATCAAAGCCATGGATCTGAAAAAAAACATGACGGATACGCAAGGGGATCCGGATAAAGAACGGGAATTGCGCAAAAAGACCCAAGCTGTGATTTCCTCCATCGTCGACAAAGAAGCACCGGGCATGGGACGCGACGAACGCGCGCAAATCATCAAGGAAGTCCTCGACGAAGCTCTGGGACTGGGCGCTCTCGAGGATCTTCTCGCCGACGACGGCGTCACGGAAATCATGGTGAACGGATACAACAAGATTTACATCGAGAAAAAGGGCATTGTTCAGCTCAGTCCCGTCACGTTCACCAGCAACTTTCATTTGCGCAAAGTCATCGAACGCATCGTCACGCCCCTCGGACGCCAAATCAACGAAAGCGTCCCCTATGTCGATGCCCGCTTGAAAGACGGAAGCCGGGTGAACGCCGTGATCGAACCGCTGGCGATCGATGGCCCCTCGGTCACGATCCGGAAGTTCCGTAAAACCCCCGTCAATCCGGAAACGTATTACCGCGATTGGAATGCCTGCACCGCGAACATGATGGACTTTTTGCGCCTGGCCGTGACGAATAAAATGAACGTCATCATTTCGGGTGGCACCGGTTCAGGTAAAACGACATTGCTGAACACGCTCTCCGGCTTTATCCCGGCGAACGAGCGACTGATCACGATCGAAGACGCGGCCGAATTGCAGCTCAAGCAGGAGCACGTCGTCCGCCTGGAAACGCGGCCCGCCAACATGGAAGGCACGGGTGAAGTTTCGATCCGTGATCTCGTCCGCAACTCGCTACGCATGCGTCCTGACCGGATCATCGTTGGCGAGTGCCGCGATGGCGCGGCACTCGATATGTTGCAAGCCATGCGTACTGGCCATGACGGCTCCATGACGACCGTGCACGCGAACAATCCGAAAGAGGCAATCGGACGTCTTGAGACATTGTGCATGATGGCGGGAATGGACCTGCCACAGCGCGCCCTTCGGGAACAAATCACCGGCGCGGTGAATCTCATCGTTCAAATCTCGCGACTCTCGGACGGCTCGCGCAAAATCATCAGCATCACCGAAGTGCAAGGCATGCAGGGCGAAGTTGTGACTCTGCAAGAGGTCTTCGCGTTCAAAGAAAAAGACTTCGACAAGAACCGCAAGATCGTCGGTCAGTTCCACGCGACCGGCCTCATCCCGAAGTTCGTCGAGAATATGCAAAAGCGCGGAATCAAGGTCGCAGGTGGGCTGTTCTCCAACGAGGCCTCGCAACCAGCCGCAGCCATGACGCCACCCTCTGGGGCGACGCCACTCGCCTCTTCAAACGCGCCAGCGGGAACCAAGGCGCCCTTCCCTGATCTCAAAAAGGCCAGCGGAGGTGACAAGAAATGAGTGCGTTGCTCTCGCATCCATTCGTCGTGATCCCGGCTGTCTCGATTTTGGTTTTCGTCATCGTTTATTTGAACGTCGACAGATTCCTCGCATTTCTTTCACGTCGCAGTCTCGGGCAACGCGAAGAGGTGATTCGCCTGCTTGAGCTGATGTTCGTCGACGTGGACCGCAAACGCGTCACACAACTCATGCTCGCGATGAGCTTCGGTCTTGGCAGCCTGATGTTCATCGCCCTTTGGCCGAACTTGATTCCCGGCATCATCCTCGGCTCCGCCATTACGGTCGCGGGCTGGTCGATTCCGAAAAACGTCGTCTATTCACTCTGGAACAAACGCTGCACGAAGTTCGTCGATCAAATGGTGGATGGTATGACCATCATGGCGAACGGAGTGAAGGCCGGATTGAGCGTTCAACAATCCATGGAACGCGTCGTGGAGAACATGTCGAATCCGATGAGCCAGGAATTCGCGCTCGTGCTATCGCAGATGCGTCTGGGACGAAGTCTTGAAGAAGCTCTCAACGAACTCGGGACCCGAATTCCTCGCCCGGATGTACAGATGTTCGTGACGTCCGTGAATATCCTTCAAGAGACTGGCGGTAATCTGGCCGAAACATTCCAGACCATCGTCTATACGGTTCGCGAACGTCAGAAGATCGAAAAGAAAATTGAAGCATTGACCGCGCAAGGGATGATGCAAGGGATAATCATCACCTTGGTTCCGTTCTTTCTTTTGCTCGTTTTTTTCATTCTCGACCCGGCTTACGTCATGCCGTTGTTCACGACGGTATTGGGCGTGATCGCTCTGATTATCATGCTCACCTTACAAGTGATTGGTGGCGTAATGATCAGGAAAATTGTTAAAATCAACGTGTGAGTGCCGACGAAGGAGCTCTAGAATGAATCGATATTTGCCACTACTCGCGCCGCTTGCCGCGTTGATGCTGACGTGGTTCGGACCGGTCGCCGCGGAAGCCGTTGTGGACATGAAGAACGCGAACTACGCCGATTCCTGGCTGGATCTCACCGTGCCAGGCACGGGATTCGATCTGAAAGTGCAGCGCTACTACAACAGCCGTTCGAACTTTAACGGGATGTTCGGCTTCGGTTGGTGCTCGGACTTCGAAACCGCGTTGACCAAAACTCCGGAAGGTAATCTGAAGTACCAAGAGTGCGGCGCGGGCCAAGAGATCCTGTTCACCAAAGGCAAAGGCGATTCCAAAGAAGTCGAAGACACAGTCGGTCGCATTCTCGACTACGTCAAACGCAGCAACCGGACCGCGACGCCGGCTTACTTGGACCGACTGAAGGATCAGCTTCTCAACAGCCCCGACACTCGCGCACGCTGGGCCAAGCAAGCCAGCCTTGTCGCGCCCGAAATCAAAAAAGGTACGATCTATTCAGCCGACTCCTTGGAAATCGAACAGATCATCTGGAACGGCGAGCACTATGTGCGAACGGTCGCGGACGGCACCACGCAGAAATTCGACAGCGAAGGCCGCCTCGCCGTCGTCGCAGATAAAAACGGCAATTTCATCAAACTCGCGTGGAAAGGCGAGCTGCTGAAAGAAGTCGTCGACAACAACGCGCGCAAGTTGAGCTTTCAACACAGCGGCAAGCGCGTCACGAACGTGATGGGACCGACGGGACTGAAGGCCGAGTTCACGTACGACAGCGAGGATCTCGTCTCGGTCAAGAACATGTGGAAAAACACCTACGGATACAAATACGAAAATCACAACATCACGCGCGTGAATTTCCCCGATGGAACGCACAAATCGCTGACCTATGACCACAAACGTGACCTCGTGCTCAGTTTCACGGATCGTGCGGCGAAGAATGATCCGGTTTGTACCGAGAGCTACAAATACGAGGAAAGCAAAGACGATCCCAAAAACCATTTTTGGTCGATCGCCGTCAAACGCTGCGGGAAAGAAATTCGCAACGAAGCCCGCTTCGAGTTTTGGCACAAGAGCCGTCCCGATGGCCGGAAGTACTTGTATCGGGTTCTCACGAAGTCCAAAACGGACTCCCTCGACGTGACCTATCACCCCGACTTCGGACGTCCGCTCTCGATTCGAAAGAACACGATCACGACGACATTCGCGTATTACCCCAGCGGCCTCATTAAAGAGAAATCGACGCCAAACGCGAAGATGACCTATGACTATAAGAATTCGTTCAACAAAGTTTCCAAAGTGGTCACCGAGTTTTTCGACGACAAAGGCAAAGCGCTCCGTAAACGCGACACGACTTTCCAATATGACGGCAAAGGGAACTTGACCTACGCGCAGAATTCCGATGGCCAAACAGTTCGACTGACCTACGATGTCCGCGGGCGTATTGCCTCAATCATCGATCAGGCCAAGAAGGAAGTCCTCATCAAGTACGATGAACGTACGAACAAACCGAACGTGATCACGCGCCCGAAAGTGGGATCGATCGTGGTGACTTATAAAGACAATGAAATTCAGAAAGTCGAAAGCAAAGACGGGCCGTCCGTCGCGGTTCAGGTCGCGTCGACGTTCAATAATCTTTTGGACATTATCGCTCCGGCGACGTCCGAGCTGAACCTGTAAGGAGTCAGGACATGAATATGAAACACGGGTTCCTTCTCCTGTCCTTCGCTTTCGCAACTCTTCTCCATGGACATCTCGCTGGCGCAGAAGAGGCCACCGCATCGACGGCCTCGGGAGAAAGCGTAGGCGCCGATGGTTTCGACTGTGGTAACGATCCGAACTGCCCCTATCAAAGAGACGACGAAAAGTCCTTCCGCAGTGCCGCGTCCATCACTCCATCCGCGAAAAACGCAATTTCGCAATCCGCGGCCGATGGAAATGGGAACTCGGTGAATTGCTGCGCAACCCAAGCGGTGGGTACGTCACGCGGCACGACGCTCGAAGAGCCGGGGACCTCGACACCAACACAGAGCGGAGACGCATCAGCCACGGATTGAACCCGTATCGATATGCGAGCGAAAGCGGAACAGGCGGCCCACTGGTCGCCTGTTTCATTTTAAGACACTCTCCTGCTCGGTATTGAATCTCATCTCGAAACCAAGGTACGTTCCCGCCGACGCTGGTGTTTAAACACTCTGTTTAAACTCTCGACAGCCAGGTGACGTTGTTCCGGTTTGGTGCGACCCCGCTTGTTGGCAAATCCAACCCCTCCCATAACATGCTGATTTTGCTTGGCAAAGACTGCTCCCCTCGGGTGCCAGAGGCGGCACGGTTCTCGCTCTCTATGTCTGTTAGCAAGATACTTTCAAGGGAGTCAGTTATGTTCTTTCGCATGAATTTGCTCGCACTCGTCGCGGTTGTCTTGGCTTCGCAAGGAGCTCTGGCGTTTAAAAACCCATCGAGCGGCTTTGGCGGCGATCCGAATCTATCGAAACATTCGGATTTTCGCATGAGCTTGGTGAAGGGTGGCAAACTGTGCAACAAGATGATGGGCGAGCTGACGAACAATCATGAATCTCTCGATCTCGCGTCGACCACCACCGCCCACGAAGTCCGCCGAAATCAGAAAAAGCGAGTGGATTGAACCAACGGCAGGCTCCCCTTCGTTCCATCATGAATGGGAGCCGCTCAGCCGCGAGTCAGAGTTTGTCTTCGCCGGTTGCGGTTGCGTTTGAGTCTGCGCCGGCGCTTGTTTCCGACGCATGATCGGCCGCGCGACGCTTGTTCTCGAGGTCCTTTTCATAGCCCGCGCTCCGCTCAAGACCGAGCCCCAAGCTTCTGGAACCTGCCATCTGTTCCCTGCTAAATCCGCCACCGACATTGCGATCGATCATGGCCAGCAATGCCTGATATCCTTGGCTCATCGCTTTCACGGCGCCCTTGGAAACATCCTGCAAGGCTTCCACCGCCGCCGAGCTCCGCATCCATTGATGCGCGTGAGTCTCCAGCGTCGCATCTCCGAGTTTGATCTGCATGAGAACGACAATCACGACCGTGATCACCAACATTCTTATGGCAAAAATGATATCGCCCATCCTCTCCTCCTGAGAGACGTGTGTTCACCTATTCATGGCCTCAGCGATTCTTGAATCGCGCGAACGAGCTCCTCGCCTTTAAACGGCTTCTCCATAAAACTACAGCAGCCCGCTTCCATGGCCCGCATGGCCATCGTTTCTTGATCCGCCGTGGAAAAGGCAATGATCCGCGTGCTCGGCAACTGCTCGAGAATTTCCTTGGTCGCTTCGATCCCGCTTTTTTTAGGCATGATGATGTCCATCAAAATCACATCGGGCCGCGTCTTAAGTG
>JAMPXM010000125.1 GCA_023701225.1 Pseudobdellovibrionaceae bacterium | reverse complement strand
TCGCGGCCGAGTCACTCATAGGGGGCGGATTTGTCGTGGACGGAGAGGTGCTTGGCAGCGCCTCCGCCGGAGGTGCTGCGACAGGCGCCGAACTCGGGGGAGGAGTCACCACTCCGGGAGCTGGCGCTTGAGCTGTCGCCGATTGCGTGAGCAAAATCAGCGCGAGACTGAAGGAGAAACGACAAATGCCAGTGGACATTGAGCTTTCATGATAATTGGAAATCTAAATTTGGCGTGAAGGCTAATTTCAGATTTTCACGTATTTGGGCTAAGGGCGTGTTTTGAATTTGGCACGAAGACCCGGCGGGGGTTGTCGTCCTGCATCGCGATGTTTTCACGAGGCGGAGTCACACGACTGTATCACACGACGACGTCAGTCGAGGTCAGTCGAGTACGATTTCGGTTGGAAGGGCATGACGATTGTAGAAGCTCGCCATGGAATAGCCGTAGGCTCCCGCATCAGCGATCGCAACATAATCCCCTTGGCGGATCTCCGGAAGAACCACGTTTTTGGCGAGGACATCCGAGGATTCGCAGATGGGTCCGACGATATCATATGGTTTCGTTATCGAATCCACCCGCGTCTCCAACGGTAAGACGCGATGTTGGGCCTGGTAAAGGGCGGGTCGCAGCAGATGATGCATGCCCGTGTCGAGAATCACGAAGGTCTTTTGCGGAGTTGATTTGATGTATTGAACTTGTCCGATCAGCAAGCCGGATCGAGCGACGAGCATCCGGCCGGGTTCGCACATGATTTCACATCCAAGGGAGCCGTCGTTCATTCGACCACTCGTAGGAAGAGTGGCTCCCAACAGACGATGGACCAGTTGTCCATATTCGGACATCAACTGGAACTCCGCGCTCGTATCATCCGAGCCATAGTGGATCCCCAAACCGCCTCCGATATCGAAGCGGTCCAAGGGAAAGCCGCGGCCGCGCAGATCATGAAACACGGGCAGGGTTTTCGTGATCGCCTCTTCCAGCGAGGCCAGTTCCGTCAATTGCGAGCCGATATGGAGCGTGAGTCCGCGCAAGCGCACGCGGGCGCCATCGCGCTGAAGAATCCGCAGAAGCTCTGGTAGGAAGGACTCATCCATTCCGAACTTGTTCTCTCGAAAACCCGTCGTGATGTAGGGATGAGTTTGCGGATTGACGTCCGGGTTCATGCGGAATGCGACATCAATTGGCTTTTCCAAGTGCATGGCGACTTGTGCGACGCGCTCGAGTTCTTGCGGGCTTTCAATGTTGATTTGTTTGATGCCGAGGCGAACGGCGAATTCGATTTCGTGACGGGTCTTGCCGACGCCGGAGAAGACGATCGAGTTTGGCGCGAAGCCGGCCGCAAGCGCGTCTTCGATCTCTCCAGCGGAGACGGTGTCCGCGCCCAGACCTTCGCGTGCCAGCCGTCGCAGGATTTCGGCGTTGCCGTTGGCCTTCATCGCATAGTGAATCGCGTGCGGCACGCGACCGAACGCGGACCGCAAGCGGCGGGCGCGCTCGAGTATGTCTTGAACCGAATAAACGTAAATCGGGCCGCTCACGGAACGGGCAAGGTCCAGCAAATCCCGTTCTCCGCAGAACAAACGATTTTCCCGATACGTAAACGGCATGCTCAGCCCCTATTGCTTGCGCCGGCGTCCGCTGTTCGCAATTCGAAAGAGTCTGCCAATTGCCCGGCGGCCGTCGAAAGAAACTCGGACGAAATCACGGCGCTGATTTTTATCTCCGACGTCGTGACGAGTTGAACCGGAATTTTCGCGTCGGCCAGGACGCGGAAGAACCGCGCGGCCACGCCGAAGTTGTTGCGCATACCGACGCCGACGATGGAGATCTTTCCCATTCCCTCCATGGTCTCCACATCCACGCCTGGGGGCAAGAACTCCTTCAATGTCTGACGGGTCAGCGCCACATCCTCTTTAGTCACGGAGAACGCCAAGCGCTGACCGCCGCCGGTATCGCTTTGCGTGATGATGTCGACGACGACTCCGCGCGTGGCCAGCCGGTCGAAGAGGTTCGCCAAGAAATCGGTTCCCGCGGGAACTGGATGAAGAACGAACACAAACGTGTTGGCGTCATGCGTGACGGCGGTGACGAGCGGATTTTCCATGACTTCTCCTTCCGGTACGATCCAAGTCCCTTCGCGGGCTTCGAATGTGGAACGCAAATGAATGCGGATTCCGTATTTGGCGGCCAATTCGACGCAGCGGATGTGCAGGACTTTGCTGCCGAGTGCGGCCATTTCCATCATTTCTTCAAACGATACCCGGGTGAGTTCTTTCGCTCCGGGAACGAGGCGCGGGTCCGCCGTGCAGACGGCCGGCACGTCCGTGTAGATTTCGCACTGGCGAGCTCCGATCGCGGCGGCGAGTGCGACCGCGGTCGTGTCCGATCCTCCTCGGCCCAGCGTCGTGATGTTTTCTTCTTCGTCGATGCCTTGGAAACCGGCGACCACGGGCACGATGCCGCGTCGGCAAAGGTCCAAGAGCCGCTCACCCTCGATTTTCAGGATGCGTGCCTTGGAGTAAACATTATCTGTTTGTATGCCGAGTTGGTAGGCAAGCAAAGGTTGGGCCGCAATACCGCGCTTTTGCAGCGCGATCGCGAGCAGGGCGATTGAGACTTGCTCGCCGCTGGCGACCAGCATGTCGTACGCGACACCACGATAATCGGGATCGATATACTCGGCCATCGCGACCAGGCGGTTGGTCTCGCCGGACATGGCGCTGGCGACGACGATCGGCATTTCGCCGCGGGCCAGGTCCTCGGCCAGTCGAGCCGCGACGTTCTCAATGCGCTCCAAAGACCCGACAGATGTACCACCGTACTTTTTAACGACGATCGTGGACGGGGCTGTCATAGGAGATTTCCTTTCACTGGGGCAGCCTATCTGAAAGTCCAGGGTCGGGGAAAGTGAATTTCCTAGAGCGAAAACTCAGAAAAACCCGCGAAAATGCCGATGAAAACGCGGGTTGAGCGGGAGGATCTGGATGCGCAGACATTTTCGCATGGCGCTCATGGCTGGCGTGCTCTTTTACGGGGTCATGGTTTTCGTGTGGCCGCCCGCTCTTTGGTCGTTACTGATCGTCGGGCCGGTGTTCGCGCTGGGGCTGCACGATTACTTTCAGAACAAGCACACGATTCTGCGCAACTTTCCAATTGTCGGCCATTTTCGTTACCTGTTCGAAGAGATCCGTCCCGAGATCAATCAGTATTTCGTCGAAAGCAATACGGATGGTACGCCCTTCAGCCGCGAACAACGGTCTCTCGTCTACCAGCGCGCCAAACGGGTGCGCGATACCATTCCCTTCGGGACACAGCGGGATGTCTACGAAGTCGGTTACGAATGGGTGAATCACTCCATCCTGCCACAGCATCCGCATGAAGAGGAAATGCGCGTGCGCATCGGCGGCCCGGACTGTCGTCAGCCGTATCTCGCCAGCCGCTTGAATGTTTCGGCGATGAGTTACGGCGCTCTGAACCTGCGGGCGGTGCAGGCATTGAACCTCGGTGCTCGCCAGGGCGGCTTTTATCACAACACCGGTGAAGGCGGTCTTTCGGAGTATCACTTGCGCCACGGTGGCGATGTTGTTTGGCAGATCGGCACCGGTTACTTCGGCTGTCGCACGCCGGAGGGTCGCTTCAGCGAAGATATGTTCGCGACACGCGCCGCTCATCCGAATGTGAAGATGATTGAGTTGAAACTGAGCCAGGGCGCGAAGCCCGGTCATGGGGGTATTCTTCCGGCCGCCAAAGTCACGGCCGAAATCGCTGGGATCCGCGGCGTGCCCTTGGGGCAGGATGTGATCTCTCCACCGGGGCACACGGCCTTTTCGACGCCGGTCGAAATGGCGCAGTTTCTTGGTCGGCTGCGTGAACTTTCTCAAGGTAAACCGGTCGGGTTCAAGCTTTGCCTAGGTCAGCCGCACGAATTTATCAGCCTCGTCAAGGCGATGATGAAAACGGGCATTATCGTGGATTTTATCACGGTCGATGGCGGCGAGGGAGGAACGGGCGCGGCACCGGTGGAATTCAGCAATTCGGTCGGCAGTCCTCTCCGCGAAGCACTGATTTTTGTTCATAACACTCTAGTTGGTTATGGCTTGCGGGATCGTGTTCGCGTGATCGCCAGCGGTAAAGTCGTTTCCGGTTTCGATCTCGTCTCACGGATGGCGATCGGAGCCGATGTCTGCAACTCAGCGCGCGCCATGATGCTGGCGTTGGGTTGCATTCAGGCATTGCGTTGCAATTCCAACACGTGTCCCGCGGGTATCACGACCAATGATCCGGATTTGATGGAAGGCCTGAATGTCGAAGACAAAGGGCGGCGCGTGGCGAGCTTTCACCACGAAACACTCAAAAGCGCGCGTGAGATCATCGGCGCGATGGGGCTGCGGAGTCCGGTTGAGCTGCGTCCTTGGCACTTGATGCGCAGGACAGGTCCGACGGAGATTCGACACTACGGTGACCTGTACGAATTTCTGAAGCCGGGTGTTCTTTTGGATGAGACGAATTTGCCGGACTCCTTCGCTCGTGCGGTCCGATCGGCCTCGGCAGATCATTTCTCAGCGGTTGAGGAAGCGTCACACGATCCGACAGGGGATCGAACGTCGGCGGCTTGAGGTCGCCCGATCCGTTTGCGCGCTTCGCCCTTCGTGTTGATCGCAAAAGGGCGTTGCTGACGGAAATCACTGGACGATGTACTTTTTCTGGCGTGCGGCGACCAACGCCAAATCCATGCGCTCTTTCTTTGGAACCTTCATTTCGCGCAGTGTGTGGATGAACACTTTGCGCATCACGTTCCAGTCCGCTTTGCTGACTTTCATGGACCCATGCGCTTCTTTGAGCGGCTTGCCGCCGTACGTGCAAGGTCCACCCGTGTTCGCGCAGAAGTAATCCACGAGCATCTGCTTGTGACGGGCTTGATCGCCTTTGAAGGCACTGGCCAGCGTGGTGTTTTTCTGAAGATCGGTGTTGGCGGCCATCGCGTTCACGAACTTATCGACGAACTGCTGCAGTTTGCCTTTGCCGCCGATGCGGTCGAAGAGGCTTTTTTCAACTTCGGGAGTGGCCGGCGCGGCTTCGTCGGCCGGAGCCGCGTCTTCGCTGGCCGCGGTCTCACCGCCGTCTTCGCTCATGGGCTCATCGCTGAGGCCTTCTTCGTCCCCCGCTGTTTCTTCCGCGACGTCTCCGCTTTCAGCGGCGCCGTCCTCCGCATCGGGCGTTTGCGCGCAACCGATCAAAGACGCAAACAGGAAAAGAGCCAATATCTGCTTTGTCAGCATCTGTTTTTTCATCGATGTCACCCCATGTTGAGTGCGGTCACTCTTCACGACACGAGATCTGAAATGGCGCACAAAACGCTCAGAGTCATGTCCGATTCATGAATGCCGTTAGATTTAAGTGTTTCAAATCTTTGAAGTAGATTGAAGATATTTTTCCGCGGCAGTGCGCGCCTGGCCAGAGGTCGAGGGGCGCGCCGCGGCTGTGGCCCAAACTCATGCAGCGCGAAAGTGATTGTGCGCGTTCATCCGCGCGGCTACCGTAAAAAGCGGTTCCAACCCTAGTGGAGGATGAACAGTATGAAAGCGGTTCGTGTATTCGGTCTTCTCGCTCTTAGCTCCGTCATGGCGGCATGCTCTTCGAACCCGCACAAAGCGGAGAAGATTGAAACGAAGATGGAACAGTCGGAAACCGTGACTGGCGACGAAAAAGTCGGCATCAACACCGATGGCAACATGATCGTGCAGAAAAAAGTCGCGATGAACGAAGAGCTTCGTCGCTTGCAGTATGAGGTCTACGAACTCGAGGACCGAGTTTACGGAAATCGGAAGTACGGATCCAAAGGACTCTACGGGACTCTCAAAGGTTGCCGCGAGAATCTGGCGCGTAAAGATAACGGCGGCGACGGCAAGCTGATGTGGACGGAGCCCATGGATCGCGTGACCGATAAAGAAGACGAATTCAAGATCGGCATCGACGAACAAAATAAACTCGTCGGCGTGTCGGAGGAGTTCCTCAACGACCGCATCGTGCGTTTCCGCAATTACAAAATGATCCTGATGAAGCGTCAGGATGAGTACGAGGACAAGCTCTCGATCTGCAAAACCGAACTCGCCTCGCGCAAGTTCGACGCCGACAAGACGAAGACATCCGGTAACTGATCAGAACGGCGTTTTTGTTTTTTCCTGACGTTGTCGCGGGTGTCGGAGCGGGACTTGCTCTGCGCCCGGAACAATATCGCCCATTCAAACTGGACATCGACGTCTAAAGAATCCTCATCCGGTATCTCCCGATCGCATGGCTGTCGAGTCATAGCGGTCTTTGCATCATGAATGATTTAACTGGACCTAGGGCCGTATTTCTCCTCCGGACTTTCGCCGTGACGGGGCGCGCTTTATCATGGCGGTATGAGCGTATTTTCCAAAGCTTCACCGGATTCAGCGGATCACGAGGGATTTGAACTTCAGTTCGCTTACCAAGCTCGTGAGATTCTGCAGATGCTCGCGGGGCGGTTGCCGTTGCGCGACGAGATCGAAGCCTTGGCGCAGGAAAAAGGAGTGGCATTCGCGAGCCACGTTCTCCATCGTTCCATCCTCGCCGCGCAACCGCACTCGGCCTTCATTCGCCATGTCCAATCGATCAGACCAAGACCCCAAGCCCGTGACGTCAATCGTGCGCCGATCGAAGTCGTGTTCGTTCCGAGCACGCAGCCGGGCCTTCGGTTGCGCTGGGGCGCCCACACGACCTGGATGCGCGTCGTCGCTCGCGAGCTTGGGTTCACGACGGATGTGATCGAGACATCGCCACGCGAATCCATCACCGGCAACGCACGCGTGATCGGGGACTATCTGCAAGCCGCGCGTGCGGAGCGGATCATTCTCGTGACCATGGGGCGTGGTTCGGCCGAGGCGCGCCTTCTCTTGCAACGTCGCGGTCGAAGTTCCAAGGACCTTCACAAGGTGCGTGGTTGGATCAATATCGGCGGTGCATTCGGTGGTAGCCGCGGCCTCTCCCTGTTGCTCTCCGACCGGTTCGCGCGGGCCGAAGCTCGTGCGGCGTGTTGGATGAAGCGCGCGAAATTTACGGCCCTGCAGGAGCTGTCGGATGAAACAGGTATCTGGCGTGAGCGTCTGTCTGTTCACGACCACTTGATGATCGTGTCGGTATTTGGACTCCTCACGCCGGATCGTGTGCCCGTGGCGTTGCGCGCGAATTATGACCGCTTGTCGGCCTACGGTCCCAATGATGGTGGAGTATTGGCATATGAAGCGATGGCGCGCCCAGGATTACTCTATCCTGTGATGGGGCTCTCGCATTTGGGTGAGGAATTGGTCCTGGGGCCGGTTCTGCAGCGATTGCTCACCAGCATGAGCGCGTCCATTGCACAGGGCGATCGGCTTTCGGCCGAGGCCCCGCGTCCGGTGTACGCGCCTTGAATCAGGCTTAATTTTTCAGGACATAGGCGAAGATCAGCGGCGCCACGATCGTGGCATCGGACTCGATTACGAACTTCGGCGTTTCCACACCGAGTTTGCCCCACGTGATCTTTTCATTCGGAATCGCGCCCGAGTAGGAGCCGTAGGACGTCGTCGAGTCCGAGATCTGGCAGAAATAACCCCAGAGCGGAACCTGCGTGCGGTGCAAGTCTTGGTGAAGCATCGGTACGACGCAGATCGGGAAGTCGCCCGCGATGCCGCCGCCGATTTGGAAGAAGCCGATGGTTTTGCCGCCATCCGTGGTTTCCGTGTACCAGTTCGCCAATTCCTGCATGTACTGGATGCCGGTTTTGACCGTGTGGACGTTCTTTACGTCGCCTTCGATGACATGGCCGGTGAAGATGTTGCCGAGCGTGCTGTCTTCCCAGCCGGGGACGAACATCGGCAAGTTCTTTTCAGCTGCAGCCATCAGCCAGGAGTCTTTGGGGTCGATCTGATAGTACTGCTTCAGTTCGCCCGAGAGTAGGATGCGGTACATGAACTGATGGGGGAAGTACGCCTCGCCACCTTTGTCGGCTGCCTGCCAATGCTGAAGGACAGCCTTCTCGATCCGGCGAATGGCTTCTTCTTCTGGAATGCAGGTGTCGGTCACGCGATTGAGGTGCTTATCGAGCAAACGCTCCTCGTCCTGGGGCGTAAGGTCCCGGTAGTTCGGAATGCGTTCATAGTGATCATGGGCGACGAGATTGAACACGTCCTCTTCGAGATTCGCACCGGTGCAGCAGATGGCGTGCACTTTGTCTTGGCGGATCATTTCCGCCAGAGAAAGACCCAGTTCCGCTGTGCTCATGGCGCCCGCGAGGGTGACGAGCATTTTGTTACCGCCGTTGATGTGCTTTTCGAAGCCTTGAGCGGCGTCTTTTAAAGCGGCGGCGTTGAAATGGCGATAGTGGTGGTCGATGAAGTTTCGAATGTTCATGCGGGACGGTGTAACCGAAAGAAACGACTGGCGCAAAGGGAATTTTCAGCGGCGGGTCAAAAGGGCGATTCGGAAAAATCATGGGGGTTGTGAACGAGCTCGAAATCAGTACGAAGGCCGTGCGAAATTGAGTTGAAAATCGGCCAGAAAGTCTTCATAACCGCTACGTGACTCGAGCCAAATATTCGCCTCTTTATGTGACCAAGGACCTTATCGAAAACCGCTACAAAGGCGCGGAAGTGATCTTCCTGGCCGGAAGCGTGATGCGCGGAGAGGCGTCGACCTACTCCGACGTCGATATTGTCGTCGTTTTCCCGAAGGTGGACCGGGCCTACCGTGAATCCTTCTATCATTTGGAATGGCCGGTGGAAGCCTTCGTTCATGATCCGGAAACCCTCCGTCACTTCTTCCAGGACATCGATCGGCCGGAGGGAAATTGCACCCTGGCAGAAATGGTTCACGAGGGGATCGCGACCCCGGAGCCGAGTTCCTTTTCTGAAGGACTGAAGGCGATGGCGGCGAAAGTTCTTCGCGAGGGGCCGCCGCCGTTGGCCAGAGCGGAGATCGACAATCGCCGGTACATGATCAGCGAACTGGTGGACGACGTGCGTGAGCCGCGTTCGCGCCACGAATTAGTGGCGTCAGCGACGCGCCTTTATGCCGAGCTTGCCGATTTCTTCTTTCGCAGCAGCGGCCTTTACTCGGCGAGCGGCAAGGCGATTTTGAAGCGCATGAAGAAAGCGGATCCCGCGTTTTTTCGCCAATTCACGGAAAGCTTCGATGCCTTGTTCATGAGCGGGCAAACC
>JAMPXM010000124.1 GCA_023701225.1 Pseudobdellovibrionaceae bacterium | reverse complement strand
GATATGAAAGTCGACGTTCCCGCCGAAGCTCTGCGTACTCAGGTAGGCGTCGCCACCGGCGTTCAAGCCGTAGTTCACGCCCAACTCCAAGCGACGTTCGCGATCGACCACGCGCTTTTGCACGATCGAAACTTTGTTTTTCGGATCAAGTGCTTTGGCGCGTTTGTAGAGTTTCTCGTTACCGCCGAGCGAATCGAAGTCTTTGGAGAGATCGATCTCCGCCCGAGCCGCGGCAGGGAGGACAGCGATCGCCAGAAGAATGAGCGTTCGAAGCAACTGGGATTTCACTGACCACCTCCGACGGTTCCTGCGCTGGCGTCCGCGGTCGTGGCCGCAGGTTGAGACGGTCGGCAGAATTCCGCTTTTTTAACAATCTTCAGAGTTTTCGTGAGTTCGGCTTTTTCCACCGATTCATAAAGTTGAGCGGTCGCTTTGACTGTCAGCGGATATTCGGACTTCACGCTGGAATCGCACGGAACCGCCCACGAGATTCGGCAGTTTTGCAATGTCGTCACGCGTCCGCGGTCTTCGCATGTCAGAAACGGAGCTCCGGGCAGTGTCGCGAGAGAGGCGCGCAAGGCTTCGATGTCCAGATCCACCTTCGCGCGGGGGTTTTGGACAAGGGCCGAAATTTCGATGTCGCGCTCGACGCCCGTCACCAAGTCGATGGAAGACTTGCCGGTCGCGAAGCGGATCACGGGAGCTTCCGCCTTTTTATTGAGGAGGATGCTCACACGCTCCACTTTCTCCGGAGAGGTGCGGCCACCGGCGCCGATCACCTTGTAACCGAAGCGGACGACAACGGAGCCGGCTGTTGCATCCACGACGCCATCTTTCAATGGCTGTGGGATCGCGGCGAGCTTCGTGTTAAGGATGCGATAAAAAATCCAATTGCCGTTCGCCGCGCGAACCGGCAGTGGCTTTGCGGGATTGGGTTGAATGAACGAAAAGCCGCTGGCCTCGGGGAGTTCGTCGTTCAGGGCTTGAACTTCGACTGGAACCAATTGCGGAATTTGGTCTTCGCTCGCGCCCGGGTCGGAGACTTCCACTTCGAATTCGAGTTTTTCACCTTCGGCGACGGTGTCTTGAAGGCCCGAAATTTTGGCGATGACCGGTTGCTGTTTGGTGCGGACGACGTGCAGCACATGTTCCACACGGCGATCGACCGGTTGTTGGGGATGATTGAAAAGCGACAACGCCCGCGCATCGGAGCCGGGCAGGAGTTGCAATTCAAAGACAATGTTGTGGTCGCGGACGGATTCGCTGTTCGGAATATGACCGATACCGGGGGCCCAGGTCAGAAGGAACATGTCGGCTTCGTTGGACTTCGTCAGCGTCATTCCCTCGGGACCTTGAGCGAGCACGACGTCGTAGACGACCTGCGGATTCACTCGTGCCTTGATCCGGTATGTTTTTGTCTCTCCTTCGACGAAGTTCAGGACTTTGTCGTCGACGGGAAAAATGTCGAAGAGGTCGCGCGCCAGAACTCGCTGCTCGCGTGATTTGTTGTCGTGCGGACGTACCAAGTTTTCGCGCACATCGCGATATTCGGCCGCAGGATCCTGCTTCATATCGCCGCACGCGCTCAGGAGCGTCATGAGACCCATCGTCATGATCAAATTCTTAGACATCGGGTAATTGTTCATACTCGTCTCCTCTTACAATTGGACGTTGCGCTGGAACTGGAAGGGATACAAAACCTTCACGTGCACGCCGCCAACCGGCTCCGGAAATTTAAATGCTTTCAATTTCGAAAGGATGCAGCCCTCGACTTGGCTCGAGCGCAGTGACGTGTGCGCGACGCCGGCCGTGCTCACGCGGCCCGCGGCGTTGATCTGAAAGCGCACGCCGATCCGGCCCGAGAGAGAAGGCTTCTGCTGCAAGCCTTGCTCGTAGCAATACAAGATTTGCCCCAGGTTCTTCTGAATCACTTCATTGATCTGGTCGCGGTCCAAACCACCTTCGACCGCGGCGTCTTGCTCAAGCGGCTGAAAGTAACCGTCTGATCCGCCGGTGAGCGCGGCGCGACCGTATCCGTTTTGGCCTCCGGCTTTACCACGCGTGCCGTAGCCGCCGGACGGAAGACCCACTCCGCCTGAGCCACGTGAGCCGGCGATCAAGCCGCGACCGGCCACAGCCTGAGCGAATCCACCGCGACCAGCGCCACCAAGTCCGCCACGACCGGCACGACCCGTACCGCCACCACCGGATCCGTTCTTGAATTGCACGTCTTTCAGATTCAATGAGCCGCCCGTGACGGGAGCTTTGCTGCGACCACCTAAGACAGCGAGCGCACCCATTTGATGGATGTTCGCGCCGCCTGTTGCGACCTTTGGAGTCGATGTCCGACCAAAGGAGGTCGGGCGGAGGTTGCGATTGAGTTTCGGCTTGGTGACGACGACTTTTTTAGCCGCGACTGGCTTTGTGTGTCGCACGATCTTGCGTTCGCTAGGCGCAACGGTTCTGATTTTTTCTTTCGGTTGGGGGAGATCTTTCGGGATCACGACGTTTACGACCGGAGCCTCTTGGGGCTTCTCGACGAGCGGCATGACCAAGCTGAGAAGAAAGCAAAACGCGAGGAACGCGGCGTTTGCGCCCGCGGTCCACTTGACGATTTGTGTGAATTGATCGTCGGAGTCATCGGCTTCAAGCTCGATGCGCGGGTCCACGACGCGGACCGCGTCGATCCAGCGCACGCGGATTCCGTCGGTGATTTCAACGGTCGTGCTCACCAAATCTTTGCCGGTGGATTCCAAGAGCACGTCGTATTCGACGCCGGCGGCCTCAAGTTCACGAAGGGAATCAAACGATTCGACTCGGCCCGTGTCCAAGCGGCGTACGAGAATGAACTTCCCGTCGGTTCCGTGGAATGTCCGCACGACTTGTCCGTGGCGGTTTTCAAGAACGATTTGTCCGAGCTTCTTTGCGGTTGCCATACGTTATCCTTCTGCCTCTTTCCCGTTCGTCATCCGAGTTCAGTTGCGCGTCGTCTCGACGTCGAGACGGTCTTTGAAGTGTTTGCGTACTCCGAGCAGATCGATCAGTTCTTTTTCATTTTCCACGGTGACCACGCCGTCATCGGCATACTGGTAACGACCACGCACGCGCGCGTCGCTGAAAACATGGTCCGTGCCGAGTGATTGCGTGGTTTGCGGTGCGGGCGACTGCGTGGATGCCGCCTTTTTCACGGTATTTTTCTTCGCTTCCGCGAAATCCAGCCCAGCGAGTGTGCCAGTGGTCAGCGCCATGATGAGCATCGTCGTCCAGCTGAAGTGTTTCACTTCACTCCTCCTTCGATCTGAAGTACGCGGGCGTCGAGATGGGCGACCATCGCGTCGCGGCCCAATTCCGCTTCCATCGTCTTGAGCATTTTTGCCTGATGAATGGAGAACGGATCCGATTTCAGTTTGTGGCGAGCGTTCTTGACGTCAGTTGCGCTCGGGCGGTCCATGGCTTCACGAATGGCACGTTCCAGGCGCGCGCGAGTCGAGTCAGGAGCGCGGTACGCGAGCTGGCGGGCTTCTTCGGCGAGAACGCGAGTGACGTCGCCCGTGCTCGCCTGCAAGTCCGCGATGAGGGAATCCAGCGCTTTGCCATTGTTCCAGAACTCGGCCGTCTTACGGGAGACTTGCTCGGCTTTGGCTTGAAACGGTGCGGACTGTGCCGCGAGCGCCTGCTCATAGCGCGCGCGTTCCGCGACAGAGAGGCGCACTGGTACAGGGAGCTTCTTGATCTCATTGTAGAGTCGCTCATTTTCGCGACCGACGATGCTCAGAGTGACCACCTGCAAGCGCCAGTCCTTGGAGCGAATCGCGTCTTGAGCGAGTTGATCGGCTTTTGCCAGCAAAGCCAAGCGGGCTTTGAGCGTGCGCTGTACGCGGGCATCACTCGACGTGATCAGGCGGTGAGCTGAGATTTCCTGGTCGAACCGGTTGATGGCCTGTAACTGTATCGAGCGTGAAATCGTTTGACCGGCATCGGAGCTGCGGACCGTTCCACGCGAGAGGTAAAGCTCGGCGTTCGAACGGCTGCCTGTGCGGGCGTAGAGTTCGAGAACGAGACTCGAATGCAGATCGCGGTTGCCTTTTAAGTATCGCTCTAGGCGCGCGAGCTCTTTCCAGGGACGAGCGGAGAGGCGAACAAGGCGAGTCGCAGCCAACTCCAATGTCGACTTGGCGCGCGAGGTCTCCAGCACCGCCTGGTAATGGCGGGTCGGATTGCGACCGGCGAGTTCCGCCAGGTACGCCAGCCGCATGTGACGCTCGGCTTCGGATGCCTTCGGCATGCGCATCACTTGGCTCATGCGATAAGCCGAATCGAACTCCAGTCGCATTTCGGCGACCCAAACCTTCTTTTCCATTGCGAACTCGCGGTCCTCGGCCTGGAGACCGGAGACGCCGAGAAGACGATCGGCGGCGGCTCGGGTTTCTTCGAGATCGCGGATGCGCACGGCTAGAACAAGATGGTTCTTATAAATGAGAGCGCGTTCGGTCGCCGACGCGCCGTCGAGATTGAGATCGCGTAGACGGCGGGCGGCGCGTTTCAGCTCGCTGTCGCTGCTCTTGGCGTCTCGCGAAACCGTCGCGACGTCTTTTAAAACGGCACGGCGGGCGATGGCCAGATATTCCAAACGCGCGGAAGGGAAGGTCTCCGCGAACTCGGTTGCCCAGCGCTCGATGCGATCTTCCGCTTTCGCCAAGACGAGCGCGTCGAGAGCGAGATCCGCTGCTTTTTTGCGAAGTTCATTCCGTTTGGCGTCGCTGTTTTTCTTCTCATTGAAAAGAGCGATGTCACGGAACTCTTCTGCCGCTTTTTCGTGGCGATTCTGATCATAGAATACCCGTGCGCGTTGGTAGCGCACTTCCAGCGCGCGTCCGCCGGCGGCGTTGAGGTCTAAATAATGGTCGTAAGCCTTAAGCTGGAGAGAAGGGTCGCCTCCGCTTTCCGCCATTTCGATCTGCGCGACCAAAGCAGCCTCGAACATTTTCTGGATAGCGCTGTCCTCTTTCTTCTTCAGTTCCCGATGCGCAAGAATCGAGGATCGACGATAGAACTCGCTCGCCTCATTGTACTTGTTGAGCAGGCGGGCGGTTTGCGCCGCCCAGAACTGCATGTCGTATTCCGTCTCGAATTGTTGATTGTAGAGCGTGTAAGCCGCCAACAGTTCCGGCGAGACACGTTCTTTTTCCAACCGATTCCAATCGACGATCAGTTTGCG
Organism: Pseudobdellovibrionaceae bacterium; assembly: GCA_023701225.1. Lineage (GTDB taxonomy): Bacteria > Bdellovibrionota > Bdellovibrionia > Bdellovibrionales > JAMPXM01 > JAMPXM01. The sequence continues at coordinate 4,064 of JAMPXM010000124.1, read as the reverse complement.
AATCCGGCTTTGTACAGCCTGACATTCTTCACTCGGACGGCAGCCTTCTTTTTTCCAAGTCGCGAGCGCGGCGGTCAGTTGTTCGACGGCCTGGGCTTTTCGATTGAGACCCCATTCGAGCGTGGCGAGGCGGACACGGCCATCGATTTTTTCGAATGTCGAAGTTTCGTCATTGAGAATCATCGACCAGACGAAAATCGACTCCTTCTTTTTCCCTAACCGTTCCGTTTCCCCGGCCAGAGCGCGCAAATTCTCACGGCGAATACTTTCGGGCGTAAGTTCCAACAAGAGGTCCACTTTTTCGCGAGACACTTCGCCGCGGGCGATGAACGCGACCAGGTCGCGCGCGATGTCTTCGCGGAAACTCACGTCGATCTCAGAACCATTGGCGGTTTTGCGTGTCAGAAGTTCCGGATGGCGCAGAATCTCGATCAAGCCTTGAGTGGCGATCGTCTGCTGGCCCAAGTTCAGTCGGCACCAAGCCGCGCGGTACATAATATATCCGCGACGCTCGGTCTCTTTGAATTTCAAAGACGATTCGAATTTATCCAGGGCGGCGGTGAATTCTCCCTTGCGAAAAAGCGCGTCACCCCAAGAGGCGAGAGCGTGGCCGACGGAGGCGGCCGGATAAGTCTCGGTGCCTTCACGCACAATACGCTCATACTTTTGCAACGCTTTTTTTATTTCGCCAGTCGCTTCGAGTAAGTGCGCCATCTGCATCAGAACCAAAGCACGCCGTGGCGCTTCGCTTTTTTCGACGGCGGAAGAATAAATCTGTAAGGCACGGCGGCGGTCGCGGGTCACGGCGGCCGAGTCTTTTCCTTCGGCGGCAACGATCGACAGTCGAGCGCGTTCCGCGAGGAGGTCCGCCAGACGGAGACGGACTTCGAGGCTGTCGGCATCGCTGCCGTTGCCCGTGCTGTTTTCGAGAACGCGTTCCAGTTTCGTGATCAGCAGCGTGTGTGTTTCGAAGTCCATCTTTTCAGACGCGTAGACGGAGAGCGCAGCGGACAAAACCAGTCCGACGAGGGCCACCTTCACGAAGTGAATAACGCCCGCATTGGCGATATGAATGGCGCTGGGTAAAGACGTTCTCATCGCTTCATCCTCTTGGCTTCGTACATACGTTCTGGGTTCGACGACGAGTTGGCGGTGCCGAAAATCGTCGCTTTTCACCGTTTAAAGCCGGTCCCACACGGGATCCCGAGAGGTCATTCGCAAGCCGAATGCCAATGCGGAGATCGAATTGAAAGGCGTTTGAAGCGAAGAAGTGAACTTGGAGGCCCGATTCGGTGCCGAACTTGGGCCCCCGTCGACGCGAAAATGACACGTCCTTTCGCGAAGAAAGCGGAGCGGGATGTCAGAAAATTATACACCCCGGGAAGGGAGCCCTTCGAATTAACGGCGGCAGATTTGGTCGGCGTGGGTATCGACGAACTTCAGGAACTCGCGCAGCTTGGGAGGAACGAATCTTTGGCCTGCGAAAACGACATTGAGCGGGATACCGACTTCCACCCAATCCGGCAAAACCGCTTTGAGGCGTTTCTCGCGAACATCCGTTTCGGCGACGGCCCGCGGAAGTAACGCGATTCCCAGATGAGTGATCGCGGCTTCGCGAACAGCCAGAATGTGGTTGGAGCTGAAGCGCCACTTCGGTCGCACCACGCGCTTGCCTCGATCCGACTTCAGTGTCCATGGGAACTGAGCGCCGTTGGGCGTGAACCCGATCGCCGTATGCCGATTCAGATCTTCCGGCGTGCGAGGCTGCCCTTCGCGTTTCAGATATTCCGGCGACGCGTAGAGAACGAGGTCCATGAACCCCAAGCGGCGACCGATCAGAGTGGAATCTTTGAGATGGCCCAAGCGAAACGCGACATCCACATTCTCGCCGATGAGATCCACGAGACGATCGGTCAGAAGAAGATCGATCTCGATCAACGGGAACTGCCGCATGAACTCGGCACATAATGGGAGAAATGCGCCCGTGGAAAACTCCACCGGTGCGGTCACGCGCAGAGTGCCTTGCGCCGCGGCCGTATGCGCGCTCAGATCCGTCTCCGCGGAGTCCAGTTCCGCGAGCGCGCGAACGGCTTTTTCAAAAAAAGTTTGTCCGGCGTCGGTCAAACGCACTTGGCGCGTCGTGCGTTTCATCAGCGTGAGGCCCAGACGTCGTTCCAAGGCGGCGAGTTTGCGGCTGACGGTGGATTTGGGAAGGTCCAAAGTACGGGCGGCCGCAGTGATGCTTTTCTCCTCTGCCACTCGCACAAAACACACAATTTCATTTAAATCCTTCATGAATTCAGTCTATTGGGATTGTTCCAATCAAGCAACAGTCATTTCTGTTTTTCCCATCTAATCATGCGCCACGGATTGCCGTAAGGTCTGTCACATGGAGGTGCAGTCATGCGCCAGGTACAACGTCTCATTGCAAGTCAGAGTGTGTTGGAGGGAGAAGGTTTTCTCGTCCACCGTCCATTCCCTGTCGGCGCTTTGAGTTCCATTGATCCGTTTCTGCTCATCGATGAGCTCGGTCCGGCGGAAATGGCGCCCGGTCAGGCCAAAGGTGCGCCGGACCATCCTCATCGTGGCTTTCAAACGATCTCCTATGTTCTAGAAGGTGGCGTCGTGCACAAGGACTCGCAAGGTCATTCGAGCGAACTTGGTCCGGGCGACGTGCAGTGGATGATCGCAGGTGATGGAGTCGTACACTCCGAAATGCCGACAGCGGAACTGCTCCAAAAGGGTGGCCGTGTCCACAGTTTTCAGATTTGGGTGAATTTACCGAAGGCACGCAAACGGATGGCGCCGCAATATCAAGACATTCGCGCCAGCGAAGTGCCCAGGGTCGTGACGGATTCGGGTCTCGTAGAGACACGCGTGATTGCCGGTGCGCTTTTAGGTGCACAAGGCCCGACCCAAACCGTCGTACCCACGGTGATGGCGCATGTGATCTTGCAAGCCAACGGTGAGTGGCGCGCGGAGCTACCGGCGACTTGGAACGTTCTCGCCTACGTGATTCAGGGGCCTGTCGTTGCTGGAGGTCAAACGGAAGCGTCGCGTGCGACGCTCATCCAATTCGCCAATGAGGGTGGCGAGATCGCGATACGCAATCCGTTCCATGAACGAACGGAGGTGCTTGTGCTCGCGGCTCAACCTTTGCGAGAGCCCGTCGCGCGGATGGGACCGTTCGTCATGAACGAGCCTCGTGAGCTGCACGAAGCCTACGAGGATTTCATCAGTGGGCGAATGGGAATGATCCATAGATAAAATTGAGTTTCGAAATTTGTTCAACAATCATCTGACCAAAAAGGGGAAATACAAGATGAACACGCTTTCAAGAACCGTTCTCGCTTCGGCGTTGGCACTGGCTTCCATTCAGGCGAAAGCCGCTGAATACAACGTGGACCCGACTCATTCTCGCGTCGGCTTCAGCATCCGTCACTTGATGACAAAAGTGAACGGGCAGTTCAAGGACTACTCCGGGTCGTTCGAATTCGATCCGAAGGCGCTCAAGTTCGGCGACAAAGCCAGTTTGGAAGTCAAAACGTCGAGCATCGACACTGGAATCGAAAAGCGCGACACGCATTTGAAGAGTCCGGACTTCTTTGAAGTCGAGAAGTTCCCGACGATGTCGATGTCGGCGGGAAAGATCACCAAGAAGTCGGGCAATAAATTCGATTGGACAACGGATCTTACGATTCGTGGCGTGACCAAGCCTGTGAAACTCGAACTGGAGTACCTCGGCGCAGCTACGGATCCCTGGGGCAACAAGAAAATCGGTTTCGAGGCCAAGGGCCGCATCAACCGCAAAGACTTCGGTTTGAAATGGAACCAGATCCTTGAGGCGGGCGGCGCGATGGTCGGCGATGACGTTGAAATCGTGCTTGAGATTCAAGCCGCCGAAAAGGCCGCCGCTCCCAAAACCGCCGCGAAGTGATCTGGTCGAAATCGAAATCGACGTTAACCCACCTCTCGCGTGCCCGGACTCCCTCCACCGGGCACACGTCTCCAGAAAGCCTCGCTCGAGTCGAGCGGGGCCTTCATCTTTCTGTCTCCTGGCGCCG
>JAMPXM010000123.1 GCA_023701225.1 Pseudobdellovibrionaceae bacterium | reverse complement strand
GGCGTCTTCGCCATCGGTGCTGTCGTCGCGAGCTCCAAAACTTGTTGAAAATCCGCTTTTAAAAGCGCGCCGAGCGCGCCCAGACGCTGGCTCGTGGTTTTTGCCGAAGCTAACTTGCCGATGATATCGGTGAAGGCTCGACTCATCAGCATGGGCGATTGCGACATGTTTTCGGTCCCGCCCGCGACGATCGCATCGGCCATGCCCGAGCGAATTTTATCGAAACCGCCGCTGATACTCTCCAGAGCCGAGGCACAATTCCGGTGAACAGTGCTGGCCGGCACTCGCTGCGGGATGCCGGCATTGAGCGCCACCACGCGCGCGATATTGACGGCGTCCGGAGGGCCGCCGATATTACCGATAATCACATCGTCGATCGCGTTGACGTCGATGTTCGTGCGAGCGAGCAGCTCCTTGAGCGCCACGCGGCCGAGTTCGGCAGGATGTACATTTTTGAGTTTTGTGTCCGCTTTGGCGAATGGCGTGCGTACGCCGTCGATCCAAACAACGTCCCGGTTGCTACGAGTCATGGAAAGCTCCTTTTTCCTGCTCAGATCCATGCCCATTTGCGCGCGGACGCCACGGCTTTGTCAATCAAACAAAGCCCTTCCCAAAGCATGACCACAGGCATCAACTCTTTACTATTTTAGGCCTTTTTCGGAAGCTCAAGCACGAGCCGCCAAAGGAGCCTTAGGATGTCGATCGATAAAGACGCACTTGAATACCATCGCCAATATCCTCCAGGAAAAGTCGAGGTGGTCTCCAGCAAGCCCTGCAACACGGACAAGGCCCTCGCGCTCGCCTATTCCCCAGGCGTCGCGGCTCCCTGCAAAGAGATCGCGAAGAATCCCGAGCTCGTTTATGACTATACCTCAAAGGGCAACCTTGTTGCTGTCATCACCAACGGCACCGCTGTCCTGGGTCTGGGCGACATCGGCCCACTCGCCGGCAAGCCGGTGATGGAAGGCAAAGGCGTTCTTTTTAAGCAGTTCGCCAACATCAACGTGTTTGATTTGGAATTGAACACCAAGTCCGTCGACGAGTTTTGCAACGCGGTCAAAACCCTCGAGCCGACGTTCGGTGGCATCAACCTCGAAGACATCAAAGCACCAGAATGCTTTGAGATCGAAGAGCGCTTGAAACGGGAAATGAATATCCCGGTTTTTCACGATGACCAGCATGGCACGGCGATCATCTCCGGCGCGGCTCTGATGAACGCCTGCATCGTTACCAAACGCAAACTTTCGGAGATCAAGCTCGTCGTCAACGGCGCGGGTGCCGCGTCGATTTCGTGTACGCGTATCTTCATCTCGCTTGGCGTGAACCCGAACAACGTCCTCATGTGCGATTCCAAAGGCGTGATCTACAAAGGCCGCACCGAGGGCATGAACCGCTACAAAGCGGAGTTCGCGGTCGAGACCGACGCGCGCACTCTCGCCGACGCACTCCGGGGCGCCGATGTGTTCATCGGTCTTTCGGCCGCTGGGGCCATGACGCGAGACATGCTCATGTCGATGAGCGCCAATCCCATCGTCTTCGCGATGGCCAATCCCGATCCAGAGATTGATCCAGTGATGGCAAAAAAGGCTCGGCCCGATGTGATCATGGCGACGGGCCGCTCGGACTTTCCGAATCAAGTGAACAACGTTCTCGGCTTCCCATTCATCTTCCGCGGCGCGCTCGACGTCCGCGCAACACAAATCAACGAAACGATGAAGCTGGCTGCCGTCGACGCCATCGCGCGCCTGGCGCGCGAGGATGTCCCAGAGAAAGTGTCCGCCGCATATGGCGGCCAAACCTTCTCGTTCGGGCCCGAATATATTATCCCAAAACCCTTTGATTCACGCGTGCTTCTCTGGGTGGCACCGGCCGTCGCAAAAGCCGCGATGGATTCGGGCGTAGCCCAACATCCGATCACGGATTGGCAGGCCTACCATGATCAGCTGGAATCCTTACAAGGAGCTCGCACGAGCTTCGTCCGCTCGGTCATCAATCGAGTCAAAGCTCAGGCCGCGTCAAAAGGCGAGCGCATGCCGCTCATCGTTTTCCCAGAAGGTCAGAGCACGAAAATCCTCAAAGCGCTGCAGCGCTTAGAAGAAGAGCAAGTCGTTCGCCCACTCGTCCTCGGCGACCCCGAAGTGGTGCGCGAGCGCATCGAAGAATTGGGCCTCGACAATTTGAAGAACTTGGCGATTTACCGTCCGACCCAGCATCCAAAGTACCGGGAGTACGTCGACCGCGTGTATCAGATGCGCCAGCGCAAGGGCGTGATGTACCGTGAGGCGGAACGCCTCATGAGTGATCCGGATTATTTCGCGGCGATGATGGTGCACTCCGGAGACGCGCACGGGGTCGTGACAGGTGCGACTCAGAATTACGCCGAGGCCGTGCGACCAATCTTGCAAATCATCGGCACCGGAAAACGCAAGACAGCTTCGGGCCTAAACCTGGTTTTATTCAAAGAGAAAATGATTTTGTTCGCCGATACAGCGGTCAACATCAACCCAACGGCGGAACAGATTGCGACGATTGGTATTCACGCCGCGCGCGTCGCCGAGTACTTCCGGATTCAGCCTCGGATTGCGATGCTCTCGTATACGAACTTCCGCTCGCTCGGTGATTCGCCGAAGAAAATGCAACAAGCCGCCGAGATCGTGCGCACCGCACACCCGCACTACCTCGTCGACGGCGAGATGCAAGCGGATACCGCCGTCAACCCGGACATCGTCGAGCGGATCTTTCCGTTTTGCGAAATCAAGAACGGCGCCAATATCCTCATCTTTCCCAACCTCGATGCCGGCAACATCGGATATAAGCTGGTGCAACAGCTGGGCAAGGGCGAGGTCATCGGGCCGTTTTTGATGGGGATCAAGCGCCCGGCGAACGTCCTTCAGCGCACCTGCACTGTCGAAGACATCGTGAATACGGTTTCTTTGACCGCACTGCAGGCTCAGGCGATGTGGACGGGTGCGTACGATAACGCATGAAAGATGAGGAAAACCCACGGGAGATGCTTATGAAAATACCGAAACCGGCATTCGCACCAAGGCCGATTCATCTTATGCTCGTTTTCGCGACCCTCTTACTCGGCCCGACACTTGCCCCGGCCGTGGAAGCGAAAAAGAAATCGATATCCGAACCCAAACTTGAACGTGTCGAAAAGCCTGTCGATATTTCCGGCGATATTTCCGGCGAAATGTCCCACAGAGACACGGCGCCGTCCCGTTGTTGGGGCTACACCTACAGCACCGAGCTCAAGAGCCGGGCCTCCACAGTCACTCAGTGTCTGATCCGACCCGAGATGTTCTTAAAGCAGTTTCCTGAGTGCCGAAAAACCAAGCGAGGCGCACAGAAATGTTCGGGTGCGATCACGAAGACGAAAATCGGGCCCTACCTGATGTGCCTGGAGTCCGAAGAAGCCTGCCAGGCCAGCCGAGCTCGAATGACCAAGGGCTCTGCTTCAAAGGCCCTTTAACCGGCACGCCCACACTCTGGTGTCCCCCTCCAAGACGGTTCTGACAGGCGCATGGAGCCCATTGCCGATAGATTCACTCTGGACCAAAATCAGGCTCGCATCATGATCTCTTTATGGTAAACTGGGTCCAGTGTACGTGAGGCCTGCGATGGCACGCTTCGGTCTGTACCAAGACGTGGACCTAGAGACGTGGACTCAGGAGGCCTCGACCTGAAATCTCAAAAGGAGACTTGAGACATAGACTCGAAATACAATACCTCGCGCGCGTTGGCTCCCGCATGGAACCGCACGAAAGAAGCTGCCCGGCCCGTCGGCCTCAAATCCGACGGCCTCAGAGGCAGCTCCAAAGAACGTGTTGTTGTCATCGGGGTGGGTCTTAAAACGGAATCCTTCGTTGAGCTCAAAGAAAGTTTGTGCGAGCTCGAGGAGCTCGCCTCAGCCGCGGGCGCTGAAATCGTCGGCTCCATCACGCAGTGCTTGACCCAGTACAATCCCGCCACGCTGATCGGCACTGGGAAAGTCGAAGAAATCAAAAACATGATCTCGGAAGCCCAGGCAAGTCTGGTGATCGTCGATCATCAGCTCTCCGGCGTACAAGCGCGGAACCTGGAGCGAGAATGGGGCGTGCGAGTTCTCGACCGCAGCCAGGTGATCCTGGATATTTTTGCCATGCGCGCGCATACGCACGAGGGGAAACTACAGGTCGAACTCGCGCAGATGCTCGATCAACTGCCACGAATGGTAGACGCGTGGATGGGCTCTCTTTCTCGCCAAGGTGGCGGAATCGGGACACGTGGGCCTGGCGAAACAGCTTTGGAAATGGACCGCCGCCGCATCCGCGACCGAATGAAACTGATCCGCAAACAACTCGAGACCGTGCGCAAGCATCGCTCCCAGCACCGCGCCTCGCGCAAGCGGGCCAAGGTACCATCGTTTGCGATCATCGGTTATACGAACTCAGGCAAATCCACGCTTCTGAACCTGCTGACACAATCGCAGGTCTATGCTGAAAACCAGCTCTTCGCGACGCTGGATCCGACGACCCGCAAGGTGTACTTGCCCGATGGCAATATGAATGCGGTGCTGACGGATACCGTCGGTTTTATCCGCAAGCTGCCGCCGAACTTGATTGAAGCCTTTAAAGCGACACTCGAAGAATCCGCGGAAGCTGACATTCTCCTGCACGTGGTCGACCTGTCCAATCCGTCGATGCTGCGGCAAATGGAAGTCGTCGAGCAGTTGATCAAGGAGTTTCATTGGGACTCCAAGCCGGTCATCACCGTCTTCAACAAAATCGACAGTGCCCCGTTTGAGAAGCAGTTCCAGGTGCGTGCGTTTCCGCGCGTCTTCGTGAGCGCGAAAACCGGCGAAGGCATCGACCGCCTCAAGCGCGTCATGGCCGAAGCCATTCAAGCGCTTTACCAAGAAGTGGAACTCTTTTTCCCAAAAGCCGAGGAACACCGCATTTTCGAGTTGGGGCGTGAAACGCAGATCACTCGCCGTGAATCCGCGACACAAGGAACCGTGTGCTATGCGCATATGACGCCAACGCTACTCAGCCGGTGGAAGAACTACTTGGTGAGCGAAGAGTCCGTCGAAAGAATCTAGCGAACCGACGCTAAAACGCGGTTCTTTGGAAACCCGAAAGATCATGCGCCTGTCGCTGGTTGCTAACGCAACCAGCGGATGACGCTCTTTCTCCCCTCAGGAAACACATACTCCAAGGCCACTCCCGAGAATCCGCCAATAGCGTCCTCGTTGCTACGAGCAACACCCTCCGGAAACCGGTGCCCCCCCATCCGATTGAAAACCTTTGCGTCATAGCCTCGGGCTTGAATAAAAAGCCGCGTATGAAGACGATCTGAAAGAAAGAAACTATGCCCCAACTCCATTCGGAGCGGGACATCCGCAACCTGGTATCGACTCGGACCCTGAACCCAATAGTAAGTCGCCTCCGGAATCACGTTCAAGTAGGTATAGCCGATCATGGTGTGCAATCCAACCTCAGGGCCTAAACCCGCGCCAAACTGAAAGAGGTCCCATCGATCTGTCCGAGAAGGATTCACAACCGTTCCCTCAAAATTCTCGACTTTAAAAGATTCCACTCGAACACTGACTCCCGGAACCAATCGCAACTCAAACCCGAATCCGGGACGAGTTCGCCGCCCGATCACATTGGAAGCGGTCAAGTTGGTCGACATGCCAAACAACCCGCGCTGTTGGTTGCGAGAAATCAAAGACATGTAAAGCGGATTCTGCTCGCTCTGACTGAATCTCGCCAACGCACCGGATTGCCCCTGAAGTCCCAAGGCATTCGGCACAAGGCCGGCCAAGACTCCTCTCACACTCATCCATCCGGAACTGCCCTGGGTCGCCGTTTGCTGCTGTTGCAGAGTTGTTTCAAATCGATCGATCGTTCGCTCCCGAAGCGGATCGACGATCTCGACACGCACCATCAGACTCTCCTGTGACGGCTCGCTTTTCACGCGAAGCACGGAGCTCTTGGCGATATGCGTGGTGCCAAGTTCACGAAAAAATTGATCCGCCTGATCATCCGCGACAAACTTTTCATGACTCACATCATACGAAGCCAAAATCTGTGTGTTGCGCGCGAGGGGAACAATTTTCGCTTCGGGATATTTTTCACGAAGATAAAAAAACAATTCCGCTCCGACTTCGTCGGAAATCAATTCGTCGCTATAAATGGGTGGCATCAAAGCGATGGATTGCGGCGGCCGCAGCTGGTCTCCTCCCACGAAATCAATACGCTCGAGTTTTTCATACTCCCACGCGGCACCGCTCAGAAAATCCGCACCCGCCCCGACGACGCTGCCGATCGGAGTTAAAATAACGCCAGCGACCAGATTGGCAAAAAAACTGTCTTTCCACCGATATTCCCCATGCAGGGCAACGGTCCGCTTCTCTTTTTTATGAATGACGGAAAGAGCGTGGGCCCGGCCTCGTTTGATTGGAAAAAAACCGGGACCATACCCCAGGAAATGGTTCCCCTCGAAGACCTGTACCGCATCGACATTGGTCACGACTTTCACGTACTGACGACGCCCGCTGAGTGTACCGCAGCTGGAAAAAATCATTCCGCTGACGACGACAAGGATGGCTAAAAAATTCGATGGGTAACGCATCACACTCATTCTCGATATGAAGCGAACAAAGTGACAAGCCTCAACTTGACAAGATCCCACGCGAAGTGTCAGAGACCTGGTCATGGTATCCATTCCGAACGGCTTGAGTTGGTCTTCCTACTGAGCCCGCTTACAAATCACATTAAATGCCGACCCTGCGGGCATGACAAAATTTCGTTCGCCTTGCACAAACGGCCGCCGTTCAATATCACATCCATTATCGACCTTAATTGTCGACTTCAATTGTCGACCTCAATTGTCGACCTCAAACTAATGGAGATTCCAATGAAGGCCTTGTTCTCATTTCTGCTGCTATTGGGAGCGACTCATTCGGCTCAAGCGACTCAAGATTACGATGCCAGGCACGTGTGCGAGACGATGGCGCGTCAGGGTGCGGGTCATCACGCCAATCTCTGTTTCAGCGAAATCTCTGGTGCCGTGTTCGAATCCCGCGCCGTCCGTATTTGCGATACGATGGCTCACCAAGGTGCTTATGATTACGCCAATCAGTGCCTTCGCACGATCCGCAATCGCGCCTCGAACCTGATCGACTCCTGCGAAACGATGGCTTTTTATGATCAATATCCGGACGCGATCAATTGCTTGAACGCAATGATGTATTCTGCCAACCCGGTGTTTCCGGAACCGTCGTACCCCGGCTCTCCTTACCCGAATTATCCCTATCCCGATCGCGGCGCCGTCGACCACCGCGGCCGTCAACCATCCGTCGAAGGCGACGCCTGCTGGGTGAGGGAACAAGGCCGCTGGATGCAAGGCGATGAATTTTTCAGCTACGCCAGCCAACACGCCAATCGCCTGAACACCTGTGTCGAGGCTCGCATTTCGCGCGTCGCCAATAGCGGACGTATTTATTTGCGCGACGGTTCGCGTGCGGCCAAAGAACGCGGCGGCCTAAGCCACTCGGAGACCGACCAGGTCATGCGCCAATATCGCTTGTGGGGCTGCTTGAAGCTGACCTGCACGGAATACAACTAAATTTCACCGGCTATTTTGACGAGAAGTTCTCGAGCAATCAGAACTTCTCACCCGTATGACTTGAACAAAATATGATGATCGAAATCATCGATCAATAGCCGCAACTGATGTTCAGATCAAATTGAGGAAGAATTTAGAAAATTAGTTGCAATAGAATTGCAACTGACTCTGTCCATCATGTCCGGTTACATACTGAAGGCCTGTAAAACCGTGAGTTGAAATCGCACGTGATCTCACATCCTTCGGCAATCTCTGATACAGCGACGTAGCGATTGGGGTGTAAGGTGGCAAACCTATATTTATCGGCGGATTGTTTTGAGCCCGGCATGCTGTTCCATCAACCTGCCCTCTGGCATTAGATACATCAGCGATAGCGATGCTGATGCCGCGATTAGAGGGATCAAGAACTACACGAAATTTTCCAACTATAGCGCAAGTTTCGTCGCCCAGGATGCTGACTTCTTCGTCGCTATTAATTGTGTAAGATCTCAATTTAACACTCACCGGCCTGTGATCCTGACCATTCAATTTGGCGTAGACAGAGCAGTTGACGATGGATTCGGGTGCCGCCGCTGCTCCGAATGAAAGACTCCCCGACAACACAATAGCGCTCACAATAAATAATTTCACAACTTCTCCTTTTTTTGGAAGATACTACGCCGGGTTATTAGAGAAAAGCTGGTATATAAAACAGTCAGCAGGCGCCAGAAAAACTTACACGTGAGCCATGATCGCATCAGGGACCAGTTTCGACTGCGAACTTGGCGAGGCATCTTGTCTCCCACGTGCTTCGACACTCCGAGCCGTCAAATCTCATTGAAGCGGCGAACAACCTCCGGCTACAACTTCCTGAACGCACTCGACAGGATTTGCAGATGGGGGCATCGACATGAGGCGGTCTTCACTTCAGCTAGTGATCGGAATTCTTGTGGCACTGCCCGTCCTCGCCGGCTGCGGCGAGCTCAAGAAGCTCGACCAGATGCGCAAATCGACCGATGAAATGAATCGCACCACCTCAGAGATGAATCAGACCACTCGAGAACTTTTGGAAGAAACCCGAAAGCTCCACAGCGAAACGCAAGATCTGCACAGCCAGACGGAAGCCCTCTACAAAGAAACCCAAACCGTCAGCCGCGAAGCCGCCAAACTGGGACGCACCACGGATGAACTCCTCGACGTCACACGCGATGATTTGAGTAGCCAAATGCGATCCGTCGATCGTGGTTTTGCCGAACTCTACGATGCTCTTCGCCAGGGCGATTCCGCAACACTTCGCCGCATGTCCTTTCAAAAGATGCTCGAGGCGAAGACGGTGCAGAATCGCATCGCCGAGGCGGGATTGTTTTTGATGGCGTTCGAATACCAGCTCTTCAGCGGGATCGGACAAGATATCTCGCAGGACCGCAAGGACATCCTCTACCAGCAAGCGATGATGGAGCTGTTCCTACGCATCGACGAACTTGCGCCGAACGGCGAAAAAATCGCGCCTCTCGCCTCTCCACAACCGAGCCGCTTGAATTCGCGCGAAAACCGCGCCTCGGCCTTCAACGCTTTGGCTGCGGCTCTGCACAAAACCAATCGCAAGCAAGAAGTCGATTCTCAGCACAAAGAACAGGTTTCGGTTTATGCGCTCATCATCGAAGCCCTGCGCATGAAGCCGCTTTACGACTC
>JAMPXM010000122.1 GCA_023701225.1 Pseudobdellovibrionaceae bacterium | reverse complement strand
TTGATAATCGGGATCGAACTTTTCGCGACCATGCGTTCGAGGATGGAGTGCTCGTGAGTTCTGAGCATCGTGGCATGCACGTAACCTTCGAGGACGCGAATGGTGTCTTCGGGCTCTTCTTTTTTTCTGCCGATCGACGAAAGTTCGACAACCTGGCCGCCGAGTTCCTGGACGGCCACCGTGAAGCTCACGCGGGTCCGGAGCGACGGCTTTTCAAATACCAATGCCACATGCTTATGCGCAAGATCAGCGCGCATGGCGCGGCGGGCGCGTTCTTCGCGAAGAGTCTCGGCGAGTTTGAGCACATCCTCGAGTTCGCCACGGTCGAGCTCCACACCGGTCAAAAAGTGCTTCGTCCGCAGTTTTGTCATGTCTCCAACGCCTTTTCCGTGCCTTCGGATGCTGTATACGCACGCGAACGCAACCGGCAGACAGTACCGACGCCGCGATCCGTGAAGAGTTCCTCGATGAGGCCGTGCGGACGACGAGCATTGAGAATGTGAACGTCCGTGACTTTATGTTTGAGCGCGTGAACGATGGTGCGTGCCTTGGCGAGCATCCCGCCGCTGACGACACCTGTTTCGATCAAATTCTCCAATTCGCTGGCATCGAGCTCGGGGATCAACTTTTTGTTCGGATCGAGGATGCCGTCTTGATCGGTGAGGAAGAGCATCTTTGTCACACCCAAGGAGCTGGCGATACGGCTGGCCGCCCAGTCCGCATTGATATTGAATGCAAGACCGTCCTTGCCCAGCCCCACCGGCGCGATCACCGGAATCGCCGGGATGCCCATTTCGTTCTGCAGGTTCAGGACCGAGTGAATCAGCGAGATATTGACCTTCTCGATCTGGCCGACGCGGCCGAGGCGTTCATCGGCGGGTTTGCAAACCAGAGTGCCGGCGTCGGTGCCCGAAAAGCCGACGGCTTTGACCCCGGCGGCGTTCAGGGCGCGGACGATCTTGCGATTCACCGTTCCGCACAAGATCGTTTCGATAACATCCATCATTTCGGGCGTAGTCACGCGTTGGCCTTCGATGAAGGACCACTGAATTCCGCGACGCGTGAGCTCTTCATTGATTGCGGGTCCTCCGCCGTGAACAAGCACGACTGAGACCCCGACCGAACGAATGCGGATCAAATCTTCGCAAATCGAATCCACGAGTCCTGCGTCTTGCAAGGCGGCTCCGCCGAGCTTGATCAGGATTGTCGAGCCCGAGAACTTCTGCACGTAGCCCAAGGTGGCGATGACGTTTTGCGTGACGTTCTTCGTATCGATCGTCTTCATGTCGGATACTCCGTGTTGATGTCCACGTATTTCTTCGAGAGGTCACAGCCCCAGGCCGTGGCTTCGAATGACCCGGCCTTGAGATTGACTTCGATGAGGATCTTGTCGGTCTTCAGGGTTGCGCGAACCGCTTCCCTGTCGACCGGACTCGGGCGGCCGTTTTCAAAAAGAGTGAACCCTTGCATTTTGAGAGTCATAGTTTCGAGCAGCGGACCGGGCACTTGTTCTGCTCCGAGACGGGCGAGAATGCGCCCCCAATTCGGATCTTCGCCATGAATCGCCGTTTTGACGAGAGGGCTCAGCGTCACTCCGCGCGCGGCCCGGCGCGCGAGCGACAGGTCCGGCGCGTGCGACAGACGCACCTCGATGAGTTTGGTCGCGCCTTCGCCGTCCACAGCGATCGACTGCGCGAGAAGTTTCATGATGTCCGTGACGGCACTCTTAAACGCGATCAAGTCTTCAACGGTTTTCAACGGCACGCCGGACGCGCCGTTGGCCATGAGGAAACAACAGTCGTTGGTCGACGTGTCGCCATCCACGCTGATCATATTGAAAGAGACGTTCGTCGCGTCGACGAGAATGTCTTGCGCAAGGCCGAGGGGCACGTCGCAGTCGGTAAGGACGTAGCCGAGCATCGTGGCCATATTGGGATGAATCATCCCGGAGCCCTTGCAGATCCCGGTGATACGGACGTCCCCTTGGCTCAGGGTCACGGTCGTCGTCACGGTTTTCGGAACCAAATCGGTCGTGAGAATCGCCAACGCGAAACTTTCAGCCGTATCCGTGGAGCGCTCGACGAGCTCGGGCATCGCCTCGACGATTTTTCCGATTTCCAATTGTTGGCCGATCACGCCCGTGGAGGCCGTCAACACTTGGCGCGGCAGACAAGTGAGCTCTTTGGCGACGGCAAATGCCATGGCGCGATTGTTCTCGACGCCTTCTGGGCCGGTCGCGGCATTGGCCTGGCCGCTGTTGGTGACAATCGCGCGGATCTGATCCGATGGTAGCAAATTCTGGCAGTGCGTGACAGGCGCGGCCTTGCATTGGTTCTGCGTGAATACGCCAACCGCGACGGACGGGCGATCGGAAATGACGATGCCGAGGTCCGGACGATAACGGCGTACACCGCAGTTTACGCCCGAAGCCGTAAAGCCCTTGGGAAGAGGAGTCCGTTGAATGCCAGGGCCAGGTGTCATAGCACACCCTCCATATCGGTCAGGCCGAGGTGAAGCGGCCGATCCAGAAGACGATTGAAATTTTCGACAGCTTGTCCGGCGGCGCCTTTAACCAAGTTATCGATGGTGGAAAAGACATAAAGTTTATCGCCGTCGACACGGAACGTGATGTGCGTGCGAGGTGTGCCGACGACGCGTTTGAGACTCAACAGCGCATCCGTTTCTGGAGACCCGAGAGCGCCAAAGCGCACGAGCGGATAACCGGAATAGGTTTCCGCAAACGCGCTCTGGATGCGAGCTTCGCTGGCCGCGTCCGTGTCGGCCGGCTTTTTGAGCTTCGCATAAAGAGAGGCGATAATTCCGCGCCGTGTGTTGAGAAGATGAGTCGTGAAAAACGGCGCGATCTCTTCTTGGGCGAAAAGCCAAGCCGCCTCGACGATTTCAGGCCAATGTTGATGTTTGGCGATTTTGTACGGGAGGCACTCGCCTTCGACTTCGGTAAAAAGCAAGTTCTCGCTCGCCTTGCGCCCGCCTCCGCTCGTGCCGGACTTGGCATCGATGACCAGAGACTC
Organism: Pseudobdellovibrionaceae bacterium; assembly: GCA_023701225.1. GTDB lineage: Bacteria > Bdellovibrionota > Bdellovibrionia > Bdellovibrionales > JAMPXM01 > JAMPXM01. The sequence continues at coordinate 6,262 of JAMPXM010000122.1, read as the reverse complement.
CGGGATGATCAGACCTGACTCTAAAAGGGGGAGAGCGGCCATCAGGACAGCCGTCGCATAACAGCCGGGGTTGGCGACCAATCGCGCTCCGGAGTGGGGGGCGGGCCGTGCAAAAGGCTGCAAACCGTAGTCGGCCTGAAGCAAAAGCTCTAACTCCGTGTGCTCAAAACCGTACCATTTGCGGTATTTCTCGTTCGGAGATTGATTTGTCGCTTGCTTCAAACGGAAAGCCCCGCTCAAATCGACGACGTTCACATTTTTGGCAAGCGCGCGCGGCGCGAGTTCAAGAGAGACCTCGGCCGGAGTCGCCAAAAAGACCGTGTGCAGGTCCGCGAGTTTTTCGTCGAACTCCGCCATCAACCAGGTTGGGACATGTTTCGCCCCTGGCTCAGGCAGCAGGTGCGAGAGTTGAAACGAAGTCCCGGTCGACGAATTGGAAGCGAAGCAGCCCGCGAGCCGCGCTTCGGGGTGACGGAGCAAGAGACGGGCGAGTTCTTGTCCCGAGTAACCGCGTGCACCGACGATGGCGACGCGGTGACCTGTCGCGGGCGCGGCGGTTTGTCCCTGGTTTTTTTGCTCGAGTGTCGTCGAACTCATTGTTTTGTCTCTCCGATCTCAGCTCGCCCGCCCACAAGGTGACATTCCGTGCGTGACGTTCAGTCGACTCTCTGCGGTGCGCATGTTTATGCACATTTTGTGCATATTTATGAGACAAAAAATCGATTGTCAAACGTATATTCTTATTGAAGCTCTCATCCTATGCATATATATGCATACGCGCGGCCGAGGGCCTTTGCTCGGGAATTGTAAAGACGAACGCGCCGAAGAGTCAGGAGAACGTGATGAAGAAAGTGGTATTGGTTTATTCGGGTGGTCTCGATACCAGCGTGTGCATTCCGCTCATGCGTGAAGACTATGGATACAATGAAGTCGTCACCGTCACGGTCGATGTCGGTCAGCCGATCGAGGATATCCGTCAAGCGGAGTCCAAAGCGCAAATCATGAAGACAGAACACTACACGGTCGACGCCAAAGAAGAGTTCGCGCGCGACTATTGCTTTAAGGCGATTCAAGCCAACGGCGATTATCAGGGTTACCCGATGTCGACTTCGATCGCGCGTCCGATCATCGCCGCGAAGGCCGTTGAAGTGGCAAAGAAGATCGGTGCCACCAGTTTCGCGCACGGATGCACGGGGAAAGGGAACGATCAGTTTCGCATCGAGCTCGGCATTCGCACGCTTTTGCCGGAGGCCTTGATTCATGCGCCGGTTCGCGAGCGCAATATGACACGTAGCTGGGAGATCGAATACGCGCAAAAAAAAGGCGTTCCGATTCAGCAAAGCTTGGAGAAAATCTGGAGCATTGACGAAAATCTCTGGGGCCGGTCGATCGAGGGCGGTCGTCTGGAGGAACCGGATTTCGCGCCGCCGGAAGAAATCTTTCAGTGGACGAAGAACGCAAAGCTCGCGCCCGATCATCCGCTCGAGGTCGCGATTCGTTTTCACAACGGCCAACCGGTCGCGATTGACGGCCAAGAGGCTTCGGCGGCGACCCTGATCAAAAAAATGAATCACTTGGCCGGTGAGTGCGGTGTTGGCCGAATCGATGTCATGGAAGATCGTTTGATGGGCCTCAAGGTCCGTGAAAACTATGAATGTCCCGGCGCGACGGTCCTTCTCAAAGCGCATGCGGCTTTGGAGGCGTTGGTGCTCACGCGCGATGAGTTGCGGTTTAAAAAGATCGTCGACGGTGAGTGGAGTCGAATGGCGTATGAGGGCCTGTGGTGGGATCCGTTGAAAGATGACCTCGAGGCCTTTATCGCGCAAACCCAGGAGAGGGTGGAAGGCTCAGTGAAGCTCCGTCTCTTCAAAGGTTCTTGCCAAGTTGTCGGTCGGAGTTCGCTATGGGCTTTGTATTCTGAAGAATTGGCATCGTTCGACACGGCGACGTTTGACCAACGCGAGAGCACGGGGTGGGTGAAGAACTTCGGTTTACAGGCGCGTTTGTATCAGCATTTGCGGTTGAAATCCGGGAGATAAACGATGAACAGCAAACTCTGGGGCGGGCGTTTTTCAAAAGAAACAGATCGGCGAGTCGAAGCGTTTACGTCTTCTCTGGATTGTGACGCCCGCCTCTGGGAAGTCGATATTCGCGCTAGCCTCGCTCATGCGCGAATGCTCGGAGCCACAGGAATCGTGACCACGGCCGAGGCCGAGCGCATGGTCGAGGGGCTGGAGCAGGTCGCTGCCGATCTGCGGGAAGGCCGCACGCAGTTCGCGCCACGGGCAGAGGATGTGCACTCGGAGATCGAGCGTTTGCTGACTGTGAAAATCGGTCCCGTTGCGGGCAAGCTTCATACGGCGCGGTCGCGCAATGATCAGGTGGCGACCGACACGCGTCTTTTCTTGCGTGAGCAAATCGACTTCATGCAGGAGGATTTGCATCGCATTCAAGCGTGGCTGATCGAAAAGTCGGAGCTCAACCAACGGACCGTTCTCCCGGGCCTGACTCACATGCAGCACGCCCAGCCAGTGTCTTTGGCGCATCACCTGATGGCTTATTTCTGGATGTTTCAACGCGATCGAGAGCGCCTCACGGATATTCGCGGCCGAACGAACCGACTTCCTCTTGGGTCTGCCGCACTCGCCGGCACGGGCTTTCCGATTGATCGTCGTATGGTTGCGCGTGAGCTCGGATTTGAGGGACTTTGTGAAAACAGTCTCGATGCGGTCAGTGATCGGGACTTCATCGTCGAATTCTTGTCGGCGTCTTCGCTCGTCATGATGCATCTGTCGCGACTTTGTGAAGAGCTGATTTTGTGGAGCATGCCGGAGTTCGGATTCGTAATTCTTGACGATGGTGTGACAACCGGAAGCAGCATCATGCCCCAGAAGAAAAATCCGGACGTCGCCGAGCTGATTCGCGGGCGGGTCGGGCGGGTCTATGGCCAGCTGATGGCGTCTCTCACGATGCTCAAAGCGTTGCCACTCGCCTACAATCGCGATTTGCAGGAAGACAAAGTTCATCTTTTCGACGCTCTGGATACGGTGACCGCCAGCCTGAAAATGATGCATATCATGTTGGCGACTGCCGAGTTTCGAGTCGCACGCATGAGCGAAGCTTTGGAGGGCGATTTCTCCAATGCGACCGATTTGGCGGATTACCTCGTCCAAAAGGGCGTGGCGTTCCGCCAAGCGCACGAAGTTGTCGGTAAGGTCGTTGTGCATTGCTTGCGCACGGGACAAGCCTTGGAGGGACTCACTGGCGAGGCGTTGCGCGAGTTCCATCCCGACTTCGGGGACGACGTGGTGGACCGCTTGGCGCATGATGCTGTCATGGCCGCCCGCACATCCGAAGGCGGTACCGCTCCGGATGCGGTGGACCGGCAGATCGATGCCGCTCGCGGGTTGCACGAAAGCCAGCGGCCGCCGGACTATATTGCCTCGAGAGCGAGTTCACTCCCAAACTGATTCAGGCGAGGCCTCGCTCAGGCGGGGCTCGCGCCATTTTCAATATCTCTCCACTGAGCGAAGTCTGGTTTGGCCCGAGCGGCTTCACCGTTCTGCCGGCCCATTCGAAGCCCACAGTCCGGACGCGACAATTCGTCAAAACACGTGAAGTCGAGTGCCTCGATTTGAAACATATGGGTTTGGCTTCGGCTTCGACTCTCACATTGATCCACGATGATATGATGAGTTCAGACTATAAACTGACATGATTTGATACAGTTACCTTAATGTCCTACAAATTTGACCTTAGTCCGCCGATAAGGAGCAATGTGAGCCGGAGTCACGTTCAACCTGGTCGATCCAGGTTTTTCAGAGTTCCGGAGCATCCGTTGAACGTAGGTGGGGATTTTGAGAGCAGCGCACTTGATCAACAGCTTTGCGAAACTCTTTTCGTGGGCATCGCGTATGCCGACGAAGCGAATCGTTGCGTCACTCCTAATGGCGAGTTCCTTGCTGGGCTGTAGTATCGAAGGCAGCATCCGACATCTCAACCAAAAGGGCCAGATTGACTTCGCGCTCACGGAAATGATCGCGGGGCCCGCCGCGCCCGCGGATGGAACCTCATCTGTTATCGTCGCGGTACATCTGAAGAATTCCGATAATTCCGTCGTACCCAGCTATCGGCCAGAAATGCAGGCCGCATCGGGATTAGGACTTTCGATTCAGGCCTGCACGCTGAGCGACCAGAATGGGATCTCGGCCTGCATTCTGAAGGCGACGATTCCCGGGACCAAGCGTGTTCGACTGACAAATGCGAGAACAGGTCTAGAGACCGATGTCACATTTTTGTCTCCACAGGCGGGCGGGCGACTTCTCGGATTGATTCCTGGAAGCCGCATGGATGCGACGACGCCCGAGGGATCGAAACTTGAGATGTCGGTGGGAGATACGACGCAGGGAATTTCGACGACAACAAATGGTGGCTACAAAATCAAGTTTTCAGTACAGGGAGCGGTCAGTTCACGTTGAGAGGTTGTGATGGGTTTACGGTCAATGTCTGCGTGGAAAAGAATTGCGTTGGTGGCGGGGGCGTTCTGGCTCCTGGCGCCGGTGCTTGCCGTTGCGCAGACGTCACCGCAAGGTCTCACTCTCCAGGGTCGGATTTTGAAAGCCAACGATCAGCCGCTCGAAGAGCCAAGTGTCACGTTCACGGTGCAGGTTCGTTCGCCGGGTGTCGAAGACTGTCTGCTTTTTGAAGAAACTCACGATCTCAATATGACAGGGACGACCGGCGTGTTCGCGATTCCGGTGGGGGCCGGCACTCGCTCGGGGACTGGTTTTGCCGGCACGAGCTCGCTTCTGGATGCGTTCAATAATTCCGGTGCGGCCATCGGTTCGCTGACCTGCGGATCAGGAACAAGCTACACGGCTGCCAGCGGTCACCAGAGGAAACTCAAGTTGATATTCAACGACGGTTTCGGCACGCAGACCGTGACCCAGGCCTTGGATATTCACGCCGTGCCGTACGCGTTGTACGCGGACACGTTGCAGGGAAAGACGCCTTCGAACTTCGTGCAGACGATTCCGGCGGCCGATAGCCAGAACCGCTTCAATCGGGTGTTCAATACCGACTACAGCATTCTCGACGCGATTCTGCAGGGGACCTCGACACTCTATATGGCGCGAGATGGTAGTAACTTCGCGCCGACGGCAAGCGTGAATTTCGGTTCACAAAAGATCGTGGGTCTTGCGGATCCGACCAATCCGCAGGACGCGGCCACGAAGGCTTATGTCGACGCCAACCTCGGCGGCAAACAAAATGCGCTTGGGTATACGCCGGTGAACAAGGCCGGTGATTCGATGACAGGCGCGTTGACGCTCTCCGGAGATCCGACGGCGGCTCTGCATGCGGCCACTAAGAACTACGTCGATGCCAGTGTGGTAGGTAAACAAAATTCATTAGGATTCGCTCCTGTTAATAAGGCCGGCGATACGATGACAGGGCTCTTGGTTTTGTCGGCAGATCCCAGTGCCGCTTTGGGGGCCGCAACCAAGCAGTATGTGGACGCGGGACTCAGCGGTAAGCAAAGCACTCTCGGCTTCACGCCAGTGAATCGGGCCGGTGACACCATGACCGGCGCATTAAACTTGCCGTCGAATGGAGTCGCGGTCGGCACCAACCAATTGGTGGTGTCTGGCGGAAGTGTCGGCATCGGCACGACCTCACCACAAGCGCAATTGGATGTCGCGGGCACTGGCGCCCTGTTGATTCCTCGAGGAACGACGGCGCAGCAGCCGGGCACTCCGGTGAACGGCATGATGCGCTACAATTCGACGACGAATAAGTTCGAAGCCTATGAGAACAGTGCATGGGTGAATATGATCGGGGGCGGTGCCGGTGGCATCACTTCTCTCAATGGTCTAAGCGACGCGACCCAAACGTTCGCTGTCCCCGGTACGAGTGGCACGGCACCGGCGTGGACTTCGGCGGCCGGCGCGCACACACTGAATATCCCGCTCGCATCAGGAGCAGGCGTGACAGCAGGCTTGCTGTCGAAAGCTGACTACGATGCGTTCGCCGCGAAGCAGGCGGCTTTGGGATATACGCCGGTGAACAAGGCCGGCGATACGATGACGGGTCTCTTGGTTCTTTCCGCTGATCCGGCAGCGAATCTGGGTGCTGCGACCAAGCAATATGTGGATTCGGCGGTGTCGACGGCCGGTGGCGCGTACATCAAAAAAGATGGCACGGTGGCGTACACGGCTGACCAATCGATGGGCGGCTTTAAGATCACCAACGTCGCTGATCCGGC
>JAMPXM010000121.1 GCA_023701225.1 Pseudobdellovibrionaceae bacterium | reverse complement strand
CCGTCGGAAAAACACCCTTCAAATAGCCCTTGGCACGTTTGACTTCTTCATCGGTCACGCCACCCTTGCGGAACGTCTCGAGGACTTTCAAAATCTCGGTGATCGTGAGTCCGGTCGACTCGTTTTTCGTGAACGTCGAAATATCAAACGGGCCGTGATCCATGCGCGCATCAAAGCTCGAAGAAATGCTGTACGTCAGCCCTTTTTCTTTGCGGATTTTATCCATCAACCGGCTAGAGAAGGCCCCGCCCAAGATGGTGTTCATCACGCGCAAAGCAATGAAGTCCTCGTTTTTGCGACGGATCCCCTTATGACCGATACGGATCTGTGCTTGAACCAATGCCGGGTTATCGACCAAACGGATTTGAATTTTCTCGATCGCCGGGAACGCAGGATACACGAGTTCCGGCACATCCCGCGGCTCCCACGACGAGAAAGTCTGTTCCACTTTTGCCATCATTTCCGGGCTGAGCTTGCCGGTCACGGCGAGGATGGCGTTGTTGGGGCGATACTGACGCAAATAGTGCTGTATCACATGCTTGCGTTTGACCGCCTGAATGGAACGCGTCGTTCCTAGCAAAGGTCTGGCGTACGGATGATTCGCGAATAGAAAATCATCCCACGCCGTTTCCGTGAGCGATTCCGGATTGTCGACGCGCTTCTGAATGGCGGAGAGAATCTGCTTTCTCATGCGCGTGACCTCACTTTCCGTGAATGTCGGCTGCATGATGACTTCCGCAAACAGCGCGATCATGCGATCCGCATGCATCGATAATGAACTCGCGCTGATCGCGGTCGAATCCGGAGTCGCACCTGCCGAGAAATCCGCACCGATGCGACCGAACTCATCGGCGATCTCCGTCGCCGAACGTTGCGCAGTTCCCTTATCGAGCATCTCGGCGACGAACAGGGAAAGCCCCGGGAACGCGGCCGAATCGCTGGCGGCTCCCGTTTTCAGCAAGAGAGAGAGGCTCACGTACGGAAGCGAATTATCCTCGACGTAGAGCACCCTGAGGCCGTTGGCGAGAGTTTTCTCCCCGTACGGACGCAGCTGGGTTCCGTTTCCGGCGGCTGGAGCTGAGAAAACCGTATCCCCCTTTTTCGACGTTTTGGGGGCCGAACCGCAGGCAGTCAGAGTCAATGCGACGACCATTAGAATCGCCACGAGAATCGATTGAGTGCTGAACTTCGAAATCATCATCAGGCGACTCCTCAAGGATTTTTCTTGCCGGCCTGTGGGCGTAAGACGGCCAAGATGCTTTTCTCAGGGGACAGATACTTCACCGCCGCTTTGCGAATCTGCTCCGGTGTGACCCGATTGTAATGCTCCAGGTCCGTGAACACGCGCGCGTAGTCTCCGAAGAGAATTTCGTTCAACGCCAACATCTCCGCCTTGCCATGCACGGTTTTGAGGCTATCGACGTAATCTTTCATGGTCTGATTCTTCGCCATTTCCAATTCCTGATCCTTGACCAACCAATGGCGCGGCTGCCACATCTCTCCATACACCGCGCGCTGCGCTTGGCTAAAGTTTGCGCCCGGCTTGAGCGACACCGTCAGCGTCAACAATCCCGAATCCTGCTTGGTTGAATTGTACGCGCTCACGCTTCCGGCCATCTGATCTTTGTAGACCAAGCGCTTGTAGAGGCGACTCGAAGTTCCGCGTCCCATGATGTTGGCGAGCAAATCAAGCGCGTAGGCTTCTTCTTCACCCGCCTTCGGCGTGTGATAAGAAATCGCGAACGTAACGTTCTGCACGTCTTTGGCGACGAATTGCGAACGTGCCGACGCCACCGGAGGCTCCGACGGGCGGGGCCGACGCTTGATCTCCTGAGCCGGAATTTTTCCGTAGTATTTCTCAATGAGCTTTTTGGCTTCCTTTGTATCAAAGTCGCCGGCGACGACGATGACGGCGTTGTTGGGCGCGTAGAACTGGCGGTAAAATTCGATGCTCTTGGCGAGATTGATATTGTTCAGATCCGCCATGTATCCGATCACGGGCCAGCGGTAAGGGTGGACGCGAAACGCGGTCCCATACAAGACTTCGCTGAGCATCCCATGCGGATTGTTGTCGACGCGGTAACGGCGCTCCTCTTTGACGACTTCTCGCTCGGAGCGCAAGTTGTCCTCGGTCACGTTGAGGTTTTCCATGCGATCCGATTCGATGTCGATCACCAACTCAAGTTTCGAACTCGGGAGATTTTCGTAGTAACCGGTGTAATCGTACGACGTGAACGCGTTGTTGGTCGCGCCGTTGGCTTGCAAGATCGTATCGAACTGCTCGCCGGTATAGCGCTTGGCGCCCTTGAACATCATGTGCTCGAACAAATGCGCAATGCCCGTATAACCCGGTTCTTCATCCTTGGAGCCGACCCGGAACCATGTTTGATAACTGATCAGAGGAGCGGAATGATCTTCGGCCAGGAGCACGACAAGTCCGTTGGGCAACGCGTATTTTTCCACGGGAAAGCGGATCTGCGCACCGATATCACCCGGATTCGCCGCGTTGGCCGAGGCGCTCTTTGCGGTCGGCGCCGTGCCTTTCGTGAGGACGGATTTGGATTGTGCTGCTGCTGGAGCGGAAGAAAGGAGGACTCCGGCGGTCAGCGCCACGGCCAAGACCGATTTGAAATCGCAGGACATCCAGTAACCCCTTGTCCTAAAAATGGATTTTCCATTTGTTATCACATTTGAATTTCACAAGGGGTTTGGAACGGTGTCAACCCAGATGGCGAACACCATCCTTGTCACCTGCTCACCGCGAGCATCCGCCGACGCTCAACCGATTGGTCTTTTGTGATGGGTCTTTTCGGCCGACGCCGGCGCATGCGCGATTTCGCAGCCGGCACCTGCCTCTTACTGGACCAAGAAGTCGTTGAAGAAGACGTCTTTGACAACGCCCGACTTGAGATGACTGTTCAAGGTCACGGCGATTTGGTCTTTGAGGAACAGCTTGCCTTGGATGGTTTCGACATCTTTGAACTCTTTGCCGTTCAAAATCTGCACGACCGCGTCCCGTGCGGAGGGGCCCAAGGTGACGACTTCCTCAAAGCCTTCTTTGTCGAGCATCTCCAGACTCACGGCGACCCGAATCACTCGGCGGGGAGAACCATTGAGATTCACGGTGAACGGATCCATCGTGTAAAGAATCGCCTCGGCATTGTCCTCCGACTCGCGGTCTTTTTTGAGTTCTTCCATCACGACGTCTTCGCGGATCGATGGGCGCTCGAAACCCAGAGTGGATTTGTAAATCAAGAACCCGCCACCGCCCATCACGCCGAGATTCAGGACCGCCAAGAGCAGAGTCAAAATTTTACCCGCGTCGAACGACCGACCCTCGCTCGCGCTTTCCGCTCCGCCGTTTTCGCCGTCTGCCATACTGCCGTCTCCTGACGCGTGATTCCCAGCTCGAAGCCATTCGTCTCTCCGAACTCTTCTCTCTTATCGGGACTTTTGGCTTACGCCTTTATGCCAGGAACCGGTCGGCAGGCGCGAAATTCTTCGCAGTTCTGCGTAGCTTTTAAACACGAATCGATTCGCGTCAACCGAGCGTATTCCCTCGACAAGCCCACGACCCTGACTTGACAAAGCTCGGGCCGATCCGCCGATAATAAAAGCGATATGCACACATATTCAGCGCTTCGTCGACATGCCGCATCCGCCTCGACCTTCGTCCTGACCATGGCCGCATCGCTCAATTCGGGAGCGCAACAAACGACTCAGCCTGAAACATTACCGCCTGGTAACACGATGTCCTCTGCCTCCTACGCGGACAAGGTCCCTGCGGCTCTCGTAAGCTTGGGCGCCGGCTCAAGTTACTACTCATCGCATGCGTTCGTCGTCGACAAGAAGGCGCGCACGATCACTGTCTGGATGCAAGACGCCGGCGGCTATCGCCAGGTGGCTCAGCATCCTGCGGATCTCGGCAAGAACGATGGTGATAAGAAGTCGCAAGGTGACCATCGCACTCCGGAAGGCGCTTACTTTCTTCTGGAGCGCCTGGAAGGCCCATCGCTCGATTTCTCGCAATACGGCAAGCGCGCATTTACAACCGATTATCCGAATTTTTTCGACCGCCGTGACGGAAAAACAGGAAACGGTATCTGGCTGCATGCAGTGCCGGATCAAACGCCGCTGACACGCGGCTCGCGCGGCTGCGTCGTTGTCCGCAATGATGTGATCCTCGATTTGACCCAGTACGTGCGCCTCAACAAGACGCCGATCTTGATTGAAAAAGAAATCGAAATGGTACCGGTGACAACCTTGAAGAAAGAGGCCGAGGAGCTTGCCCAAACTGTCGAGGCGTGGCGCGCGGCCTGGGGCACAAAAGATCTGGAACGTTACATCTCGTTTTACGGACCCGACTTCAAGGCTATGAACATGAATCGAGAGCAGTGGAAACGCTATAAGGCGGGCCTGAACGAAAAGTACCAGCAGCTCAACATCAAACTCTCTCGCCCGGTCATCCTGCGCTACAAAGACCGGATCGTCGCACGCTTCCTGCAGGAATATCAGTCCGACCAACACGCCGACTTCGGCGAGAAAATTCTCTTCCTACGTCAAACTGCCGAAGGTCTGAAAATCATCGGTGAGGAGTGGCGCGAAGACAGCAGCCAATTGGCTCGAGACGAACTCAAACTCGGCACCACCGGCTCCACCAGCGTCACCGCATGCTCTGGTGAAGACTGTTCGCCACGAACCTCAACCGCTGCTACGAACTGAGAGCGGGCCCACTGATCCTTCTACTGACCCATCTACTGACCCGTCCGCAGACCGACGGATATCTCACTGACCGTGGCCGTTCATTGAATTGCGTTCTTCTTCCGAGAAACGGAAGGTTTCGACGTTCTCACCGCTGTCAGGAAGGCTCATCAAGTACTTTTGGAGCTCCTCTTTAGACATCTTGCCACGACTCAAATGCCAGTCGGTCAGGCGTTTGTCATACTTCAGCTTTTCAATTTCTTTCGACAGACTCATCTCGCCTCCCCCAAATTCCGTTTCAGTTCCAGTAGCGCGGACCTTTTTCGCCTTCTTTTTTGTCGTTGTTTACCACTAAACGCAAGCCACGTCCACGCTTGCCACCTTGCTTGCGCCACCGGCTCTGCTGGATCCGCGTGTAGACCGTTAAAAAAAGAAAGCCAGACACCAAGCCACCCAAGTGACACAGGATCGCTTCGCCTTGTCCTCCGCCGCCCAGCAAAGTCGCGACTTCCATCGCCGCCAGGATCATGACGAAGAACTTCGCCTTCATCGGGAAGACGAGGAAGAAGTAAACGATCCGCTCGCCGAACAAGATTCCATAAGCGAGCAACAAACCAAAGATCGCGCCTGACGCGCCAACCACGGGAATACTCCACGCCCCGACGTCTTTGCCGACCAGAAACAAGCCCGTATGGAAGAGCAGGTAAATCAATCCAGCGCCGATACCGGTCGCGAAATAGTAGGCGACAAAGAAGCGCGAGCCCCAGCGTTGCTCCAACTCCGAGCCCAGCCACCAAAGCATCAGCATATTCAAAACCAAATGCATCGGCGTGAACGTGGAGTGCAGGAACATGTACGAAACAACCTGCCACAGCCAGAAATTTTCGATCACCCGTCCAGGAACCAGGCCAAGAACCGTATCAAAACGCGTATCCAACAAGAAGCGGCCGACGATGATCTCCAGACCCAACCACACGGCGACATTGGCGATGATCAGCCACTTCACGACCGGCGTAAGTGGCACGACGGACATCTGTTGCATTCCTCTGTTGCCTCCCTGGCCTGCACCACTCATGTCTGACCGCTCGCTTGGAATCCCATCATCCCATCTTCTGGCTGAGTTCTATCAAGACGCCCCCCGTGGAGGCCGGATGCACGAATGCCACCCGGCAATTGTGCGCCCCCATCTTGGGCTCGGTGTGGATCATCCGAACACCGGCATCCGCCAAACGGCGCACCAGCCCGTCAATATCCTTCACCCGCAGACAAATATGATGAATCCCCGGGCCGCGTTTTTCCAGAAACTTACGAATCGTGCTGTCCTGAGTCGTGGCCTCAAGCAATTCGAGATTGGCACGGTTTCCCAAATGAATAAAGCCGACCTTCACCTTCTCGCTCGGGACCTCTTCTGTTTCCAGCGTTGTAAAACCGAGAGCCTTGTAAATTTCAAAGCCCGAGCCGAGGTTTTCAACCGCGATCCCGATATGATCGAGTTCAATATCCACTTCCGGATGCGCCATTTTGACCTCAGATTTCCTAGCAATAACCGCTCAGAACAACGACTGAAACGAAGGTAACAAACGCTCGTAGGTCTGCTCAAGAGTTTCGACCACGACTTTGGTGCCCGCCAGCAGGGGAAAAAAGTTCGTATCCCCTCGCCAACGAGGCACAACGTGATAATGCAAGTGATCCGGGATACCGGCTCCCGCTGCCGCCCCCAAATTCAATCCAACGTTGAATCCAGCCGGCTCATAAACCTGCCGTAATATGCGCACGACCTCGCGCAGGAGATCATGAATCTCGGTGTGCTCTTCTTTCGTGAGATCCGTCAGATCGCCCGTGTGACGCAGTGGCAACACCAAGATGTGTCCATTGTTGTAGGGATACTTATTGAGAACGACCATCGCGGTTTTGCCACGGTAGAGGCACAGAGACTCAAATTTCGGACCCTGATTTGCCGCTAGGCAAAAAACGCAGCCACTCGGCCGCACTTCGCCACGCACGTACTTCGCGCGATCTGGGCGAGCCAATACAGAGCGACGCATCGGCCAGCCCGTATCCGCCTCCGAAGTGGTATCCGAAGTGTTATCCGAAAGAGCTCGCTTAGCGACCTTGCTCCTTTTCGAACTGGCCCTGGACGAGGACTTCTCTGAGGGCTTCGCTGAGGACTTGATCGAGGATTTAACTGACGCCTTGGGCGACCTGCGAGGAGATGACGTTTTCTTCACGATGCCAACCTTCCTTCCACGCAAAGCTTATGGCAAGCCAGAAAAGCAAGAGCGCGGGGCGAAATCAACCAGCGGCCCAGCACATTCGATTCATTCGCCCTTTCGCTCGCCCACTACACCCAAAAAAAAGGGAGCCTTGCGGGCTCCCTTTCATGGGCGTCAGGCGACGTACGCTCTGACTCAAATTGGATTCTGATTTTGATCTGCGCCTTGCGGCGCCGATCTTAACCTTCGCCCTGACCGTTGCCGAAGCCTTTGAGCTGATCGGCGAACAAGTCACCGAGGCTCGTCTTCGAAGTCGACGTGGCTTTTTTCACGTAGTCTTCGACATCCGCTTTTGACTCACGCAGTTTCACGAGTTTCGACGACAAGCCGATCTTGCGGGCCTCTTGGTCGACCGAGATAATCTCGGCGCGAATGACGTCGCCCACTTTCACGAACTCTTCCGGCTTCGTGATGCGATCAGTGGTGAGCTCGGAGATGTGGATCAGGCCTTCGATATCGCTGGCCAGTTCCACGAACACGCCGAAGTCCGCGAGCTTGACGACTTTCACGTCATGCTGCGTACCGACGCGGTACTTTTCGCCGAGGTTCGACCACGGATCCGCCTCGAGTTGCTTGATACCCAAGGAGAAACGCTCGTTCTCGACATCGACGCCGAGAACAACCGCGCGGACCTTTTGGCCCTTTGCGAACATTTCCGACGGATGATTCACGCGCTTCGTCCACGAGAAGTCGCTGATGTGCACGAGGCCATCGATGCCTTCTTCGATACCAACAAAGATACCGAAGTCGGTGATCGACTTGATTTCGCCTTCGATGATCGTACCGGGCGAATAGCTCGACTTGAGTTCGACCCAAGGATTCGGCTGGAGTTGCTTCATGCCGAGGCTAATGCGGCGGTTCGCACCATCGACTTCGATGACGACGACTTCGACTTCATCGCCGACGTTGACGATCTGCGAAGGATGCTTCACGCGCTTCGTCCACGACATTTCGCTGACGTGGATGAGGCCTTCAACGCCTTCCGCCAATTCAACGAATGCACCGTAGTCCGCCAGCGAAACAACCTTGCCTTTGACTTTCGTGCCGGCCGGGAACGCAGCTGCCGCGCTTTCCCACGGATCCGACTGAAGCTGCTTCAAGCCGAGAGAAACGCGCTCGCGCTCGGTGTCGTACTTGAGAACCTGAACTTTGATTTCGTCGCCGATGTTCAGGATTTCGCTCGGGTGCTTCACACGGCCCCAGCTCATGTCGGTGATATGCAAAAGACCGTCCATGCCGCCGAGATCGATGAACGCGCCGTAGTCGGTGATGTTCTTCACCATACCGGTCACGATCGAACCCTCTTTCATCGCATCGAGAGTCTGCGTACGCAGATTCTCGCGCTCTTCTTCGAGGAGCGCGCGACGCGAGAGAACGATGTTTCCGCGTTTCTTGTTGAACTTGATGACTTTGAATTTGTAACGTTTGCCGATGTAAGCATCCATGTTACGCACGGGACGCAGATCGATCTGCGAGCCGGGCAGGAACGCTTTCACGCCGATATCAACGCTCAAGCCGCCTTTGACTTTCGCGATGATGGTACCCTCGATGAGTTCCTCGTTTTCGGCCGCGCGCGAGATGTCGTTCCAAGCACGGAGCATGTCCGCCTTGTCTTTGGACAGAACGACCATGCCGTTCTCGTTCTCGACGCGATCGATATAGACTTCGACCTGGTCGCCAGCTTTCACGCTGCGCACACCTTCGACCACACGGAATTCGTTGATCGGGATCAAGCCTTCAGACTTGTAGTTGATGTCGACGAGCACATAGTCGGACTGCACTTCCACGACGGTCCCTTGGACAACGTCACCGACTTTGAAGTCGCGCTCTTTAATCGAAGCTTCGAAAAGATTCTCGAAGTCCTCTCCACGGCCACCACCACGCGTGTCCGAATCGCTTTCCTCCAACAGCGCCAGGACGCGCGCACGCTCCTGCTCCGCCTTGGTCATGTTCTTGGTCACTTTCGTCTTATCACTCACCATAAAAATAGGGGTTCCTCCTTCTGAAAACCGGCTCTAGACCCGTTTTCGGTTCCTCTCGGGCGCAGATACTGGGCTTGCGAGATGGAACGTCCGTTATAGAGGCTAAATCGGTGAAGTCAAAGGGATTCAAGGGCCTGATAAGGAAGAGAAAGTCGGCACCGATCCGGCTCTTCCCCAACGCACCCAAGAGGTGCATCCCATCCAACGATAAAAACCATAAAAATGATATGCGAAGACCGCCTGGCTCAGGCGCGCGGCTGTAGGCGCGACCCCAGACCCTGGCGGATCAGCTTTTCGACACGCTCGACCACTTCCTCAAAGGAGAGTTCACTGGTATCGATAACTTGCGCTTCTTCGGCACTGACCATGG
>JAMPXM010000120.1 GCA_023701225.1 Pseudobdellovibrionaceae bacterium | reverse complement strand
GTTGGAGTATGTCGACCGAGTTCTATTCATGCAAGATGGCTGCATCGTCGCCGATGGCACGTTGGAGGAGTTGCTGAACACGAATGCGGATTTTAGAAGGTTCGCGGCGACGATCGCACAGCAAGAGGCGAACTCTGGAGTCGTGGCCGTGGAGTCGGACCTGGCGGTCGTAGGAGAGCCTCGTGTCGGCGGCTAAGCGTGTCTCATTCATGCAAAAAGAAACGCGTTTCACGGGTCGTTTCAGTGCGAGCGTGTTTGAGACCTTGCGCTTTGCCTATAGTCGCTATCTAGGGCGAATGTCGGTTTTGCTGTTCATTGGTTTTGTAGGGCGCTTTTTGCTTCTCTCCAACGCCAACTGGATCGGCGCATGGGTCGATACGTTTTGTCAGGCACCGGCGGTCTGTCGGCCGGTCCCGTCGTTTCTCATGGGTTTGACGCCCTCTGAGATCCTCCTTCGTTTGACGGGAGTGACGTTGGCGGGTTTCGCGATGACGCTTTGTTTTCGCCTTTTGTTTTCCCGGACCAGCGCCAAGGCAGTCAGTCATCTGTATGACGAAGTGACGTTGCGTACCAGCCGGCTACCAATGAAGTTCTTTGACACGACTCCGGTCGGCGCCGTCGTCACGCGCTTTTCGAGTGATTATGGAAACGTCTTTCGTCTATTCGGGGGACCGCTGGCCGAATTCTGTGTCATCATTTTCGATCTCGCTTCCATGGCCATATTGATCAGCATCGCGAGTCCCTGGTCTTTTCCCTTGGTCGCACTTGGAGCCTTGTTAAATTTTTTCATTTATCGCGCCAACCGGGATCGCTTGCGTGAAGAGCGTCGTGCGCTTTCAGCGAACCGAGCGCCGTCGATCGCTCATTTTGCCGAGACCACACAAGGGGCTGGGACGATTCGTGTCTTTGCCCGGCAGGCGACATTTTTGCGGCGCTTTCGCGAACTGAACGATGCGTTTCTCGGGCAGAGGCTGTCGACTTTTACCGCGGTCTTTCGTTTCAACTATCAGATGAGCGTGCTTTCAGCGTCATTGCTGTTGGCGGCGGGATTAGGTGGATTCTGGTTGTTGAGATCAGGGCAGGTGAGCGTCGGATCCATCGGCGTTGCCTTCACGTTCATCGTGCTTTCCAGCGGCAGCATTCAGATGTTCTTTGAATGGATGTCGCAGTTTGAGGAAGCAATGACCGGTGTCGAACGTCTGGATCATTATTTGCGACGGGAGCTAGAGCCCGGTTTGCGCCTGCCGAAGCGCGCAACCTTTCCGACGGCGCATCCGACGGCTCATTCAACAGTGTCGCGGGATTCAGACATCGCGGCTCAGTCGACGCGCTTTGCAATGGCTTCGAATGCCGAAGTCCGCGTTGAGAATTTGTGGTTTCGTTATGACCCGAACGCGCCGTATGTGTTGCAGGACGTTTCATTCAAAGTTCGGCCCGGCGAGCGTCTCGGGATCGTCGGGCGCACCGGGAGTGGAAAGAGCAGCCTGATCCAGGCGCTCTTTCATTTGTATCCGATCGAGAGGGGCCGTATTGCCATTGATGGATATGCGCCGTTACTCGAGATGAATCGTCCGCCGCGCGTGGATGAGGTGGAACTCAGTCGATTCCGTCGATCCATCGCGCTGATTTCCCAGGAGCCGACTCTGTTTCGTGGTTCGTTAAGAGAGAATTTAGGACTCGGGGCTTCGCTGCCTGACGCGACTCTGACCGATGCGATGGAAAGGGTCGGACTGCTGCATTGGCTTCGATCTCAGCCCCGGGGGTTGGACGTCCAAATCGAGGAGCGTGGTCGAAACCTTTCGCTAGGCGAGCGGCAGCTCATCTGTATGGCTCGCTGTCTTCTGCAGAACGCGCCGATCATTATTATGGACGAGGCGACCAGCGCGATAGATCCGCAGTCAGAAGAAATCCTCGTGCGGGCGACGGATGAATTTTTTCGTGGTCGTACGCAATTGATCATCGCGCATCGTTTGTCGACGCTGGAGACGTGCGATCGGATTTTGTGGTTGCGTGATGGTCGAATTCATCGCTTGGGGCCGACGCATGAAGTGTTGTTTGAGTTGCGCGAGTCGCGCGTGCGCGAAGTCGCTGAGTAGCCTGGAAATGCGCCTGTTTGAATCTCAGAGATGGGAGCGGATGAGGGTCGCGCGTTCACGGGCCAAGTCCGCGCTGATCTTATGATGATCAAATTCCGCCGAGTGGAACCAAGGATGTTGAAGAAGATCTGGGTCATCTTCGTAGCGCGGGAAGATGTGCCAGTGAATGTGAGTGACGACATTGCCAAGTGAGGCATGGTTGAGCTTCCAAGGCTGGAAAGTCTCTTGTAAGGCGCGGCTGGCGAACATGACTTCTTGGAGAACTTCCATCTGCAGCTTGCCCGGGAGATCCATCATATCGCGCACGTGATCCTTGACGACCACCATCGAGTACCCTTTGAAAAACTGGTGATCACCCAGGACAAAAAACGAATGCTTGAACTCTTCGATCAGCGTTGCATCGGTTCGGTCATCGCAGGCCTGGATTTTTCGGCAGAGGACGCAGTCTGGGCGATGGTGCATCGAATTCCTCCTCAGGGTCCACACACGATCCATTCGGGTCACGTCTTCTGTCAACAGTGGTTTCCGGAGGTTTCTGTCGGAGGTTTCCTACTCGAGCGTCACGGGCTGGACAAATCAGGACGAAGCAGGCACCGTTAGGTGATGGACGATCGTCATTCGGATTTTCAATTGGACGCCCATCTCTTCGTTTGCACCAACGTGAAAGCGAATGGCGAATGTTGTGGCGCCAAAGGTGCTGCGGAATTGCGCGATCAGCTGAAGCAGGTTTCTCGAGATCCGGCTTCTGGATGGGGCAAGCGGGTCCGCGTGAATAACTCCGGCTGTCTCGGTCATTGCGAAAAAGGCATCGTCGCCGTGCTGTATCCGCAGGGCCAATGGTTCATGAATTTGACCTCTGCCGATGTTCCTAAACTCGTAGAAGCCGTGAATCATGCGCTCAAAAACAAGCCAACGCCTAAGTGATTTTTCTCAAACCTCAATGTCTTCGGAGTTCGCGCGTTGCCGCCCGACGTGCTTTCGTTGCTTTCGTCCGCGTATCACATGCATGTGCCGATCGTTGACGCCGTTTCAGTCGGATCCTGAGCTGGTGATTTTGATTCATCCGAGAGAAACCAAGCGCGCGATTGGAACGGCACGCTTGGCGCACCTTTCGATTCAAAACTCAGTCCTCATTCGTGGTGATGCGCCGATGTTGGATCGGGATTCTCGTCTTCGGAGTTGGGCGGAGGACACGGACCGGCGCTCGGTGGTTTTATTTCCTGGGCCGGGCAGTTTGGATCTCGATGACTCGGGCACGGACCTTTCGACGCTCGTATCGGCTCCGCGCGGGATTCGAGTCTTCGTGATCGATGGCACTTGGTCCGAGGCCCGGAAAATGGTGCAAAGAAGCGAAGTTCTCAGTCGCATGCCGCAGATCATGTTTCGGCCGGACCGACCGTCGAATTATCGGATTCGCAAACAACCCAAACCCGTATGCGTTTCGACGATCGAAGCGATTCACGCGCTTTTGGAGCGATGCGCGGAGCGCGGGCTCGGCCGTTTGCCAGAAGGACACGCTCACGACGGACTCTTGGATGTTTTTGAAAGAATGGTCGATCTGCAGATCGTGTGCCGGGATGGAGCCGCCTTCACGAAGGCAGCGTCAGAATGATCGGCTGGCCTTTGGTGATCACCATTGAGTGTTCATACTGCGCGGAGAAGTAACGCGAGGATGTTGCTAGCGTCCAGCCATCGCCAGTGTCCTCGACATAGCTCGCACCCGTGGACAGAAATGGCTCGATCGTAATGACCATACCGTCTTTGAGTATGCGCTTGTCTTTTGGATCATAAAATCCAGCGATAAATTTCGGCTCTTCATGCAGCGCGCGGCCGACACCGTGGCTTCCTAGGTTGCGAATCACAGTGTATCCACCGGCACGAGCTTCGGACTCGATCGTCTTTCCGATGCGATTCACCGGAGCCCCTGCCGTCGCTTGTCGAATGGCGGCGTCGAGCGCGCGTCGGGTGGCATCGCAAAGTCGACGTTTGATTTTGGTTTCTGGAGGTACGATGAACGATCCTCCTGTATCTCCAAAAAATCCGTCGAGTTCGGCCGACACGTCGATATTGACGAGGTCACCGGCTTGAATCCGTCGCTCGCCGGGAATGCCGTGCGCGACTTCGTGGTTCACACTGATGCAAGTGGCGCCGGGGAACTCATAAACCAGTTCGGGTGCCGAACGCGCACCGTGATCGAGGAGAAAGTCGCGTCCGAGATCGTCGAGTTCCCGCGTGGTCATTCCGGGCTCGAGCTTGGAGCCCATAAAGCGCAAGCAGTCTGCGACTATGCGTCCGATGCGTTTGAGCGCCGCGAGTTCGTCTTCTGTACGTATCGACACGAGTGATCTCCTCGTGTGCAGTTTTATCGAGAAGCGCCGTGAATCGCAATCTTATTGAGAGGAGCGCGGAGCCGCGATTATTCGGCGCCGACCGCGATGGGAGGAGCGGCCTCTCCCGAGTCGAGCTTGCGGACATCGATTTTTTGAGCGGGGACTCCGCCCCATGTCTCGCCGGCCGGGACGCGCGTTTTCGGAAGAACAACAGAGTTGGGCAGGATCTTCGCTCCGGCGCCAATCTCCGTGCCGCCCATGACAGTCGCACGCAGACCAATGGTTGCGCCTTGGCGGATCACGACCGGAGCGAGTACAAGAAAACCGCCGACTCCGTAATGACCGACGATAACGGCGGAACCGCCGATGGTGACTTTCTCTTCAAGAGTGATCAACGAAGGATCGGAGATGTGCGACGAATTGATGTAGGTGCCGCGACCGACTTTCATGCCCATCATTTGAAAGTAGAGTTGGTTTAAGGGCGTCGGCGTGATGAATTCCAGGAATGTGAAGCGGACGATATAAGCAAGGCCATTGTGCATGTACCAGCGGATCGACATTCCGGAGTGATACGTGCCACGCCAAGCTCGGAGCCGACCGCCGATCAAAAGGTTCACCGCCGGAACCAAGAAGATCAACGTCAACCCATAGATCAAATAACAAACCCCGAGGGCACTGCCCTGGGCCAAATATCGCTGCCATGCCGCAGTTTCCGCCGTCCGCTCGCTCACCCAGTGAAAGAACATGACTGATGGGGTCAGACTGAGCCCGATGCAAGCGAGGCAGAGCGTGTAAAATGGGATCAGCGTTGCCATGGAGACGATCGTAGTGAAGCGCCGCAAGAGACGTTCGAACAATGTCGGCGGGCCGGGAATACGGGTCATACCGACGTATCGGCGGGTTCGCCGGTTAATTTGAGGCTCGACCAAAGTTGCGAGTGAGATCTTGACTGAAGCTCAGCGCGGGGCTGCCAAAACTCGGAAGATTCATGCTGACGAGGAACTCGCGATGGCTGGTAGCTTGAGCGACCAATTTACGGTAGTGACCGCGGTATTTACCCATGACATCGCCCGCATAGATGACGGGCGTGATTTTTTCGGCCAGTTTGCGGCGGACGGCGACCGGACCCATGTTGTAGGCGGCGACATAGGCCGCGGGGCGACGCGCAAAAGAGGCGCGCAGCCATGCGAAATATTGGGTCGCGATTTTGATATTCGTGGCCGGATCATAGAGGGATTCGGCGCCTTTCCATTCCAAACCAAAGCGCGTGGCAATCCATTCGGCGGTGGAAGGCTTGATTTGCATGAGGCCGATTTCACCATGACGACCGAGTGCGCGCGTGTTGAATCGGCTTTCTTGGGCGATGATCGACATTACGAAAACCGGATCCATTTGATTGTGTTTCGCCTCGCGAATGATGGCGCGCGTGATTTTGCGCGTAAGTCCTTTATCGCTCGCGCGAAGCGATGCACTGACGTGATCTCGAATGTAAGTCTCCAGACTTTCCGCGATTTGGCTCGAAGCGATGTCAGCTTGTTCAACGGCACTGACTCCCAAAAGCTCTTGGGCGTGTGTCACGCGCGAGGAGTGGTCGATTTGAACCACGTCACGGGCGGACACCACAAATGCTTCGGCTTGAGAGAAGACGTCCAGGCAAAGGTTCGCGGGAAGCAGGAGGGTGATGGTCAGGCTCAACGCCACTTGACCTAAAATCCGGCCAAAGTTGGTCGGTTTCATAGGGAACCCCCTGGTTCCGCGAGCCATTGAGAAGACGTACCGCTGAGGCTCACGATTTGTTATCACCAGTATCGCCTTTTCCTAATAGCAGGGTGAGGAAATCGTCACTTTTCACGGAATTCGTCTCGCACTGATACGAAAACCGCCCATTTCCAAACTTTTCCCGTTGAGTTTCCATCTCACATTGAAACAAGCCGAAAAACTTTCCCAAACCCGCACCCCACGCGCCACTCCTCCAGGAAGGCGGCACTGCCCCTCACGACGCGCCATCCTCCGGGCAATGCCGCGCAAGAGTCCTTCCTCACCCTGAAGCCCCACCGGATGGGGGCATTGCCCGAAGGCGCCCGGGGTTCAGGGGCAGTGCCGCTTTGAGACGTACTGAGTGCCGATGGACGGGTGTTTGGCCGGAAGGCGGATCGAAGTTGGGGGGGGGAGCTCCTATTTGTTATGAGGAGTGATCGCGTCCTTGCATGACGGGCATGTCATGCAGACAAGTCAGCTCGTGTCCGGAGAAATGATAGAGAGTTCGATTGATCGCGCTCAACAGCGAGATGCAGCGTCCATTCGGAAATCGATCGAAGCCCTAGTTCCGCGCGCGAGGACGAAACACGGTGGATCCTTGGCGCGTGGTCGGAGAAAACATCGACGGCCTCTTTCCCCGCGCAAAAGTCTACATGTGGTTTTGAAATCTGAAAGAGCGCGGGGGCAACGCGCGCTGATTCGTCATATCAACTTCATTCAGAGTCGTATTCGTAGTGCAGCTCGCAGATTTGGTGTTCGTGTGCATGGCCGCGCCATTCATTTCAACCACATTCATCTTCATGTGCGTGGTAAAACGCGCGTGGGGACACAAAACTTTTTTCGAGTTGTCGCTGGTCATATTGCACAAGAGATACTGGATCAACACCCGCTGACCGCGAAAGAAGTGCGGGAAACACCAGTGGGCGGACGTAAGTTCTGGGCTGACCTCGTTTTTACGCGCGTCGTGGCCTGGGGGCGAGACTTTCGCAATGTGAAGAACTATTTGGTGAAGAATATTCGCCAGGTTGAAGAGTCGTTGGGAGTCGCGTACATCGAAGTTCTCAGTCAAGGGGCGGAGTCGGGCTGAAGTCACTCGGAGTAAAATTGATGTCCGCGTGACTTCAGCTTCTCGAACTGCGAACCAATTTACAAAAAGTAACGGAGACCACCGCGGATCAACATTCCATCTGCAACTTGCGGATCGAGGATGATTTTGTCGGCGGTCACATTTTCTGTGTTGTAGCCAAATTCGCCGAATATCGACCAGCGAGTATTTGATGACCCTGGACTGTGAAATCTAATATTCAGTCCTCCCAAAAGACCGAAGTTCACGTTCGACGAATCACCCGAAAGAGAACTTTCTGGTCGGATGATGTTTATGCCTCCGCCTAAATAAGGATTGATGCTTTCAACCCCACTTCCGAATGGAACGAGAAGCTGCAGTGAGTAGGATTGATAGGTCAGATATTCAAAGCCACTATTTGGATTGGAGGCGAACGCATCTTCGTTGAGTCCTTGGACTTGATGACGCGAGTAACCAAACCGGAATGCTCCGCGTCCGTAGAGAAAGGAAGGTGTCATGACTTCGAAGCCAACGCCCTTGCTACTCGAAATCGTTTGGACGCCAATTCCGGCTGACCAGTGGGGAAAAATCAGCATGTTTGTGGAATCAATGAATCGAGGGCCTGTATGTTCTGTCGGTAAGGCGGTCGGCGCTGTCTTGGGTTGAGCATGAAGGGCATCCGAGTACGCACAAGTACCGCAAACGAAAATCGACAAGAACCAACGATGAAGCTTCGAGGTGTTCGAGGTGCGCATGCCGAGCCGTCTGGAGAGCGAAGTGAGCCATGAGAAATAAAGATCCTTCGAAGTGACCATCACGCAAACTCCTCAATGTACTATCGGTTACAGTAAAGCAGTTCGAAAAGAGGAGGTCAGTCTCTACTGGCGAGCAATCGGATTGCAAATGGAATCTATTTTGGGCTCTCTAGCGCGAGGGTCAACGGCCCATCGTTTGTAAGTTCGACTTCCATATGAGATTGAAATCGTCCGCCAAGGGTTATGACTCCGCGCTTTCGACTGAGCTCTATTGCGAGATCAACGAACGGCCGTGCCTCGTCTGGTGGCGCCGCTTGAGTGAAACTTGGGCGAAGACCCCTGCTCGTATCTGCCATGAGTGTGAACTGGCTGACGATCAGATGCGCACCGCCCGTGTCTTGAATAGAATGCTTCATTTTACCTTCGCTATCGGCAAAAATCCGTAGGCCAACAATTTTGTTGATGAGCCATTCCAATTGAATCGGGCCATCTCCGCGTTCAATTCCGAGGAAGGTGAGAAGACCGGGCCCGATCTCGGCGACGACGTCGCCATCCACCGTCACACGGGCCCGCTTAACTCTTTGTACCACTGCTTTCATGACGCCTTAGCATCGCGAGAGGTAGGTGGCGGAGTCTAGCAAAAATTAATGAGTTGAGCGTGAGCTTTCGATCATACGTTCCGTCCGGCGGGCGACACGTTTGATTCCAGCTGCCGCCTTTGAAAGCATTCCCTTATTCCTGGTGCGTGCTTTTACACTCACTCGGCGTGCTGCCGGGCGGCGGGCCATGCGCTTCTTGGGTGTTGATGCTGATTTTGAGAGTGCTCGGGAACTCGATCCCGCAGCCTTTGCCGGAGATACCGATTTGCGAGATCGAAGAGATGCGTGTCCGGACTTCTTCGCGTTGGCTCGCCGAAGCCCCGTCTTACGTGCTCCGGCGCTTCGCGCGACGGTGCTCGCACGTGGATTGGCTGATCTGCTAGCTGATCTGCGGCGGGCAGTGCCTCGCTTGCTCGAACTCTTCATCGATCTTGCCATGAATGACTCCTTTTCTACTTCCGGTGGAACCCATCGCCCCAAGATGGGCTGGTGGGCACAATGCTTCGGAGACGCTTTCATATGCACTGGACGCAGATCAATTCGGGAAATGGGTTGTGTGCGTAAATGCACAGGAGGGAAAAATTCGAGCCGTCCAATGTTGGGCGTTTTGGTCGAGGGGAGAGAGCTGAGAAAAAGCTATAGGATCCGGTCAATCTTTCCAATTGATCTCGGTCAACGGAGCGAGGGAGGCGTGCGGCAGGTGGGGCAGTGCCCGAGCGGAGGAGTGGAGGAGGGGGGCGGTG
>JAMPXM010000119.1 GCA_023701225.1 Pseudobdellovibrionaceae bacterium | reverse complement strand
TCATGAGGCCAATATTCGCGGACACCTGCGACTGTGCGACGGTGCTCAATACAAGGTCCAAGTCTTTGAATCGCGCTCTTATGTTCGGGTGAAGCGTAGCCCTTGTGTTTTTCAAAGCCGTACCCCGGATACCGATCGGCGAGTTCCGCCATGTAACGATCGCGGGCGACCTTTGCGACGATGCTAGCCGCGGCGATGGGAGACGCACGCAAGTCGCCCTTCACCAATGTCGTCTGCCGAAACACATTTGGAAGTTTCGGGATCATCTGATTTCCGTCCACCAAGATATGGCCGGAGTTCACCCTCAACCCTTCGATCGCTCGGCGCATCGCCAGAAAAGTCGCCTGTAAAATATTGATTTCGGCGATCTCCTCGACCGTAGCAATGCCGATGCACGCGCGACTTTGGCGCTCGATCTCAGGCGCCAAAAGTTCGCGCCGAGTTTCGGACAAGAGCTTGGAATCGGTCACGCCCTCGAGAGAGAAGTCAGAATTCAAAATGACCGCCGCGGCATAGACGGAACCCGCAAGGCAACCTCGACCCACTTCATCGACCCCGATGATGGGCGCGGGCTCAAGCACTTGCCAGTCAAACGGAGGAAAATCTTCGGAACGGGATGCTTTCGCTTTTGTCATAACAGCCACGATAGCAAGACCCGTGGCACCTGACAAAGCTCGAGTCAAAATCCAAGTCGGAAGAACTCCAGCACATGAGTGTGGTGTGATTATGGGGCGATGGAACGTCGAAATACGATGTTAGATCAAAAAACAAAAACGGCCCTCGTACGACGAGGACCGTCTTCGTATCAGACTTCCGCCAGAGCGAAGAAGTCAGTCTTACTCCGCTGCGGGAGTTTCCTGAGCTGACGACGAGCGGTCGCCAACGAGTTCAGACGCGATCGCAGCGGCTTTACCCTTGAGGGTCCGCAGGAAGTAGAGCTTCGAACGGCGAACTTTACCGCGCGAGATCAGTTCCACACGATCGATCGATGGGCTGTTGAACGGGAATGTCCGCTCAACACCGACACCAGCGCTCACCTTGCGAACCGTGAAAGAGCGGGTCAAACCCGAACCCTGAAGCTTCAGAACAACGCCGCGATAAAGCTGAACGCGTTCCTTTTCACCTTCGCGGACACGGACGTAAACACCAACTGTGTCGCCGGCTTTGAAGTCATCGATGTTCTTTTTCTTGTCGGCAATCGTCTTCATCGTTACCGTGCGAACCAGATCGGACATGGCGCTCCCCTGAGAAAAACTGTAGCGAACTTGCTACCATGCACCAAGTAGGCGGTCAAGACAGATACTTACCGCAGAACGCACGGATAAGTGCCGGTAGTCGAGCGGCGGCGCTCCCTTTAACGGCTCTAATAGCAAATGGCAGGATCGCAGGACGTCCTCGGTCATCCCAAAGCCAGTCCCGAACAATAAAAGGATCGAACGGCGACCTTCTAAAGCGGATCTGATACGTGAATCCGCGCCTGACCCTTCCGGAATCGTCCCGGTCCGCAGGAATCCACGAAGATCTTGGAACGAAACACGGGCGACACCATCGATTTGCCGGGCCGTGGTGCCGATGACGACCGCGTCGGGATCAAAATTTCGGATGGCCTCGCCCACATTGGAGGCCGTTTCCACCATCGTGAGCGCCGTAGCACGCATCGGGTTAAATCGCTGTCCATCGCCAACACGCCAATGATCCAAGAGACGCGCGACGAACATGAGCTGCTCCTGCGCTGGATGGATCACAAAGTATTTCTCGACGGCATACACACGGCTGACCCGCGCGATATCATGCACATCCAGATTGGTGATGTTGGTGGCAACCACTTTTTTATGGCGATCCAAAACGGGATGATGAAGCAACCCGACGGCGATTCGGATCATGGTGACACCGCCATCTCCAAGCGACGTTCCAGGCGCAGGCGAATACCTTCCACATCCTTGAGCCCCGTGGCTCTCCGCACACTTTCGGCCAACTGATCCAAACGAGCCAATGCCTCCCGCACCTCGCGTACCGAGAGATTCGCCAGCAGTTCAGGTCGGGTCTGCGCCGTGATCAGAATCGCCAGATGATGCCGCCATTGGCGGATCTTGGCGTGATTTCCACCGAGCAATATTTCCGGCACTTCCAGGTCCCGCCACTGCCGCGGCCGTGTGAATTGCGGATGCTCTAAAAGGCCGACGGCGAAGCTCTCATTTTCCGCCGAAAGCGCATTACCGAGAACGCCCGGCACATGACGGCCGACGGCGTCGATCAAAACCAGAGCCGCCAATTCTCCACCGCTGAGCACATAATCACCGATCGAGACTTCTTCGAACTCCTCGGCTTCTAAAAGCCGTTGGTCCACGCCACCGTAACGACCGCACAAGAGAATCACCTCTGGCGAAGCGACCAGCTCGCGCGCCAACTGATCCGTGAACGGGCGGCCGCGAGCTGAGAGGTAGATTTTACGCGGCGGAACGGAACAGCCGCTCACGGCCTTGGCAACGGCAGACTCCAATGGCCCCGGCAGCATCACCATGCCGTCGCCGCCTCCAAATGGCCGATCGTCGACGGTGTGATGGACATCCGTCGTCCAGTCCCGAGGATTGAGGGTCTCCACACGAATTTTCCCGTCGTGAACGGCCTGCCCCACCACTCCGTGCGAGCAGCCTTGCAGGACCATTTCAGGAAACAAGGTTAAGACCGTAAATCGCATAAGGTTTTCTTCAGTTGGACGGACTCGCCGACCGGTTCAATAGACCATCGTTCGGCTCGCCGTCTTGCTCCTCGCCGAGAAGGCCGATTGGCAACGACATTCGAATCGTCTCGTTCTCGTAGTCGATTTCTTGAACGAACGCGTCCACGAAGGGAATTTCAAACTCGCCCTTATCCGTCGCCACAACCAAGAGATCCTGAATGCCGTTACTAGAAAAGCCCGTGATTCTGCCAATCTCGCCACGGCCCTCAACGTCGACTTTGAAGTTTTCAATTTCCGCCAAATAGATCTGCTCTCCGGCCTCGGAGACCAAAAACTCGCCAGGGATCTCGAGCATCCAGCCTTTT
The DNA here is from genome assembly GCA_023701225.1 of Pseudobdellovibrionaceae bacterium. Taxonomy (GTDB): domain Bacteria; phylum Bdellovibrionota; class Bdellovibrionia; order Bdellovibrionales; family JAMPXM01; genus JAMPXM01. The sequence continues at coordinate 6,316 of JAMPXM010000119.1, read as the reverse complement.
AAGCTCTCTGCTTCGTTCCGCCCACGAATATCAGGACTGAGAACAATGAGGCCGTTCTTGTGAAGGCGCGCATGACGAACCGGGAAGGTCTTTGCTGGCCCCTCGAGATCGCCCGGTGGGATGAGACGTAGTTCCTTGAGTTTGGGCAGCCAGGCGGCTTCCCCGGCAAACAGCGTGATAAAGAGTTCGCCCTTGAGGCCATGACCATCTTTCACACGACCGACAGTTACAAATTCTTTCAAGGATATCCAGCCTTTCGCACACCGGCCCGTATATCTGCTTGGATTGCGAGCCCGTGCTAAAAAACAAAAAGGTGCGCTTTTGACGCACCTTTCTATAACTGATTTTCAGGCGATTTCCTAGAGCTGGTCCAGGTCTAGGGATATTTATTCAACGATCTCAAGAACACTGCGCTTTTGCAGCTTCGTGCTCGCCGCATTCAGGATCGTGCGCATGGAACGCGCCGTCCGGCCTTGCTTACCGATCACCTTACCGAGGTCTTCTTTTGCGACCTTCAGCTCGACAACCGTCGTTTGCTCACCGACGACTTCGTTGACTTCAACTTGGTCGGGATGATCGACCAAGGACTTCGCCATGAACTCGACAAGATCTTTCAGGCTCATGTGACTATAGCTCATTGTCCCCCCACCCTTTTCATCAACGTCCACTTGGGCATCAACAACTTCAAATCCAACAGCCAACACTTTCAGTCTGACTGATCTTTTGAAAGCTTGAAAGCCTAGTTTGAGCGCTCAGTCTACGGAATGTAGAGATTACGCCTTCTGAGCTGATTTCTGAGCCGATTTCATGAGCGTTTGCACGCGGAGCGAGGGCTGAGCACCCTTCTTGATCCACTCCTGCGCCTTCTCCATATCCATCACAAGCTTCGGCTCGTCGCCGCGCGGAGACGGGTTATAGGAACCGATCACCTCAAGAAATTTGCCCGTCACATACTGGCGCGAATCAGCGACAGTGACACGATATTTCGGGCGTTTTTTCGAACCAAAGCGGGCAAGACGGATCACAACCACGTAAGAAACTCCTGTTTCGGACAAAGATACGGATGTTTACACGTAAGGCCACAAAACTGGCAAGCGGAAAGTCATCGGAATGGGAAAGGCATCCTCGGCATCCCGCCTTTGCCACCCAATCCCATTTTCATCATTTGCTGCATCATCTTACGCGCGCCCTCGAACTGCTTAATGAACTTATTCACGTCGCTGACTTGAGTCCCGCTGCCCTTGGCGATGCGCAGGCGCCGAGAGCCATTGAGAATTTCGTGATTCTGGCGCTCCGCTTTGGTCATGGAGCGAATGATGGCCTCGATCTTCTTCATTTCTTTATCAGGCGGCGTCAGATCCTTGACCTGTTTCATCATCTGGCCCATGCCCGGCAGCATTTTGAGAATGCTTTCCATGCCGCCGAGCTTTTTCATCATCTGGATCTGCTCCAGGAAATCCTCGACCGTAAACTGGTTCTTTTGAATTTTTTTTGCGGCCGCGCGGGCGCTTTTCTCATCGACAACGTCTTGCGCCTTTTCCACTAAACTTAAGACGTCACCCATGTCCAAAATCCGGGAGGCAAGACGGTCGGGATGAAAGACCTCCAACGCATCGGTCTTTTCTCCCGTACCGAGAAACTTCACCGGCACACCGGTGGCCTCACGGATCGACAGCGCGGCTCCACCCCGGGCGTCGCCGTCGATCTTCGTCAAAATGAGACCCGTAAGCCCCAGACGCTGGTGGAATCCCTCTGCGACATTCACGGACTGCTGACCAAGCATGGCATCAGCGACGAGGAGAATCTCGCGGGGCGCCCAGATCGACCGCAATCGATCTAGTTCCGCCATAAGCTCATCATCGACCTGCATACGGCCCGCCGTATCGACGAGAACCACTTCGACGAAGTTTTCCTCGGCCCACTTCTTGGCCTGTTCAAGAATCTCTTCAGGTTTTTGATCCGCCCGCGATGGAAAAACCGGAATATCGTTTTGTCTGCCGAGCGTGCTCAATTGCTCGATCGCGGCTGGCCGATAGACGTCGGCAGGGACAAGACCAGGCTTCCGTGAGTACTGCTTACGGATGTATTTCGCGAGTTTGGCAGCAGTCGTGGTTTTTCCCGCACCCTGCAAGCCCACCAAGAAAACGACGGCGGGCTTGCCTTTAAGATCAAGATCAATCGCATCCCCGCCCAAGACGCGCACCAATTCATCGTGCACGATCTTGGTGAACTGCTGACCGGCGGTGACCTGGCCGACAACATCCGCACCGAGCGCCTTGGCCTTGACGGAATCGACAAAACTTTTGACGACCTTAAAGTTGACGTCAGCCTCGAGGAGGCTCAGACGGATTTCCTTGATCGCATCTTGAATGTTCTCTTCAGTGATGCGCGCTTGGCCGCGCAGCTTTTTGAAGGAACCCAGAATTTTATCTGAGAGGGAATCGAACATCGCACCTGCCCCTTACGAAACCAGACAAAAACCAGTTCGAAAAACCAGAAGGATTATGTTGCGTGCGCTACGGACCGTCAAGGAGCGGCTCATCCGCCGCACCGCAAGTTTACCAGCGTTGGTAATTTCCGGTCACAAGCGAGCGCAATGCGACCAAGTGAAAGAGAATCAAAGCGGCCAAACTCACTCCAGCACTCAATCCAATATCGACGTCACTGGTGCCCAATACCCCGTAGCGCACGCCATTGATAAAATACAGAACTGGATTGAACTGAGAAATGGCTTTCCAGAACGGATGCAGATTTTCGAGAGAAAAGAAAACCCCACCGAGATAAATCAGTGGCAACAAGATAAATGCGCCGACCGCACTCACTTGGTCAAACGAGCGCGACCAGAACGCGATCGGCACCCCCAGCTTGGAGAAACTCAAACCTCCGACAACCAGAAAAAACCCAAGCCATAGCGGATGTGCGATGGGCAATACCGCACCCTCCAGAGCAAAGTAAAAGATTTGACCAACGACATACGTGATCAGCCCGACGATAAGACCTCGAGTGAGACCACCGATGCTCATCGCCCAAAGGATCTGGTGTTTACCCAAAGGCACGACCCGAAGGTCCTCTAGGTCGCCGGAGAACTTTCCGGACACAATCGAACTCGACGAGTTTTGAAAGGCGTTATTGAGTACGGACATCATCACGAGGCCCGGTATCAGGAATGCCAAATAGGAATCCCCGCTCGGCAAACGAATTGTGCCCCCCAGACTGACGCCGAAAATCAGAAGATAGAGTGTCGCCGTGATCAATGGGCTCACGATGGTTTGAAAAATGACTTTCATAAAACGCTTCATCTCGCGCTCATAAAGGGTCATAAACGGCGCAAATCGAGGGACAGAGGGAAGATCTCGAACGGATGCGACCTCGACGGACCCCTCCGACGTTCGTGATGACATTTTAAACTCCCTCCAAAACACGCCTGAGCGCATCCTCAAGATTGCCTTCACGGACACTGATATCCTTGATCATCGCGATATCCATATTCAGCTCCGAAAGTAACTCGCCGACTTCACGCTGGGCCGGGATACGAAGGATCATTTCACGGCCTTGTCCCTCCGGCAGATCCCGAACCTTGATCAAACAGCGATGTTCGATCGTCGACGCCCCAGGCTTGAGCGTCAGCGCCACTTCACGCGTGGTCAGTCCTTTGATCAATTCACGCGTGCGCCCAATGGTTTTCAATTGGCCGCCTTGCAAGATCCCGACACGATCGCAGAGCTCTTCAGCTTCCTGGATGTAGTGCGTGGTGAGTAAGATCGACATACCCTCGCCCTTGAGTTCGGCAACGAATTTCCAGAGTGACGAACGCAGTTCGATGTCGACGCCGGCCGTCGGTTCGTCCAGCAAAAGGAGCTTGGGCTCGTGCACCAGTGCTTTGGCGATCAACAACCGCCGCTTCATTCCGCCGCTGAGCTGTTTGACTTTTTTGTGCGCGTGTTCGGCGAGACTGAGTCGATCAAGAAGGTAATCGATACGATCGCCATTGCGTCGGCGGCCGAAATAGCCGGAATGAAATTCGAGGATCTCCCGGACATCGAAATATCCATGATGGATAAGCTCCTGCGGCACAAAGCCCGTGAGCGACTTGGTCACCTTCGGATTTTTCGTCACGTCGACGCCAAAGATCTCCACGGTTCCCGAAGTCGGGGCCTCGAGGGTCACCAAAGTACTGATGATCGAAGTCTTACCGGCACCATTGGGACCCAAAAGCCCGAAAATCTCACCGCGCTCCAAGTGAAATGAAACATCACTCACCGCGCGGAGCGACCCATAGTCCTTAACAAGAGAGGAAATTCGAATCGGCGTGTCGTTCAGCATCAGCCGACTATCATCGCAAGCTGAGCTGCCTCATCGTCAAACACTATCCGCCAGATTGCCGGAAAAACTCATGCCGCTTCAGCGTCATTCGGGCTTGGCGTTGCGGGCGGCCTGGATTGAGGTGAAGAATTCGACTCCGGGGTTTTCTTTTTTAACCCAGTTGAGATCCCACTCCTTTTCCAGAAGCAAAACGGGCTGCTCATTGTGGTCGCGGTAAAGAATCGAATGACCCGCAAGATGGGTCACCGGCTTTCCGTCCGCCGTGCGCGGCCAGCGGGCGACCGTCAGAGGGAGACGTGCGATCCGCGCTCCCTCTAAGCCATATTCGTCTTCGAGGCGGAACAACAGGACTTCGAACTGCAGTTCGCCGACCACGCCCAAAACGGGATCTTGGTGGCCCACGGCCGGGTCGATAAAGAGCTGAATGGCGCCTTCCTCGGAGAGGTGCTTCAACGCTTTTTGCAGTTTCTGGCGCTTCATGGCGTCAGACACCGTAACGCGCGCGAAAAGCTCGGGCGTGAACTTCGGAATATCCTCGAACTCGACGTGTTTGCCGGTGGTGATCGAGTCACCAATTTGAAAATGACCCGTATCGCCAACGCCGACGATGTCCCCCGCATAGGCGACATCGACGGTTTCGCGTTCTTGTGCCACAAACTGACTCGAAAACGAAAGGCGCAACTCGCGCCCCAGGCGCATATGGTTCACCTTCATACCACGCTCGAATTGCCCCGAGCAGATCCGAATGAAGGCGATGCGGTCGCGATGTCGGCGATCCATGTTTGCTTGAATTTTAAACACAAAGCCCGTGAACGTACGATCCAAAGGCTTGACGACCGCGTTCTTAGTTTTGCGTTCGCCCGGCGGGGGCGCGTAGTCGCAGAAAATGTCGAGAAACGTATCGATACCGAAGTTTTGCTTCGCACTACCGAAGGTCAGCGGACTCAGCTCGCCTGCCAAGAATTTCTCGATCGAAAAATCACCAAGTGTGCCATCGATCAACTCGATTTCTTCTTTGGCCTGCGCGAGAACTTCGGGCCGCACGAGGCTTTCGAGCTTCGGATCGTCGATTCCGGAGAGAGGGATGATTTCAACAGGCTCATCGCCAATGTACTTGCCGTGATAAACCATCAACTCTTTTTTGATGCGATGATAAAGGCCCGTGAACTGCCCGCCCAAGCCGACCGGCCAAGTGATCGGATAGCAATTCATCTGCAGCGTCTTCTCCACCTCGTCGATCAGCTCCAGCGGCGCCTTGCCTTCGCGATCGCATTTGTTGATGAAGGTGAAGATCGGGATGTGGCGGTAGCGGCAAACCTCATAGAGTTTTTTGGTCCTCTCTTCGACCCCTTTGGCGACGTCGATGAGCATAACGGCTGAATCGGCTGCAACGAGCGTTCGATAAGTGTCTTCGCTGAAATCTTTGTGACCGGGCGTATCGAGCAGGTTCACACGCAGGCCGCGGTAGTCGAACTGCAAGACGGATGAGGTGATCGAAATCCCACGCTGTTGCTCCAGCGTCATCCAGTCGCTCGTCGCCGCCTTGGTGCCGGACTTTCCTTTGACCTCGCCGGCTTCACGGATCACTCCGCCGTGCCAAATGAGTTTTTCCGTGAGCGTCGTCTTACCGGCGTCCGGGTGAGAGATGATGGCGAACGTGCGGCGCCGCAAGACTTCTTTTTCGAAATTCAAAGGTTCTGACATGGGACAACTGTGTATCACCCGCCCCGTTCCGAAGCAATCGAAGCCGGCCTCTCCTGAGCCGTCCCGACCCATCGTCTCAGATCGAGTCGGCGACGAGGCCTGCGGCAGTCAGTACAGCGGAAATCCCGGGTTTTCGCGAGTCCGACCTGAGGCCAGTGGCGAAGTCTGCCGAAGAGTCCAAATATGACTCAGAAACTCTTGGCCTCGGCCTCGGAGATGATTCCGATTCCGATCAAGGAATTCGTCATCGGCCCGGTGATTCCCGCGGACTTATTCATTCGCCTCTCCG
>JAMPXM010000118.1 GCA_023701225.1 Pseudobdellovibrionaceae bacterium | reverse complement strand
GCGTAAGCTCCGCGCACGCCTTGACTGACATAACCTTAAATGAGAACTCTAATCCGCTAGCGTCGCTACGCTCCGGCAGCCGGTCGGCTTGCTCCGGAATCATCGGTCGGAATGACCGGAATACTCATTCAACGGCTGACGAAGCCGGCGGTTACTGAACGGCAATTTCCTCTGGTACACTTTGCGAGTCAACAACGGCGTTTCGGTCGTTTACTTTTCTCATGGTCGGACCTTCGATTTTTATCAGAAGCGTGCCGTTGGCGAGCTTATCGACGATCGAGTCGAGTGCGAGCGGATCTTCGATTATTTCCTTCCAGTTTTTCAAAGGCAGTTGAGTGGTGATCAGTGTCGACCGATCCTGTCTTTCTTCGAGCAGGTCGTGAAGGTCGATCGCGATTTCGGGCGGAAGTTTTTTAAGACCGACGTCATCGATGATTAGTAAATCCGTTTTCGTTAATCGCTCGCGGTACTTCAGATACGTCCCATCGGCTCTCGTCATCATGAGTTTCTCCATCAGCACGTGAACGCCGACGAAGATACAGCTAAAGCCCGAACGACACGCGTACTCGCCGAGCGCGGTTGCGAGATACGTTTTGCCGATGCCGGTCGGTCCCACAATCAAAACATTCCGTGGAGATTTTATAAATGACAACGTCATCAAGTCGCGAACGAGCGTTTTCGAAAGCGTTCGCTTGGCCGTGAGATCGAGTCGCTCCATCGTCGCTTGCGTGCGGAACGACGCTGCCTTCACTCGACGGCCGATGGAGCGAACGTCGCGATCAAGTTTCTCATCGGTCATCAAGCTTGAGAGAAGTTCGGCATGGCCCCAGCCATGCACGTTCGCCTCGTGAAGACGCTGGTCGATTGTCTTGAGTGCACCAAAGAGCTTGAGCTCATTCATCTGTGATTTCGTTTGTTCGATCATTGTTCTTTTCCTATCTTATGGTTTCATTTTGTTAGTGGAGGATCTCGTCGAGACCTCGAAGATTCGGGTTCATCTCCCTTGCAATCGGCTCACCTCCGTTTCTTGTTCGCATCGTGGCACCACCGCGAGTCTTCACGACCACGCGCTCGACGTATTGAAGGGTTTTATTGTTGAACCGATTCGCAATGCCGACTGCAAACTCAAGATCGGATTTCGAGTATTTCTTTGAGAGCGCCAGAAGCGCCTGTGCCCGCCGAAGGTGTTTCAGCGGGTATTCGCCTGAAAGAAGATCGTTAATCAGCGTCGTCGTCTCGACACCGATCGAAGCCGCCCACGACTTTAATTTCGCGATATCTTCTTCCTCGACGTACGCCTGATGCGCCGGCGGATAGTGCCTCACCTCGGTTGCAAACTTTCCTCTCGATCTGTATCTCGCATGCATCGCGACTCGCGTAGGCGGCGTCTCGTTCTTGGTGGAAATTGGCGAGAGGGTGAGTCGCCAAGACAGGTTTGATCGTCATATTGTCATGCGGCCCACACGTCAAGCTCGAGTTGCGTGAGCATCTCGACTTTCTTCTCGTGAAGCCGTTTCCAGATCGCTCGCTCGATGTCCGAGACTGTAAATCCATTTTGTTGGCTAGCGTACCTCTTGCTCACAGCATAGATCAGCGACAGACAGCCCTGCTCATCGGGATGTCGACCGATGACTTTCAAGCGCCGTTTGATCTCCTTGTTGAGTCGCTCAAGCTTGTTCGAGGTACGGATCCGCTTCCAATGGTTTGATGGGAACAGATAAAACCCCAGGCACTGATCGAGATCGGCCATCAGCCGTTCCCATGCGGTCGGATACTTTTTGGCAAAATCCTTTTTAAAGTTCGCCAGGAACTGCTTGGCCTGCTCAAGCGACGTTGCACCGTAGAAGATCCGCTTCAGCGCCTTCTTCACCGGTGCTTGTTCCTTCTTCGGGACGGCGTCGAGGATGTTAGCCTCGCGATGCTTCACGCAGCGCTGCCGATAACTCGTCGTAAAGTTGGAGTCGATCGCTTTGATGACGCCAGAGTTGCCATCAGAGCACACCAGCAGCGGATCCTTGAGACCTCGCGACTTCAACCCGCTTACGAACTTACCCCATGAGTTGTCGCTCTCGGAATGGCCTAGATCGATCGCTATAAGCTCCATACGGCCATCGCTCATGATCCCGTAGGCAATGAGGACGGCGTCCTTTTCCGTGCCGCCAATGCGCATTCCGATGCGAATGGCGTCGAGAAAAAGATAGGCGACGTCGAGTTCATCGAGCCTCCGCTTTTTCCACTCGGCGAACTCGTCGCGCAGGCGCTTGGTGATCCGGGAGACGCTTGAGCGCGACAGCCGCGTCTTCGCCCCAGCCACGGCCTTAAGGCTGTCCTTGATTTTGCGGGTCGAAGTGCCGTTGATGTACATGTCGGTCACGGCAGCGGCGAACTCGTCGGGTCGGCGCATGTGCGGCACGTGGTACTGCGATTTGAAATCGGGCGCGTAGGCGATCTTCGGCCGATCGTAGGTCAATACGCCAATCGGCGTATCGAGGCGGGTCTCTTGGGATCCGTTGCGATAGCCCTTGAACTCCTCGCCGTGCTGGTAGCGGGCTCGACCGAGGTGCTCGGCGATCTCGGCGGCGATGGCGTGCTTCAAAAGCAAAGTGCCGCCGTGTTGCAGCAGGGTCATCAGGCTCATGCCGGGGAGATCAATCTGACTCCAAGCCTCGCCAATTTCCACCAAGAACGAGACGCCGCCCTTGGTATGGAAAGCCTGGCTCTAAGTTTCGCGAAATGCCGCACATCGAAGTGTCCGACTGGCGGCAACTTGTAGCAAAAAGAGTCGTGCGCCTGGTGGAGCCGAATGATGAATGAATTCCTCGCACAGGTCGAACCCTGGCAGCTCATCTCAACTTTCACAACTCCTGTCGCGGGACTCATCGGCTTTTTCCTGCATCGGCTCATCATGCGCGCCGATACCGACTCGGCTGAAATCGCGAGACTCAATCAAGACGTTGGGCTTTTGAAAGCAGCCAAAGACCGCGCGGCTGAGGCTGATCGTGATATGCGAGAAGCCATCGGAGAACTCGACGGCGAAATGCGAGAACTCAGAGACCGGCTGATTCAACTGGAAGGCCGGGAATGATCGCCCATTTCATGGCCCTGCATATTTATGCACAGATCGCAGTCGTGCTAGGCGTGAGCTATGTGCTCGGAAAAGCCATGGCGATACCGGTCATTATCGTGGAAGTGCTGGCCGATCTTGCGCGGGCGAAGATGCCGAGGCGCAAGGGCTAGGCTCTCTTTTTCAGCTCATCCCTAACGACCTGGCGAATCTTTTCATCCTGATCAACAGAGGTCATTGCCTCGCGCAATTTCATATTTAAAAGCGTTTGATATCCGATGCCCATTTCGTCGGCTTCGCCGCGCAGCCAGTTGACGACATCTTCATCAATCATGCAGGTGATGCGCTCTTTGACATTACGTGGCTCAATGTCGTTGGCGTTTAGGAGATCGCGCCTCCCATATTCGATTTTATTGGTCGCCTTGGATTTCATTCCACTTCTCCATGAGTTTGATTTGACGCTCTAGAATCGCCTTGAGCAGAAGATTCAGGTCAGACGCCGAAAACCCGTATGATTCAATAATATTCAACGTTTCGATTTCGATTTTTGCATATGCATCCGGGCCAACAACATGCACATGGGCGGGCGCATGATCACGCGTCTTGATTTCGATTCTGATTTTCCCCATGCGAAAAATCGTTGGCATACATATATAATACGCATTGAATGCGCATAATGCAAGCAATAAAAATGAGTTGAGTTACGCGTACTTATGGCCGTCGTCTCATTCTGTCACGGTCTTACATTAGTGGTGGGTGACGCAGTCCGTGCCGTTGGTGCTTTACCTGTCTTTACAGAGTACGGCTATCTGCGCAATTGGCTTCCGAGCCATCATTGGCCCATGCCCAGAGCAGTTGGTCCGCACTCCGTATCCGTATCCCAAAGACGAAGATGTGCATGTCGCAGTCGCGTTTGATACCCGAATCAGGTCCGCGTCGGGTGAGCCAACACGAACTTCGACTTCGTCACCGATATTCAATCGAGGATTTCTTAGCAGGAAGCTGAATCCGCCCGAGGACGTTTCGCAGAGATGAACTGAAAAGACCTCATTCGCCCGCGGAGCAAAGATAAAATAGTTGGTGTTTGGATCGACGCGCCAGCGCGTCAGTCTGCGTGTTTTTCGTCCATTTCGAGTCAGCCATCTCTTAAGTGGATTCATGATCCAAGGATAAGTGTGAAAATCGTGGGTTTTCAACGCAGTCCTCGTGGACGCACGTTCTTTTTCTGAGTACATCATGGCTGTTGACAGGCATGCGAACGATCGGTCGAGTAGGTCCATGAAAATACCAGATATCAAAAAAGCCACGTCCGTCGCGGTCTTTTTCACTGAGTTCTATCAGCTGAACCGAAACGCGGATGAGTTCAGCTACAGACGTTTCGCGGATCTAGTGAATTGGCCACATTCCTATCTCAATGATTTAATGAGCGGGCGCAAGCCGCTGACCGTGATGCGCGCTTTAGAGTTCGCAAAGTTCGCGCAGTTCAATAGTGTGGAAACAGAACGACTCATCGTCATGTCGTTCGGGTCCTCCGAGAATCCGCATGTGAGGTCGCATTTTCAATCCTGGCTGAATTCCGCCATGAGTTTGAATTCGAAAAACAGCCCCGCTGTGAATGTCGAGGAGTTGGACCCTGTCGATGAAGTCGCGGTGGATCCTGAGTTTTACAAAGATTTTTCTTTGATCGCGCTCTATACGCTGATTCAGTGGGGGCATGGGCAACTCAGACTGGATGAACTCGGTCAGATGCTGATTGGATTTCCCGAATTCCGCAACGAAGCGGTGCTCAGAGATAAACTGAGTCTTTTGGATAAGGCCGGCCTGATCAAAAAAAGTGGCGAGAGAATCGATGCGATCGGCGCGCGGAACTTGATCGGTTCTTTGGATCCGCTGGCGGAAGCACGATCGATCGTGGAAACCCTGGATCGGACATTGAGTGTTCAAGACCTGAGAGGCATGGCCCAGTTCGGTTTCGTCATCCTTCCGGTGGACAAACTGGAAGAAATGTCCGATCGCCTTTGCGCCTTCGCAAACTGGCTATTAAAGAACTCAGAAGGTGTCGTGTCCAGTTGCGAGAAGCGGAATGACCGACTGATCATCCGATATGATTTATTCCTGACGCATGCGCTGGATCTGCGAAAGCTCGGATACGACCCTCTGGATTTGGAAAGAAACTTAGTGGATCAACGCCCCGAATAGGAGACCAGATTTTGTGATCTGGGAAGCGTCGTGGTGAGAGCAGAAAATCGGGCCAAATTGATGTCACATTTTCGTTGTGATACAGCGTCTGAACTCTATGTGAGCTGCTTCAGAAGCAGCTCGTAGGCCTCAGGTGCGCCCTCGGTTGCACACCAGGTTTTCACCTTCTTGCGATCGAACGGAAACTTCTTGGCGACAAGAACCGCCTGATCCAAGCATTCCCTCGCGCGGAAGTGAATAAACGACGCAAGCCGGTCGCGAATGCAATCTGTCGGCGAGTATAAGTACAACGTTTGCCCTTCGACTTTTCGAACCGCTGGTTTGATTTTGATGTCGTCACCGATCCCCGGTGGACCGAGAACAAATTCGACAAACTTTTCGCATTTTGGGTGGGTGTAGTGCCGGCCCGAGGATTTTTCGAAGCCAATCGACTTCATGAGCTCGGGAACCTTTTCGTCCATGTAGGACATAATCACCATATCCAGATCGCCTGATTTGTATATTCCTTCTGAGTAAATTGCGGCGACGGCTCCGCCGACGAGCATGGTTTGGATTCCGTTCTTCGCGAGTGTCCAGGCGACATACTCCCAGACCTCTTCCTCCGTGCAGTTCTCCCACTTCGGTTCTCTCACTTGATCGGTTTTCCTTTGCGCCGCGGCCGCCGGCGGGTCTTAAAGAGCTTGGTCCGCTCTGCAAGTGGTATCGCCTCGTAAGCCAGTTCGACGAGCTCGCGTACAGGCTTCGAGAACGCGGATTTGGGATTGAACGAATAAACCCTCGTTCTCCCAGCTTCTTTGGAGACCAGGACTCCTGAAGACTCGAAGCGATTGAGTTGCTGGATGACCGGGTTCAATGCGACCCCGAAATCTTTAGCGATATTCGAACTATATGATTCGCCGTGATGAAAGATGTGGAGCAGGACCTTCTCAGCCGTTTTGTTTCCGAATATCCCTTCGAGCATATCCAACAGTATTTACCAGAAACTGGTTCATATCAACCAATTTCTGGTAAATACAAATTTCCAGCAATGCGACCATCGATCAATATGAACTCACCCAGGAAGGATCATGGTGAGAACAGAAATCCGGGCTAAATTGATGTGTGATTGAAGGAAAAATCTGGGGGGTCTAAAAAATTGGTGGTCTGTGCAAGACTACTATCAACCCTCGTTCAAGCCTATATTTTATCTGAGCATTTCCTCGTTTCCTTCTATGTTGCATTAAACACATCTGCAACATCAGGCTGCTTTGCGTTGTTACCCTGGTGTTACCCTGGAACGCTTTCAGCAAAAAACGAGACGCTCAGCCCATCAGAGCCGCGCATCCTTGCACGCAAACGAGCCCGATCCGTGGCCCGCCCGATCGCCGTCATCAATGGATTCCATCACTGAAGACAACTCTAAAGGTAACAGAAAATGGCAAAAAAGAATGTCTACTTTAAGCACTTCAATACCGCATCTCAGGGCCATACGTTAGCCACTCTTTGGGCCAACGGAGACACCGACGCGATCGCACTTTTTTGGCTTTTATTAGAGTTGGTCAGTCGATTTGAAGACCCAGAAAAAGGCAATGATGCGCGCGGCAAAATCACCATCTCATGGTCCGTTCTTGCGCACGAAACGAAGTGGAAACCGAGCAAATGTCGACGGGTTCTCGCTCGTATCGTTCCCGTATCTGAAATCGAAATGACCGAGTTCGAAAATGGATACGTATCGTTTCTTGTTCGTAACTGGCTGAAATTCCAAGAAACTAGGGGGGGCAAAAAAGAGCAAAAAACAGTTGGCACGATTCTTAGCAATATAAGAGGAGAGAGGAGAGAGGAGAGAGTAGTAGAAGAAAAAGAGCAAAACTCTTCTCCACCGCCAACCGGTATTCAGAATTTTGAAGCTCAGTTTCATCCCGAAAGAGAGCGCTTTGAATCCGCACTGCGATTGATCAGCGCGTGGGATTCCGTTCGTCACCATTTCGGTGCTTTCGTTGCGAGATTTCGGTCTTACGACGAGTGGCGAGAGTGGGGGAATGGGTTCATGGTATCGGTCGAGAAAAAGCAATTCAGCTCGCCGAGTGAGCGTTCGCGCTACATCACGGTTTCGATCCTTCGCGAGATTGGCGCCATCGAGGCTGTGGCATGATCCGCACCTCGTTTTTCGACATCATCGAAACTATCGCAAAAGCCATCATCGCCGATCCAACATTCTGGGATCAGATCTGCGTTGTCGGGATCAACCCGAGTGAATGGCCAGAATCGAATGCTCGCAAGGTCGCCGTAGCATATGCCAAAATGCGCGACCGGAACGGGCATGAGTTTGCGGCCCATATGCTCGCCGCTGACGCCAATAGCCTGCGTTTTAACGACCTCCTCCCGCTTGAGGTCGAGGTTCTTGCGCCGATCTATCACGAGCAGCAAAAAGTATTTCTGGCACAGCGATTGGCTCAGAAGCTTATTGCGGCACGCGCCGACCAGATCGACGGCCTCATTGGTGAGTTTTTAATGGGGCAGGCGAGCGGCATCCAGGTTACGAATTTCGGAGACGCCATTCCTGACATCGTACGAAAGAACCAAGACGCCATTGATCGCAAGGAGTCGATCGTTAGGCTACCTGACTGGGAAATCCTTAGCGACATGATCGGCGGATTTAACGGCGGCCGTGTTGGCCTTCTTGTCGCCGATACCGGTTTTGGAAAAACAAACTTAAGCCTTTCTCTTGCTCGTTGTGCGTGTCGTATTGGTCCAAGTCTATTTGTGAACATGGAAATGAATGAACAAGACATTGGCGACAAGCTTTTAATGGGAGCTACAGGAACGGCTTTTCGCGACTACAAGCGCGGGCAATACAAGCACGACGCGATCGCACAAGTTCATAAAGAAATGCTCTCTCGCCGACTGCTGTTCACTCATGGCAAGGCCTTGTCGCTGAATGAAATTGCCGCACTTGCTCGGAAAGAGAAGTCGACGCAAGGCCTGTTTATGGTCTTTGTCGACTACGATCAAAAAATAAAACTCAACACATCGCGCGAAATTCCGGAATGGAAGGCTCTTCAGCTCGCCATCGAGAGCCTTGAGGAACTGGCTAAGGAATTAAACGTCTTTATCCTCGTTATGTCGCAATCAAATGAGGAGGGGGACCCATCGGGTAGCCGTCGCTCCAAAAACCCATCCAGCGTCGTCCTGCGCTTTTATAAGGCCAATGAAAAGCCGGTGATCCAAACAATGAAAAACCGATTTGGTCCAGTCGGGACGGCGGTCGAGGTCGAGTACCAGGCTGACCAGGCATCGGTGCGCGAAAAGAGCGTAGTCGTTATGGCTAAACCAGGAGAGATGTTTTGATCAACCGCATCGCTAAAGCACACATGAAGCGCGTCGTTGCACAAGATCGCATCAATGATCTCAACCTAATGATGACTAGCAACGCCATTGAGATTTGGAGAATTACTGTTGCTGGTGGGAATCAGCGCGCAATCGAACTCTCTGAGGATATCGTTCGTAACACGCTCGCGATGGAAAGAGCTGGTGCGACAGTTGAATTCAATCAAGCAAATCGCTCGTGTGTGATTCGTGATGGAGACCATGTGCGCAGTTTTTATGAGGACCAATCCGCATGACCAAAGTACAAAAGGCCGCAATCAAGAAATGGCAGAGAGAATTTGAGAATGCACTTGAGGACGCTGGCATCTCCCAGCGCAAACTCGCAAAGATGCTCGGCGTGCATCCATCGTCACTATCGCTATTGAAGAATGGCAAGCGAGAGATCAAAGGTCATGAAGCGCAAGTCATTGCTCTCGAAATTGGCTGGAGCACTGATGAGGTGATCGATTTCACTGAAGCCGTGAGGATGTTCACATGAATTTATCAGCCACCTATTGGACCCTCATCCGCTCCGGCTTCAAGGTGACACAAATCGCAGCTTGGTATGGCGTACCTGAGCGCGATGTCATCGAAGGTGCAGATGCTTGGGGAACGCATGTGCAGAAATTGATTTTTGAATTTACGAAAACAAAGGAGAGATAAGTGGAAAAGAAAGTTCCTGTTCTGATTACTACCGACAATACGAAGCGCGGCGTTTTCATGGGGTTCATTGACCCAAAAGATGCATCGGTTGCTCATAGATTCTGG
>JAMPXM010000117.1 GCA_023701225.1 Pseudobdellovibrionaceae bacterium | reverse complement strand
CCAACGATATTGGCCCGTGGCTTTGTGTTTTAACCGGTATTCGACCAAAAACGGCTTCCCCGTTTGGACTGAAGTTTGCCAGGCGGTACGTGTGGCCTCGATATCATCTGGATGCAAAATGTCTTCGTATTGAACGCCTTGGTTTGCGTTCACGCCCGTGTATTCAAGCCAACGTCGATTGAAGTACTCAGAGCGACCGTTCGGACCTGTCATCCACACCAGTTGCGGGATGGAGTCGGAGAGCTCTCCCAACTCTTCTCGTGATTTGAGACCTTTTTGAAAATCGCGTTCTTGCTCGTCATCATGAGACTTGCGTTCGGTCGTTTCAAAGCACGTGCAATGCAGGCCGCACAGAACGCCGGACTCGTCGAAAATCGGACTATAGGAAAAAGTGAAATAAGCTTGCTCCCAATAGCCGTTGCGGAGCAGGCGCAGAGGGAAATCCTCGAAAGAGGTGGCCTGTGTTCGCTCGGAGGCCAGAATGATCGGCTCAATGTCGTTCCAGACTTCTTGCCAAATGTCGTGAAGCCGCGCCCCGAGAGCAGTTGGATGTTTTTGCGTTCCAAGTATGGGTCGATAGGCATCATTGTAGAGAACGATTCGTTCCGTCCCCCAAGTGATGAAGGTCGGAAACTTCGATCGAAGCATCAGGCCGACTGTCGTCTTCAGGCTTTGCGGCCAAGCATCTGGAGGCCCCAAGGGTGTCGTGGTCCAATCGAACTCACGAATACGCAGAGGGAGTTCGCCTGCGGCGTCCAAAAATCGTAAGTGATCGTTCGATTTCATGCTGCAGGACCTTAGCTTAGGCGCCGTATCATTGCAGCAGAAGTCTTTCATGATCAGCTTTTGCCGTGTCGGGCTCCGTGTCTCAAACCAGTGAAACGCCATGAAGCCGATACACCAGCGGCCACTGACCCGAGGTTGGCGGCGCAACCTCGGCAGGAGCAATCAGAGTGGTGTTCCTTTTGTTGCGGAACCCACTGTCCGGGGCAGAGGGATAAATTCTTGATCATCGGCGGGAATGGGGGCGAAACGAGCGCTCGAAACACGAGGTCCTTGGGCCCAGTCGGCTTTGGCCGCTTCTATGCGTGTTTGTGAGCTAGAGACGAAATTCCAATCAATCCAGCGTGGACCGATCGAGTGTCCACCGAGAAACATGAGGCGAGAAGTCTCAGTGGCCTCGATCTTCAGATCTTCGGTCTGTTCGGCGATTCCCAATGCGCCGGCCACGACATCCACCCCGTTCATACGGATGCTCCCACTGACGACATAAACAGCCGCTTCACGACCTTCGCTCGGAAAAACAAATCCCTGGTTCGCCGAGAGGAAGGCTTCCAAATAAAAGAGATCCGAGTGGACTGGCACCGGGCTTTGGCGGCCAAGTGAATGTCCTAGCAGAAGGCGTAGGCGGATGTCCTGGTCATGAAACTCCGGGAGACTTGCATGTGGAAAGTGCGCAAAGCTCGGGGCGATCTCCTCATGCTCGTCCGGAAGCGCGACCCAGCACTGCAGACCGTTGAGCCGTCCGCCGGTTCTGCGAAAACCAGCCGGGGAGCGCTCGGAGTGCACAATCCCACGTCCGGCCGTCATCCAATTGATCGCGCCCGGCTCAATCAATTGCGAAGAGCCGAGACTGTCGCGGTGATGAAGCTGGCCTTCGAACAAATAGGTGACCGTCGCCAGATTGATATGCGGATGGGGTCGAACGTCGATGCCTTCTCCGGGTGCGAAATCCACGGGGCCGATGTGGTCAAAAAAGATGAAAGGCCCCACCATGCGATGAGTGGCGTAGGGAAGGATGCGTCGTATGATGAGTCCACCGAGATCTCGTTCGCGAGCCGTGATGATCATGGTGTGTCTCTCCTGAGTGATGAATGTAGCATGAGAAACTGAGTCGGCACAGCGCTGTCTCCGCCGCTAGGTCGAAGTGATCCCGCGTGTTGTTGACACGCTCGGGATGGATCGAAAAATTCCGAGTGTTCCCTCGTCGCAGACGAGTGGCTGCTCCCAATTTGCGTCATCGATCGCTTGGGCAAACCACTGCTGGGCAAAACCTTTGGTCGCAACACAAACGGCGCGTGTTCGGCCTAGATCTTTGAGCTGCGCGAACACGTGTCGGTAGGTGTCTTGGGTAAAGGGATCGAATAGATAATAGATGTCAGCCGGTGGGATCGTGAATATCGGATCAGCGAGATCTTGTTGATGGTACTTCACTTGCGCCGTGAGGCCCGCTCGTTCCGCGCACGCGCGACTCACTTCAACACGGTGGCAAACATATTCATAGCCGATGAAGTCCATATCTGGTCGTGTCAGTCCCACGACTAAACCCACGCGTCCGTAGCCGGAACCGAGATCGATCATACGCGCATGTGGCCTCGGCGCCAGATCGGCGAGTGCGATCAGAATGGATTCGTACGAGGTTTGCACGCCACGACCCGCGCCTTCGTAAAGTCGTTCGGTTTGCGACGGGTCGATTCTCATGCCTCGATCGCGGCCATAGTCGATGCCGAAGAGATCATCCAGGGCATCGAAGGCGCGGTAGAGAAGCGAAGAGTGCGCCATTCTCTCCGCGAGAACCAAAGTTGAAATCCGCGCCATTGCGGCGTTGATGAACGCTTGAAAGGCCTGTGGAGCCAAAGACCGCGCGCGTGCCACGAGCGTTGAAATTTTTTGTTGAGCTTCGCGATGTAGACGCGTTTGAATTTGGCGAGAAGCGGCGCCGGAGTCTTGTAGCGAGCGCGAGCTTTCGGTTGCGCTCGCACGCACACACATGGTGACGAAGTTTTCGGCAAGTTCACAGTCTGACAAAGATTGGATCTCCTCACGCGCGACTTCACTCATGCTCTGAGAATGACAGGCCAGGCATGGAAAGGCCCGAACATTATGGCCTAACATCCAGCGGCACTTTGATTTTGCAGAGATTCTCGCTACGATAAGGTATGCACAAAATCATCCGCTCCAGCCTCTTTTTGATTTGTTTCCTCTTGATCCCGGCGGCCCATTCCGCGGTCACGCCGATTTCCGTTGGCATCGTTCCGCCCGTGCAATTTCCGCCTTCGGACTTCACTATCACAGGCGCACGAGTCAGTTTGATGTGGGGCCGTCATCGCGATGTGTACGGTCTCGATGTCGGCGCGTTAGGGAATATCACCGAACAAAGCTTCGTCGGTATCGGCGTGTCAGGGTTGGTGAATTATACGGCGGGAACGACGACTGTGACAGGGTTGCAGGCGGCGGGTGGCGCAAACATCAATCTGAATAAGACAAATGTCTATGGTCTTCAAATCGCGGGTTTGGTGAACTCCAACAAAGCCAGCTCATCTGTGAACGGACTGCAGGTAGCCTTGCTCGCGAACTTAAGTCCCTTCACGACTGTTCGCGGCGCCCAGGTCGGACTCTACAACACCGCACAGAAGGTTTATGGATTTCAAATCGGCCTGGTGAATGTGGCTGAGTCTTTGTACGGCGTTCAAATTGGCCTGGTGAACTTTCACCACAAGGGCACGTTTTCAGTTTCGCCCATCATCAATATTGGCTTTTGAGCCAGATGCTGAGTCACATCTGAAATACGATGGGACGGCGCAGAGTCAGAGCGCGCGGCGGAAGTGGCGATGGCGGGCGTCCGGCTCTTAACATCCAAAGAATGCAATGCGGTTCTTTGATCGCGAGTCTTTCTTCCAAGACTTCGTTGGCCTGCGTGAACACCGGCAAGTGGGCGGCTGGGACCAGCGTCTTTAAGTAACCGTCCTTTAGCCAGGTGAGCGTTAGGCTAGATGTCGTGAATGGTTGCGCCGCGTATCCGGCGGCCGTGAGTTCCAGCCAGATGCGCGCGGCCAGGCGTCCCGTTTCGACAAACGAGGTTCGCGAGGAATCCGGGGCCGTGAAGCAAAACAACGCGGCTCCGCGTAAAGCGACGGCCGCCATTCGGCGCGCTTGTATTCGCATGATTGGCCGCGTGAGCGTGCGCAGCCACTGGTAGCGAACCGCCATTTTCAAGGCGAAAGCTTCCATTGTACGTAACCCCAAGTTCCACATCGGCAATCCGTCTCGCGTGCGTTCGACTTCACGTTGAGAAAAGCGGATCCATTCCGTCGTGTTTTCCATTGAGTCTTTGATGTCCGGCAATGCGCCTTCGGTTTTTGCCAAAGTCTGCAGCAGGGTTTCATCGACGGGATGGAGCGTGTGGACGCGGGCCCCGTACGCTTTGGGACTGAGCTTTGCGGTGATGCCCGAAATCACGGAGGCCTCGGCGGGCAAGAAGGGACGACGATCGGTGTGTCGTTGGTAAATCCACGGTGCCAGTTCGGACTGCGCGTTTTCATTACGTGTGAAAACAAGTTTTGCGACCGGATTTTGATCGGCGTGCGTGAACGAGATATCCCATCCCAATCGAGCGGCTGCGATCGACGTGGTTTCAATCAGCTGGCCGAGCGCAAGAAACGAACATTGCTGGTTCGGGTTGAGGACGTGCCGGGCGCGATCCGCATCATGGAGGACATGAATTTCATTGGGCGACTTTTGGACGAACGTGAATGGCTGACAATTGTCGCCGCTCGGACTTTTCACGGCATGAGTTAAAATCCAGGGAAGAGCTTGTTGTAGGGATGAGGTTCTGCTGGGTTCAGGTAAATTCATTTGTGTCGCCTCAGTTCCGGGTCTTCGCGCCGGCTCTTGGATTTGGTTGGTGCTCTAGGCTTTGCGCGGTTTTATCTGACGGCCGACCGGATTTTGATATGCGATTGGGCCGAAGTATTTGAGTGCCGCCTCATTGTAGGCCAGTGCCGCTTCATCTTCATTCTTATAACTCCCCAATGCGATCGTTCGGCCATTGACTTCGATTCCGGCACGCCATTTCTGATCTCGCGCGGAGAACGAAACGCCTCGATACTTAGAGGTGGTCGCAATGCGTTTTTTTGGCAGAAGTCGTTGTCGTTCTTGGAGCGTGCAAACAATCAGATTGCTTTTGCGGTAATCCAAACCGTCATTGAAGCGACGGGGATAGACCTGCTTGCCCGCTGGTGGGTTCATTAAAAACTTTCCGAGCGTCACGCTGCGTGCGCCCTTCGGAGTTTTTACCGAGGTCACCACTCGTGGTCGACCCGTGGTGGCTTGGGTGACGCGCCACTTGCGCAAGCGCACACGCTCAAGATCTTCGCGGTCGACTTTGATCTTCACTCCCGGTCGAGGCGAGAAATAACACCAAGGTTTTTTCGCCGCGTCTTTCGCCATAGGTCCCCCGAATCATGATAGGGGGACGTTCGGACCCAGGGCAAGCCGGTGGCGGGAGCGAAACGACTTTGGTCGTGTGTCGCGTTGGAGGTCGCTTCGTCGGTCACTTCGTCGGTCGCGTCGTAGTCACTCGCGTCGTTAAGGTTCTATTTCGCGAGCGTCCACGCTCGATGGTCCGGAACCGAAATAGGCGATCGCAATCGCGCCGCCGATCAGCGCGAGATTTTTCATGAAATGTGCCTGCTGGTTCATGCGCTCCATAGGATCGCTGACCGTCCAGAAATCATGCATCGTCAAAGTCACCGGCAGCAGAAAGATCAAGAGGAGTGTTGCGCCGATACGCGCGTGCCAGCCGAGCGCGATCATCAAACCGCCTAGAAACGCGATGACGCCACTGGCAGGGACCAGGAAGCCTGCCATGGGTACGCCGGCTTGGCTGGCGTAAGCGATCGTGCCGTCAGAGAAGTGACTGAGGACGGAAAGGATGAAGATCAGGCCGAACATCACTCGGCCAAGTGCCATGAGTGGGCGGGCGACGGAGCGGATGCGCACATCGATGCGATCCGTCGTGTCCACGCGGGCTTCGTATGCGGTGTGCAGTGTGGTTGCCATAATGACCTCCATGGTCTGGTGGGCTGTTTGGCGGGCTCAGCGACGGCTGTTGTTTTGCTTCGTCGCTTTTGCTCTCCCGTATTTTATCCCCTCGTGGAGGCACCGAGGGTGGAGAGAGAATGGTGAAAACGTGAACTTTGCTTATGCGGCTCTTATTCGGCCGTCTTCCGTCGGGAGCTTTCCAGACGGGTGAGCATGAGGTATAGCGCCGGCACCACGATCAAAGTGAGTAATGTCGACACGATTGTCCCGCCGATGATCGCCAAACCCATTGGCAATCGCGCTTCGGCGCCAAGAGCGGAGCCTGTTACCAATGGGACTGCGGCCGCGATTGTGGCGATGGAGGTCATGACAATGGGGCGCAAACGCACGGGGCACGCTTCCAAAAGTGCCTGCGCCGGATCCGTTTTTCCTTTTTCGCGAATGTGATTTGTGAATTCGACCAACAAGATGGAGTTCTTTTTGGCGATGCCCATCAAGACGATCAGGCCGATGAACGAAAATAGATTCAGCGACGCACCCCATGCCCACAGCGCCAAAAACGCACCGGAGACACTGAATGGGAGTGCGATGAGGACAGGAATGGGGTGAATGAAGGAATTAAACTGCACCGCCAGAATCATGTACGCGATCAGGATCCCGATCATCAGGGCCGAATACAAGCTAGAGAACGCTTCGGCGAAACCGGCGGCGCCGCCTTCGAGTGCCGCCGAATATCCGGTCGGCAGGATTTCTTTGGCGATTTCTTGCGCGCGCGCCAGGACTTTGGCTTGGCTCTGGCCAGGAGCCAGGTTGCCGTTGACGGAAACGGCTCGTTGGCGATTCACGCGGTTGATCGACTGCGAGGCGGGTTGTTCCTTGGCCTCCGTCAAAACAGAAAGTGGGACGAGATTGCCGACCGCATTGCGCACATACAATCGTTGAATGTCGGCGGCGGAACGAATCATGCTGTCGGGAACTTTGAAGCGAATGTCGTAGCGCTGTCCGGACGAAGTATAGCGGCCTTGGCGCTGGCCGCCGACGGCGGCCGCGATGGTTTGGCCCACGGATTCGATCGTTACGTTTCGCTCTGAAAGCTCGCGGCGGTTTGGTGTGATGACCAGCTCCGGGATGCCGACGCGGTAGTCCGTATCGAGATCGACCGCCAAGCCTTCGTCTCCGAGGCGCTTCATCAGCTCTTCGGCCTTGTCATTGAGCACGACGAGATCCGGGCCGCGCAGGCTGATCGCCACCGGTTGCGAGCGGCCCGCGCTCAAATTACGAGCCGAGATATCTCGCATCGTCACGCGAATCCCTTTGAGTTTTTTGAACTCGCCACGCAGGCGATTCATGAGGTCGGTGTGGGTTGTCGCTCGCTCGGATTTTGGTTTGAGGGCCACCGGCATGAAGATCTGGTTGACCTGCGAATTCGGACCGCCGGCGCCGATCGTGACGACGAAGCCTTCGACTTCTGGCATTTTTTTGAGAATGGCTTCGATTTCATAGGAGACTTTTTCCGTGAATTCCAATGAGCTTCCGGGCGGCGCTTGGCCCATGACGATCAAGATGTCCTGATCCTGCGCGGGCACGAACTCCTGGCGAACGGCGCGCAGGAGCAAGAGTGAAACCGCGAACAGCGCGAGCGACACCACGACGATGCTGACTTTCCAGCGCAATGTCACTGCCAGAATCTTCCGGTAGGAATCGGCGATGGCGTGGAACTTCTCGTCGAGCCAGGTTTCAAACCGGCTGGTCTTCGGCGATGTCGACAAAAACGCGGCGGCCCGCATAGGAGTGATCGTCACGGCTTCCAAAAGAGAGAGCAGGACGGCGGCGGATAAAGTGACGCCAAATTGAAAGAAGAATTTGCCGATCACGCCTTCCATGAAAATGACGGGCAAAAAGACGGCGACGACGGCCAGGGTCGCAGCGGTTGCGGCCGGAAGGATTTCTTTTGCGCCATCGCCTGCCGCTTGGACCGGAGATTTTCCCATGCGGTAATGGCGGACGATATTTTCGAGCAGCATGATCGCGTCATCCACGACTATGGAGACCGCCAAAGTCAGCGCCAGCAGTGTGAACAGGTTCAGCGTAAAGCCAGAGAAATACAAAATGATGAACGTACCGACGATCGAGGTCGGGATCGAGAACAGGATATTGATCGCGGCCTGAAAACTGCCGAGAAACAGAAAGCAGATCAGGATCGTGATGACAGCGGCGGTGAGGAGCTTTTCTAGCGTGAGATTGACGGTCGCTTCGGTCGGGCGCGTGAAGTCCACGTTGATGCGGTAACCATACCCTTTCGGGAAGCGGTCTTGCAGGGAATTGAGCCGTTCCTGAACGGCTTTGGAAATATCCACTTCATTGGTGCCGCGTTGTTTGCGAATCGCGATCGCGATCGCTTCACGACCATCAAAACGCGCCATGCGGCGGATGTCGGAAAGACCGTCTTCTACTTCCGCGACATCGCTGATGCGAATGACTTGGTCTTGAATCATTTGTCCGCCGCGACGGAGGATTTGGATGTTCTTGACCTGATCGACCTCCGAGGCTTCGCCCATCCAACGCACGCGCAGCTCGCGTTTGTCTTGTGCGAATTGTCCGGCGGCCGTTTCGATGTGCTGTGAGCGAAGTGCTTCGACGACATCGAGGATCGTCAAATAGCGAGCGGTGAGTTGCTCGGGCTTGAGCCAAATGCGTAAATTGCGTTCGCTGAAACCGCCGATACTGACTTCGCCGATCCCCGGAAGAAAGCGCAGCTGGTCCAAGAGGAAGCTGTCGGTCCAAGTCAGCATGTTCTTCAGTGAGTCGTTGCTATAGATGGAGATAAAAAGAATCGGATCTTCTTCCGGGTTCTGTTTGCGGATGATGGCGGGGTCCACGCCTGGCGGTAGACGAAGTTGGCTGAGCGCGCTCTGCACTTCTTGGAGTGCCACATCGACATTGCGGTTGATGTCGAATTCCAAGGTGACGCGTGCGCTTCCCTGCGAGGCGGTGGAGCGCATTTCTTTGATGCCCTCGATGGCCAAGAGGCGTTCTTCGACCATATCGATGATTTCGGCTTCGATGACTTCCGGGGCGGCGCCTTCGTAATTGATGGAAATATTCAGCACCGGAAAGTTGACGTCGGGCATTTGGCTGATGCCCATACGACTCAAGCCGATCGCGCCGAACACGATCATGGCGAACATCAGGATCCACGCAAAAACCGGACGGGCTAAGGAGAGGTCAATAAGTCCACGCATAGAGCCCATTATTGCAAGTCAGGAACGTAATGCAACTTCTCGCGCCCGGATTTGGGCCGAGTTCACATGGTTTAGATAGATAACAGCTTTCCGCTTGGAGGTGATCCGTCGTCAGTTACGGTGTCCGTTGCAGAGTCGGTCATGGCGCGAGTTAAATGGGGTCTAAAGGGGTTCGCGCAATCGTGGCCAATACAGGCGCAGGACGGCCACGGCCGCCACGAGGTGTTTGACCGAGTGACCGCTGATGATCATTGTGCTGTCAAAGACGGGACGGTCGGCGATTTCAAAAATCTTGGCGACGATGTAGAGCCCCAAAGCGGT
>JAMPXM010000004.1 GCA_023701225.1 Pseudobdellovibrionaceae bacterium | reverse complement strand
CCGCGTCACCTGACGCGGCTGCGCTACCAAAATACGCGGCGCACCCTTTGGAGATGCGGTGTGACTTTTGGGGCTTTGGGGATGGCTTCGTGCGTTGTCTTGGAGGGGGGAGAGGTTGTAAGGTTGGGGCACTCTTCAATCGAGGCGGGCGCTTGGAAATTAAAGATCCGATTCATGGGCCGATGGAAGTCGATGCCAGCGAAGTTCACATCTTGGATAGCGCTGTCTGTCAACGATTGCGGCAGATCAAGCAGCTTGGCTTTGCTGAATATAGCTTTCCCGGTGCGGTCCATAACCGCTACATCCATTCGCTCGGCGTGATGCATCTCACGGGCGTGGCCTTCGATAATATCTTCAAAAAATTCCAATTCAGCTCACCCGATGTGCGTCAGCGCTTGCGGCATGCGGTCCGTCTCGGCGCCCTCTTGCATGATATCGGTCACGGCCCGCTCAGTCACACAACCGAAGAGGTGATGCCTCAATTGCGCGAGCTCAACGTAAAGGCCTATGAGCATAAAAAAGTCTCCGAGACTCTCGACCGCAAGGCGAATCATGAGGACTACACGATCAAGTTCCTGACCGACTCATCGCTCACTTTGCTTTTGCGTGCGAGCTTCCCCGACGTGGATCCTCTGCACGTCGCTTGTCTGATCGACAAGAGCCTCAATTGCCCCGACGACTTTTTCGTGGATCGAGGTTTGAACCTACGTCCAATTCTTAGCCAGTTGGTCAGCTCTGAGTTGGATTGTGATCGCATGGATTACCTCGAGCGTGATGCCTATTTCTGTGGAACCAATTATGGAAAAGTGGAGTTGAACTGGTTGCTCGGGAATCTGACGTGGCATGAGGTCGCCGGCAAAGTGCATCTCGCGCTCGACCGCCGCGCGATTTATACCTTCGATGACTTCCTCATTTCGCGCCATCACATGTACCTGATGGTTTACTTCCATCATAAGTCGATCGTGTACGAAGAGATGCTCATGCGGTATCTCTCCTCGCCGGACTGCACTTACCGTCTACCGGCCGATATCGAAGAGTACACGCGTTGCACTGACTATTCCCTCTACGAGCATCTCGCGCAGGTCACCAACCCCTGGGCCAAGCGCATCGCCGAACGCCGGCCGTATCGCATGCTTTTCGAGTTGCATTCTGTGGCGGCGAGCGAACGTCCGACCAAGATGAATCAGTGCTTGGAAGAGGCAGGCATCCACGTCATCTGGGCGAGTTCACATACGCGTTTGTCGAAGTACCACACGATGAGTCCGGATGAGACGGCGCGCGCGATTTACGTCGTCGATCATTCGGACCCCATGCAGAAGCCAGTGCCGATCGAGCGTGTGACGGGGATTTTTCAGAAATACGAGGAAACTCGGCACATCGATCGGCTCTATGTCGCTCCCGATCGGTACGAAGATGCGCGCCGGTTGATCACCGAACGCAAGCTCTGAGGTGGACGTCTTTGTGTCGATCCTCCTGTCGAACAACGGAGCAACTCTGAAAAATTTTTACTCCACGAGCTCGCGGCTCAATTTGAGCTGCGCTCAATGTTCGTGGTGACACGATGTGGAGTTCATGGAGGCCTAAATCCCTATTGATCATAACTAGTTAGAAGTGGTCACTGACGCGTCTGCAGCATGAAAAGTCTCATAATTTTTTCTTATGGCTCATGGCGAAAAGTTTGAAGTGACAATTCTGGGCGGTGGACTTATTTCCTGGTGCCACTTCGGAGCCGACCCTTCGGCTTCGTTGAACTGGGGGGAAGTCGTCATGACGCAGTTGAATCGCGCACGTTTTGTTTCCACTCGTTTCGTACTGGCCATGAGCGCGTGGGCTCTGTTCGGTACTGTTCAAGTCGGTACCGTTCAAGCTGATGCGGCTCCGGGTCGTTTGGCTCGCGTGCATGACCACAAGGGACCAGACGCGTGTGATCTCGTTCCGCCAAACCGTTTGCAAATCGCCGATGACGGCGGCACCACACGTGGTGGCATGAACCAAGTCCGCTTCAACCAAGTGCTAAAAGCCGCACTCACCACGTACGAACCGATTTTTCGCAACAACGGACAAAAGTTGATTTTGCGTGGTCTCTGGAAAAGCGGCGATGTGAACGCGCACGCGTATCCGGGCCGTGACCCGATCGAAGTTCTCGAGCGTGGAGGCGGTTCTCCGGAACTGGATTTGCGTTTTCGTCGCGTCGACATCTATGGGGGCTTGGCACGTCATCCCGATATGACGGCGGACGGATTGCTCATGGTGATCTGTCATGAGATCGGCCATCACATTGGCGGTATGCCAGCGAAGTTCGACTCATGGGGAGCTTCGAACGAGGGCCAGTCGGATTACTTCGCCGCGACAAAGTGCATGCGCAAAGTTTTGGAAAACGTCGACAACGTCGCGTTTCTGAAGCGTCTCCCCGTGGATGCGGGCGTTCGGAACAGGTGTACGGCGGCCCATAGCCGTAACATCAAAGATTCGGCTCTCTGCATCCGCACGTCGATGGCGGGGTTGGCGTTGGCGAAAGTTCTTTCGGATCTCGGTGCCGAAGGTCGCGTGGATTTTCGCACGCCCGACCGCTCGGTCGTAGCGCAGACGGACAACGCTCACCCGGCGGCCCAGTGCCGGTTGGATACTTATTTTGCTGGCGCCCTCTGCCGTGTCTCGCAT
The DNA here is from genome assembly GCA_023701225.1 of Pseudobdellovibrionaceae bacterium. GTDB lineage: Bacteria > Bdellovibrionota > Bdellovibrionia > Bdellovibrionales > JAMPXM01 > JAMPXM01. Next base: position 40,878 of record JAMPXM010000004.1, on the reverse strand, counting down.
ACGAAGGACATGTCGTTTGAAACTCCGATCTCGGGAGCTTGCGTTCCAGAGCGTGCGACGAATACCGCTGGTGCGCGTCCGAACTGCTGGTTCAATCCGAAATTCTATGATCGCCCCGAACTGCTGACGCGCCTCTAAGAAGGTTGCCTTCTTGGCAAGGCTCGGTGACAACTGAAGAGGCTCTTCTTGAAACCCCTGGCTCGTGTGGCCGGGGGTTTGTATTTGGAAATGGCTCCTGCGTCGAAAGGATACATCATGAAATTGCCCGAAATTGGCCAGGTTGCCACCGCGACGATGACGATCACGGACGAAGCCGTGCGCGAGTTCGCGCGTTTGTCGGGTGACAACAACCCGATTCACCTCGATGAAGAATACGCCGCCAAAACGCGTTTCAAGCGCCGGATCGCGCATGGGATGATGACGGCTTCGTTGCTGTCACGAGTGGCGGGCACGCAGTTGCCGGGGCCGGGCTCGATTTACCTCAACCAGCACATGAAGTTTAAGCAACCGGCGTACATTGGCGACACGGTTGTGGCCGAAATCAAAGTCCTCAACATCCGCCCCGACAAGCCGATCGTCTCGCTGTCGACGATCGTGCGGAATCAAAACGGTGAAATCCTTATGGACGGCGAAGCGCTCGTTTATTACGAGCCTGTCGTTTGACCTGATGGTTTGACCCAGGGTCTGAGCTATAGTCCGAGCGGAGCGCGGCCACCAAGTCAGCGGCCGCGACGCAGAGGATATTAGCGGTACGCGGGGATGCCCGTGATGTGTTCGCCGATCACCAAGCGATGAATATCTTCGGTGCCTTCGTATGTGTTGACCGATTCGAGGTTCATCATATGACGGCCAATCGGATATTCGTGCGTGATGCCCGAAGCACCCAAAATATCGCGCGCCGTGCGCGAGATTTTCAGCGCCCAGCTGACGTTATTCATTTTGGCCATCGAGATCTGTGTGGGAGTCGCTTTGCCTTGGTCCTTCAGGCGACCGAGGTGGTAGGCCAGCAACTGACCCTTGGTGATTTCGGTGTACATCTCGGCAAGTTTTGCTTGCACGAGCTGGAAGCTCGCGATCGGCTTATCGAACTGAATGCGGGTCTTGGCATAGTTCAGAGCGGTGTCGTAGCACGCCATGGCTGCACCGAGCGCGCCCCAAGAAATGCCGTAACGAGCGTTGTTTAAGCACGCAAACGGTCCGCGCAATCCGGTGACTTCGAGCATTTGCGATGCCGGAACCCGGCAGTCTTCGAAGATCAGTTCGGATGTGATCGAAGCGTTGAGGCTGAACTTCTTGGCGATATCGCGTGTGCTGAAGCCCTTGCGGTCGCGATCGACGATAAAGCCATGCACCTTGTTGTTGTCCTCAGGAACTTTCGCCCAAACGATCGCTAGATCCGCGATGCCGCCGCTGGTGATCCACATCTTGGCGCCGTTGAGAACGTATTCGTTGCCGTCTTTGCGTGCTGTCGTGATCATCCCGCCCGGGTTGGAGCCGAAGTCGGGTTCGGTCAGACCGAAGCAGCCGAGCAATTCGCCCTTGGCCATTTTCGGCAGGTACTTTTTCTTGTGTTCTTCGGTGCCGAAGGCCGCGATCGGGAACATGCAGAGTGCACCTTGAACTGATACGAAGCTGCGCAAGCCTGAATCGCCGCGCTCGAGCTCCTGCATAATCAGGCCGTAGCTCGTATAGTTGAGGCCGGCACAGCCATAGCCTTGAATCGTCGCGCCGAGCATGCCGAGTTCGCCGAACATCGGGATCAGGTGCTTCGGGAATTCATGCTTCATGAACCAGTCGTCGACGTGTGGAACGACTTCTTTGGACACGAACTGGCGCACTGTCTCGCGGATCATTTTCTCATCATCGGTGAGATGATCATCGATACACATAAAATCCGGAGATTCGAACGGCTTCATGGGAAGGCTCCTTGAGTCGGCAATGAATCGGCAATGAATCGGCGATAGGTGGCCAGAATATCGCAAAGCCTCGGGTTTTGGGCAAAAGAAAACTGTGCTTGTCAGGCCGCAGGCGCATGAGTGCTCATGGAAGCGCCGTCAATAAAATCGAATGAAAAAGCCGGTTCAGGCCTCAGCCGAGCAGACTTAAACCCTGAGATGCGGCGATGGTTTGGCCGGTGACGCCCGCACCCAGAGGGCTGGCGAGGAAGGCGACCACATTGGCCATCCGGTCCGGCTCGGTCATCAGGGCGTGAGGGATCTCGTGTTTCAATTTTTCTTGAGCCGCTTGGATGCTGCCCGCGTCTTTGTGTTGGGCGAGGACAAACTCTTCGGTCAATCCCAGGGCGACGCAGTTGACGGTGATATTGGCCGAGGCCGTTTCACGCGCCAGAGTTTTCGCGAATTGCGTCAGACCCGTGCGTGTGGCGGCGAGAAGCGAGTTCTTTTCAAAACCCACGCGAGCCAGATCATGCAGGAGGTAAATAATGCGGCCGCGCTTGCGGCTCTCCAAGAAGCGCATCACGCCGTGCGTGAAAAGGATTGGCGCGCGTAAATTGATATCAATCAGGCGATCGAGTTCATCGAGTGCGTTCGGAGTTTTGAATGACACGACTTCGGTCGTCATGAGACCATCGATGAAGATATCGATTCCACCAAAGGACTCCGCCGTGCGCGTGATCGCGTCTTGAACATGATGTTGTTTGGCGAGATCGGCGGCAATGGCGACGGCGCGTCCGTAGCGCTCATTGATCTCGCGTTGGTCCATCATTTGCGTGGCAAAGCGCTGCGCTCGTTCAATGTTGCGATCGATGAGCGCGACGTTCGCGCCGAGCTGCGTGAGCTTTTGGGCGATCGCTTGATTGTAGGTCGTGCAAGGGCCCGTCAAAATGGCCGTACGGTCTTGAAGCTTAAAAGAACTCTCAGAGCTATCCGCCATTGGCTCAGGCCCTCTCGATGATGATGGCGATCCCTTGACCGCCGCCGATGCACGCGCTGCCCACGGCGTATTTGGCGTTTCTTCGTTCCAGCTCGTAGCACAGGTGATTCATGATGCGCGTGCCGCTGGCGCCCAAGGGATGGCCGATCGCGATTGCGCCGCCATTGACGTTCGTGCGCGAGCGGTCGAGCCCCAACTCTTTTTCAACCGCGAGATATTGAGCGGCGAAGGCCTCATTGACTTCGACCAGGTCCATTTGCGCGAGTTTGAGTTGCGCGTGATCCAGCGCTTTGCGGATTGCGCCGGCGGGACCGATACCCATGATTTTCGGATCGCATCCGACCGTGCCCCAAGAAACGAGGCGGGCCAACGGCTTCCAACCGCGCTTTTTGGCCTCGCTTTCGGTCGTTAACACCGACATCGCCGCGCCGTCGACGATTCCGGAGGCGGTCGCAGCCGTGACGAGCCCGTCTTTTTTGAAGAGGGGTTTCATCGTGGCGATTTTTTCGAGCGTGACGTCAGGCTTCGGATGTTCGTCTCGCGTGATTTCGACCGTGCCCTTCTTGCCCTGAACGGTGACTTTGGTCAGCTCACGTTCAAAGAGGCCTTGGTCGAGCGCGGCTTTGCAGCGCTGTTGTGTGAGAATCGAATATTCGTCGCATTGGCCGCGCGTGACGCCGTATTTTTCTCCGAGATTTTCGGCCGTCATCGCCATCGGCAAGTTTGCATATGCGTCAGTCAAGGCGGACGTCATGTAGTCCTCGACTTGTGCCGGTCCCATGCGGAAGCCTTCAAACCGTGCGCCGCGCAGAACATAGGGGATCTGTGACATCTGCTCCACGCCGCCTGCGAGCACGCATTTGGCTTCGCCAGTCATCAGCATTTGTGCGGCGCTGATCCATGCTTGAAAGCCGCTGCCGCACAAACGATTGAGTCCTAATGCTGGAACGTTCTCGGGGACGCCGAGATGGAGACCGACGTGGCGCGGGACGTACGCGGCATCCGATCCGCTCTGCACAACGTTACCGAGCACGACGTGATCGATATCGGCAGCGGAGACACCGCTCGTTTCCAGCGCGGCCCGCCCAGCGGCGACGGACAGCTGTGTGGCGGAGACATCTTTCAAGCCCCCACCGAAGGATCCAAATGGGGTTCGCTTTGCGGCGACGATAACGATTTTATCCGAGATTTTATCCATGATTTTTTCCATGCCTGAGCCTAGCGGTGGTGGGCAGGAGGGTCAATGTGTGACCATCTGAGTTGGTCGAAGTCATGCTTCAGGTCGGCTTGTGCGAACCGGCAATCCGATCTGTTCGGTGACTCCTCCGTTGACCGTCTCTTCTCCTGCGCGATACCCCTCTAGACATGAAAGTCCTGGTAATAGGTCAAGGTGGGCGAGAGCACGCGATTGTACGCGCCTTACGGCTTTCTCCTTCGGTGTCGGCCGTGCATGTTCTGCCCGGAAGTGATGCGATAGAGCGCGAAGCAGTCCGTCATGTCGTGGATTGGCGCGACTTTGAAGGTGTGGTGCGTTTGGTGCAAACCCATGGCATCGAACTGACGGTGATCGGGCCGGATGATCCAGTCGCGGAAGGCCTTGCCGATGCATTGCGTGGGGCAGGTTGCCTCGTTTTCGGACCCAGTCGAGCAGCCGCTCAATTGGAAAGCAGTAAGCTCTTTGCTAAGCGATTCATGGTCGATGCGGGTATTCCTACGGCGCGCTTTCATGAAGTGGATTCGGTGGCGACGACGATGGTGGCGGCGCAAGGCTACCGTCCCCCTTATGTTTTGAAAGCCGACGGCCTCGCCGCCGGTAAGGGTGTCTTTATTTGCCAGGATTTGCCGGCGTTGGAAAACGCGGCACGGGCGATTTTTGAAACCAAAGTGTTCGGAGCGGCCGGAGCGCACGCGCTGCTAGAGGCGTTTCAGACCGGCTATGAAATCAGCTGTTTAGTTCTCACCAATGGTCAGGCATGGGAGCCCTTGGTTCTTGCCGCAGATCACAAGCGTCTACGTGATCATGATATCGGCCCGAATACAGGCGGAATGGGCACCGTTGCTCCTTACCAAATTGATCCGGCGCTGCGCGAACGCATCCAGCGCGAGGTGTTGGCGCCGACGATGAAGCGTCTGCAAGAGACAGGTCTGCTTTATCGCGGTGTCCTCTATGTCGGCTTGATGATCACTGAGCGGGGACCGAGTGTGCTGGAGTTCAATGCGCGTTTCGGAGATCCGGAAGCACAAGTGATCTTGCCCTTGCTCGATGGAGATTGGGGAGAGGTTTTTCTCGCCGTGGCTCGTGGAGAAGTGCCGAAATTGAAATGGAAACCACAAGCGGCGGCTTGCGTGGTATTGGCGGCCGAAGGCTATCCGGACGCACCCCAAAAAGGGGTGCGGATCGAAGGTGATTTGGCGTCGGAAGATGCCAACGGCTATTTCCTGCACGCGGGTACGGTCCGCCAAGGAGAGTCTTGGTTGACCAACGGCGGCCGAGTTCTCAATTCTATTGGTTTAGGACAAGATTTGCGAGCGGCCGTGGCGCGCGCTTACGCGCAGGCTGATCGGGCACAATGGCCCGGTCAGCAGCGGCGTTCGGATATTGGAAGCCGCGTGATCGCCGCAGCCGTTCAGTCGTAATCCCAAACATCGTATTCCAAAACATCGTATTTCCAGACAAGCTCACCATTGCTCCTGCAATGTCGCGCAGGCGACCGGGATGGTCGTGTGCACCGAGCGGCCATCGACCGTCGCCGCGCTCTTCGGTAGCGGAGTCTGTCGGCTGACCCCGCTGATGACCACGATCCGTTCGTTCAGCGACGGTCCGTTCGGTGACGAGCCGGCGCTTTCGGACTGCGAACCGAAGATGTCTTCTAATCGACCGGACTTTTGATACATGAGACGCCCCTCGGAGTCGGTGCGTATATGTGAATCCAGGCTCACGATGGCATCTAGGCGTGAATCAAGTGCGATCAACAACGCTCCCGCGCCGGAGCTTGTCGCTTCAATGACGTCGATCGTGCCATCCGCGTTGAGATCCGCGACGGGAGATGGGCAGCTTTGCCCGGAACGAATCTCAACCGTGAGCGCCGTGCGTGCGTGGAAGCCGCTTGCGTTGACCGTGGCGATCAGTCGATTGCCGCGCTCTTCGATACGGACCGCGCCCATGACGGTGTCATGGGTCAGATGTGCGTTGAGCTCTTGCAATTGACCGAGCCAGAATTTTTTCGGGCTTTGATTTTGGTCAGGCAGAGGAGCCGTGGTCGGATCGGGGACAGGCATTTGGCCTTGATCCGGTCCCTTGTCTTTGTCCTTGTCCTGATCTTGTCCGTTGTCGGCCTGACCGCCGGGATCTTGAGTGTTGTCTTTATCGTTGTCTTTGTCCTGATCGGGATCTTCTTCGCCGTTCTGCCCCTGGCCTGGCGGGAAATCGGGCTTTTTGTCTTTATCTTGATCCTGATTAAGGCCGTCGCCGTGGCCCTGCCCGGAGTCACCACTTTGGTCGCCGTCGCCTTGATCTTGTCCGTGATTTCGCCCATGGTTCTGATCATGATTTTGGCCCTGGCCGAAATCGTCTTTGGATTTGTCGTCGAATTTATCATCCGACGGATCGTGTTTATCGTCTTGTTGCTGCTCTTGTTCTTGATTCTGATTTTGATCCTGATCCGGTTTTTGCTTGTCCTGATCTTGCTCCTGATCGGAGTCTTGATCGTGATCTTGATCTTGATCGTGATCTTGATTGTGGCCTTGGCCGAGATCACTGGTTTGTTGCGCGTAGGTCGGTGAGTCGCCGCCAGTCGTATTCAATCCGCTACCACAGCCGCTCACGCCGAGCGCCAGCACGAGACACCCCAGCACCGTCGGGAGCCCAAAGATACGACCCATCGGAGACCTCCTTGTTTCCAGAACGCGGTTTCCAGACTGAATTGAAACTCGTCATCCGGCAAGGAGGCGAGTGAGAGAGCGCTGCGTGCGCAAATCTGCATGAGCGGCGCGGCACCGATGGTGAAGTGCAAACGAAAACGATATGAGTTCGCGATATTGGGACGAGGAGACCCACTTCGCCGTTGGTTCAAAGTGGGACATGAAATCGCGTGAGGAGATTGGGGATCAGAAGCTCCATCGCATGCTGAGCATTTCGCGGCGGTCGTTGCGAGTGTCCGCGTGCGTGATCACGAGATCGGTGTGGGTTGCCACTTTTTCCGAGATCTCGACATTGAGTGCGGAGCGAGCGATTTGATAGTCGACGCGTGCATTGACCAAGCCTTCGTAGTTGAGCTGTGCGGCCGATTGCGTGGGTTTCATGCGAAATTTGAAGACATGCTTCGTGTCGCCGGCCTGCGTGCCGCCAAAGCTCATATCGGAACCCATCACGGACTCCATTTTTTGTGCCGAACGAACTAAAGAGTTGTTCTTGAAGTCCGGCGACTTCAGCAGGTTCTGCACGCCGAAATCGAAAATCTGCGAAGCAACCGCGCTGCCGTCATCTGACGGAGCCATATTGACCGGGATCCAGCGAGCGACGTCCTCAGTCTTGATTTCATGCACGGACTCGAGCGGCTGGATCACACGTGAGAAATCGGTGCCATAGATGTTGGAGCGGGGAATGGCGGCAATAGCCGAAGCAGAGACGAGCTGGGCGATCAGCGCTGCGGAGACTGCGAATTTTTTAAGTCCTGAGCCCATTTCTCGTCCCTTTTTAGGAGACAGGGCCCCGCTTCCTTGCGGGGTCTTGTCGTGAGATCGCTACTGGACTTAAGAGCAAAGGAAGGGCCAGGGGAATCAGCCACTTAAACGCTTTATAGCGGCCGGAGTGGCCACTGGCCGAATGGACTCTCGACAGCTGTTCGCGGAATCGACAGTTTTATTGGCCCGTGTCTCAGATTGAAACAGCTTGAAACCGCGTCAGTTTGAAACAGATTCTCAGGCCGAGGCTTCCGGGGGAGGGCGCAGTCCCTTCTTTTTGATTTTCTCCACCAGGGTCGTGCGATTGAGTTTCAAAAGCACGGCAGCCTGATTGCGATTCCAGCCGGTTTTTTCAAGCGCTTGCAGAATCAGTGCGTTCTCGTAAGCATCGACGGCGGAATTGAAGTCCATGCCTGCGGCCGGAATGTCGATGCTGTCCAGCGATGTCGCGCCGGCGCCTCCACTCGCTGGTTTCGCACGGTAGTGCTCGGGCAAGTCGCGAACTTCGATCATGCCGGAGCCTTTGAGGATCGCCAACCGCTCCACGAGGTTTTCCAACTCGCGGATGTTACCTGGCCAAGTGTAATTCATCAGCATTTCCATCGCCTCGGGCGCGACGCCTTGGAGATGGCGGTTCTTATTGGAATTAAAGTGATGAATGAAGTGATGCAGAAGCAGGGGGATATCCGAGCGTCGTTGCTTGAGAGAAGGGATGCGGATCGGGATCACGTTCAGGCGATAAAACAAATCCTCGCGGAACTCGCCTTTCGCGACGGCTTTTTCCAAATCCACATTCGTGGCCGCGATCACTCGCACGTCGGCGACTTGGGTTTTCGCCGAACCCACCGGTTCGAAGCGGCGCTCCTGAAGCACGCGCAGAAGTTTGACTTGCAGGCTCAACGATAGCTCGCCGATCTCGTCGAGAAAAATCGTGCCGCCCGATGCGAGTTCGAAACGGCCGACGCGAGTGGCGATGGCGCCCGTGAAGGCCCCTTTGACGTGTCCGAAGAGTTCGCTCTCCAAAAGCTCGGCGGGAATCGCGCCGCAATTGATCGGGATAAAGGGTTTGTTGGCACGCGGCGAATTGTAGTGAATCGCTTTTGCGATCAACTCCTTGCCGGTACCGCTTTCGCCGGTCACCAACACGGTTGAATCGGAGTCGGCGACACGTTCCACCATTTCGAGCACGTGGCGAACTTCGTCGCTTTGCCCGACGATATTGTCGAAACGGTATTTCCGGTGCAGCGCCGAGCGCAGCTGGTGATTCTCTTGTGTGAGTGATTTGTGTGAAAGCGCGCGCGACACGATATTGAGCAGCTCCTCCATATTGAAGGGCTTCGTGACAAAGTGAAATGCTCCGCTTTGCGTGGCGCGCACGGCGGTTTCGATCGTCGCGTGGCCCGTGAGGATCATGACTTGGATGGCGGGATGCAGAGCCTTCAAGCGCGTCATCAGATCGATGCCGTCACCATCGGGTAAACGCAGGTCAACGATCGCCAGATCGAGAGCCTGATCGCTGCCCGCGAGAATCTCCGCTTCGCGAAGGGTGCTGGCGGTGATGACTTGGAATCCTTGACGGTCCAGCACTCGAAAAAGCGCGGTCCGTAAACTGGACTCGTCATCGACGATCAGAATTCGTTGAGCCTGCATCGGCACGTTCCTTCCTTGGTTCGTCCACATCTCCGTCTTGGAGACGTTCTCGCGAAATCATGTCGGCTTACTTTCATGCTACGGGTTCGGATTTGGCGGTGTCAAATTTGCGTGTCAAAAAATTGGTCCTGATATCCGCTCTCAGAGCGATGAACCGGACGAAGCGCGTGTGGGACATGTGGGCGGCCGACGTGAGATCGCGTACTTAACGAGCAAGGTCGCTCTTCGTCTGGCTGGACTCCAAGCGAGGCAAGCGGATTTTCACGGACGTTCCACTGTCTGGACTGGAAGAAATTTCCAGATCACCGCTGTGATCGCGGATGATCTGCAGCGCGACCGTCAAGCCGAGTCCCGGGTTTCGCGACGGATCTTTCGTGGTGTAGAGAGGGTCGAGGACTTGCTCCTTCAAGTGCGGATCAAAACCGGTTCCGTTGTCGCGGACCTCAATGACATAGCCCTCCTGCGAAGAAGCGGATTCGGAAGTGAGCCGGATGTGGATTTCGCCGCGAGCACCTGGACGCGATTTGAGTTTCTCGGCGATCGCTTCTTGCGCGTTCTGCAGGAGGTTACGGATGGATTGCGCCAGAAAATTGAATTGACCGGTGATCAGTGCGGGATCGGGCGGCAAGTCCAAATGGACTTGAATACCCATGGCGCGCGTCTGCAATTCGGTGATCTTGAGCGCTTGCTCGATCGCTTCACGCAAGTCGACCTGGCGTGGATCATCGCTGGACGATTTGCGGGTGAACCCGAGCAAACTCTTAACGATATCTCGGCAACGGAGTGCAGCTCGCTCCATTTCGATGATGTCGCCGTGAAACGATTCGTCTCCCTTGAGATCCATGCGAATGAGTTGAAGGAACGACAGCATGCCGCCGAGTGGGTTATTGAGTTCGTGCGCGATGCTGGAGCCGATCACGCCGAGCTCGGCCATTTTCGCGCTCTCTAGAATCTGCCGCTCCAGTCGCAACTGCGCAGAGACGTCGTGATACATATTCATGTACAAGAGCGCGTCGGCGGGCTTGAAGCGAATTTCCTGACTGAAGACGTCGTAGATGACGTTGTCACCGCCGGCGGTGCGCGCGGGCTTGAGGCGAAAATTCGAACCCATCGAACAATTTTCGCACGGCGTTTTGCGCCCGAAGAACGCCTCATGGCATTTGCGTCCAATCAATCGTTCCGGTTCGGAGCCCGAGCGTTCCGCGAATGAGCGATTGATGCGTTGTATGGAGTAATTGTCGTCGATCAGGCAGACGGGATCGAGGATCGCATCGAATGTCGCTTCCCACTGATGCTTGAGCGTTTCGGATTGCTCCAGTTTCGTCAGTCGGCCGATGGAGAGCGAGACGGCGTCGGCGATTTGCGATAAAAATCCAGTTTCGTCCTTCGTGAACTCGGAGCCTTTGTCGCGCGCGAAATAGATCGAGCCGAGTTCATCCTTGCCGCGCATGAGGGGCGCGCTGAAGAGCGCAGGAAGTGGGTCGAGCTTTTTGGGATCTAGCAGAGATTGCGAGCGAAAGAAAATTCGGATCCAAGACAGGCCCAAAACCCCGCTCAGGGCTTCGGTCGTCAGGCGTTCCATTTCCGCGATGGAGGTCGCGCGATGAACGGCGACGAGCGCGCGATGGAGCGCCTCGACGCGATGATTGGTCGCGAGTACCTTACGGCGCGCGTCTTCGAGGAATTTCTGACGTTTCTCGACGCGCTCTTCGAGTTCGGCGGTGAGTTTGCGCAGACTTTCATTCTGCTCGTTGACGAGACTGAAGAGTTTCGCGTTCTGGCGGATCAGATTGTATTCCTCGAGCGCTTCCAGCACCGTGCGTTCGAACTGGGCGTCCTGAAAGTTCGCGAGAATCTTAAACGCGTTGCCTTTATTGATCATGCGACGCAAGCGTTCGGGCGGTGCTTCCATCTGAATGATCACGCGTTGGCTGAGAGGAGCGGTGGCGTTGAGTTCGTCGAGAAACGCGAGGTCCGCATCCGCGTCGTCCGCGCGATGCGTGGAGCCGCTCGGCAGCACCACCACTTGGTACGGAAACGCACGGGCCATTTCCGCAGCGACTTGAAAATTCTCGGCGAAGTCCGCGCCGAAGCCGACGGAGTCGGGCTGAGGATGGCAGACGATAAGGACGGACGATCTTAAAGTCGGCATCTGGCGCCCAGATCCCGGATCTGCGGGATTTCATAATCTGGTGTCTCGAGAGGATGGTCAGGCATCATGTGCGCGTACTCGCCCGTGCGCACCCAACAGGTGTCCCAGCCGAGTTCTTTCGCTGTGGCGATGTCGGTATCGACGCGGTTGCCGACGGAGAGGAACGTTCCCGGTTCGCCGCCTTCCATTCGCATGATCTCGCGAAACGCGTCGAGTTTTGTTTGGCCGCGCCGAGGGTCCACGTAGATCACGCGGGTGAAGCAGCGCTCTATGCCAAGCAGCGCCACTTTTTGTTTCTGAGTGGCTTCATTTCCGGAGGTGACCAAATAGAGTGTGTAGAGGCGCTCGAGGTGTTCTAGGAGCGATTGCGCGCCGTCGAAAAGCGCGACCTCCGGTCCGACATCACGCTGATGAAAGGCGCGGAATCCGGCGTCGATCACGCTTTCGGGATTCGCGCCGGTGCGCACGCCGAACTTGGCGACGAGGTGCTTGTAGACGTTGCCGCGAGGTTCGCGCGCGATGAAACTCGCGCGCTCGTTGTAGCAGGTGATGGCGTCGGTCTCGAGACCCGCGGCGATCATCGCGTGGCAGGCCTCGCGCGCGGCGGCCGGCACCAGGCGACCGTTGGTGTCGAGCAAGGTATCGTCGAGATCAAAAACGATACATTTATAGCGTGAACTCACGCTTCGGCTCCTCGCAGAGAGGCGTCGAGAAAGATCGACTTCATGCCGTCGGCAAAGCGTGGCCAGATCGGCGTCAGATCGGTCAATCCGTCTTGTTCTTCGATGCAGATGATCGGGATCTTTAAGTCGCCCCAGCCATATTGGCTGAGGCTGCCGGGCGTCGGGTACCCGATCGTGTCGACGACTTTGTATCCGCTGGCGCGACCAAGGAGTTCGGCATCGCGAAGTCCGGGTTCGCCGGCATAGACAACCATCGGCTTCCAAGAGTGGCAGTGGATCACTAGGCGGGGACGCAGAGTTTGCAGGAGTTCGACGACTCCTTGAATCTCAGGCTCGCTGCCTGGGCTGGGGCCGGGGAAGTAGCGTTCTTTGTCGGCGGTGGGTGACCAGTTGCTGGCCGGGTAATTGCGATTCAAATCGACGCCGCGGCCGTTGACTCGTTGGTTCTTCCGAAAGCCGTCGATGTTGAGGCAAGGAATGACGACCCAAGGGGCCAGTTGCTCGCCATGGCCGGATTCGCACGCGGATTTCAGCCACTCAAGCGTGCCCTCGGCGAGGGCGACGCCCTCGGGTTCATCGCCGTGGATGCCGCCCATAAGCAGAATCGGGCGCTCGGCGCGCATCTCCTCCAGCGGTCGGCTGGCCGAGAGCGGAATCTCCGTGCCCAGTGCGGTTTTTTTCCAACTGGTTGTTGTGAAAATGTAACGCGAATTCAAGTGTGTACCGTCCTTCTTGAATCTACGGGAACCTTGACCCCCTGTCGAGGTACGGATAGCTTGGGGCGATGAATCCCAAGGCATTTTCCGTCATTATCCTAGCAGCGGGCAAGGGCACGCGCATGAAATCTCCCTTGCCGAAGGTCCTGCACCCGGTGGCGGGAGTCCCCATCATCAAAAAAGTCATCGATGCCGCGCGTGGCGCCGGTGCTCAAGAACTCCGTATCGTTGTCGGTTACGGCGAAGCTTTGGTCCGGAAGGTGGTCGAGCCTATGGCTCGCGTTGTATCTGAGCCCATGGTTCGCGCCGCATCCGAGCCCATGGCTCGCGCCTCTTCGAGTGACGCGAGCGCCGGGTCGATTGTTTGCTTCCCGCAGACCAGCCAGTTGGGTACAGCCGACGCGGTTCGAGCGGCGGAGCCCGGGTCCTTGCAAGGGGTTGTGGTCATCTGCAATGGCGACCATCCCTTGATTGAGTCGTCGGACTTCGATGCGGTGATGCGCGAATTCCATGATACGCAAGCGTCACTCGCCGTGGTCTCGGCGGACCTGAAAAATCCTGGATCTCTCGGTCGTATCGTTCGGCACAAGGGGGATCTGCGGGCGATCGTTGAAGTGTCGGATGCGTCCAAAGACACGCTCAACATCCGCGAAGTGAACACTGGCATTTATGTCGTGAAAGCGGACGTGCTCAACAAGTACCTGCCGCAGATTCAGAACCATAATGCCAAAAAAGAGTTTTACCTGACCGATCTGATCGGTTTGGCCATCGAAGCGGGCGAAAAAGTGATCGCGATCAAAGCGCGCAAGCAAGTCGCGGCCGGCGTGAACACGCAAGGCGAACTCGCGCGCGCGACCCGCGTCTTGTTCGCGCGCAAGCGCCGCGCGTTGCTCGATGCGGGTGTTTTGATGATCGATCCGACGACGGTCTACATCGAAGACGATTGCGAAGTGGGTCCGGCTTCCGTGATCTATCCCAATGTGTACATGCGGGCACAGACGAAAGTCGGCGCGTTCTGCGTAATCGAGCCTAACTGCTATCTGGCGCAAGCTCGGATCGAGGACAGCGCGCAGATCAAAGCGAACACGTATCTAGAAAGCGTTGTCATCGGCGCCAAGGCGTCGGTCGGTCCATTTGCGCGGCTACGCCCGGGAACTGAAATCGGTCCCGATGCGCATGTGGGTAACTTCGTGGAGATGAAGAAAACCAAATTCGGCGCGCGCTCCAAGGCCGGACATCTCTCGTATTTGGGTGATGCCACGATCGGCGAGGACGTCAACATCGGCTGCGGCACGATCACGTGCAATTATGCGGTCGACAAGCAAAAGTACCGCACGGTCATCGGCGATCGTGTCTTCGTCGGGAGCGACACGCAGTTCGTCGCGCCGATCACGATTGGAGCGGATGCCGTTATTGGTTCCGGCTCGACCATCACCAAAGACGTCCCGGCGGATGCGCTCGCCGTGGCTCGCGGCAAGCAGATCATCAAGGAGAATTGGGTGAGCCGCACGAAGGCCGCCTCGGAATCTCAGGATGGCCCGAAAGATCAGACGAAGGAATAAAATCTATGTGCGGTATCGTCGGTTACAACGGCCCTCGCAATCCCAAAGACGTCATCCTCGACGGGCTGAGACGTCTCGAATATCGCGGCTACGATAGCGCGGGTGTCGCGATTCTGCACAACGGTGAGTTCAAGCGCGTTCGCGCGTCGGGCAAGCTGAGCGAGCTGTCAAAAAAGCTCGAGGGCGAAGCCTTCGGCGGACGTCTCGGCATTGGCCACACGCGCTGGGCCACGCACGGCGTGCCGTCGGAGCGCAACGCGCATCCGCACAAAGTCGAAGGCGTGAGTCTCGTGCACAACGGGATTATCGAGAACTACCAAGAGATCAAACAAGAGCTCCGTCAGTTGGGCGCCGAATTCACTTCGGACACGGATTCGGAACTTGTCGCGCATCTGATCGCGCGACAAGTGCGCGCGACGGGCGATCTGTTCAAAGCCGTGCAGCAGGTGATCCCGCGACTCAAGGGTGCATACTCGATACTCGCGGTGTGGGAAAAACAGCCGGACACATTGGTCGCGTTCAAAAACGGTCCGCCGCTCATCCTCGGTATCGGTGACGACGAGATTATCGTCGCCAGCGACGTGCAAGCGATCGTCTCGTACACGAAGAAGGTGATCTATCTCGATGACTTCGAGATCGCGCATGTGCGCGGTTCGGACTACAAACTTTTCTCCGCCACGGGCGAACCTCTGCGCAAGCCCGTGCATGTTTTAAATTGGAATGCGGACGCCATCGAAAAAGCCGGCTTTCGGCATTTCATGCTCAAAGAAATTTACGAGCAGCCGCGCGCGGTCGCGCAGGCGATCGCGCCGCACATCGATCTCGAACGCATGCGCGTGCGTTTGAGCGGTGTCGGTTTCGGCGTGCCGTACGAAAAGCTCGAGGGCTTGGATGCCGAGCAAGACGCCGCGAAAACCGCTCAGCAGCTATCAGGAATCGATCGCATTTTCATCGTCGCGTGCGGAACGAGTTACTACGCCGGTCAAGTCGGCAAGTACCTTTTAGAAATCTTGGCGCGCGTTCCCGTTGAAACCGATATCGCAAGCGAGTTCCGCTACCGCGAACCCGTGATCCCGCCGCACTCGCTCGTGATTGTGATCTCGCAGAGCGGGGAGACGGCCGACACTCTCGCGGCTTTGCGCTTGGCCAAGCAAGCGGGCGCGATGACCATGAGCATTTGCAACGTCAAGCGTTCGTCGATCGATCGCGAAGCGCAAGGCCATCTGTACATGAATTCGGGCGTCGAAATCGGCGTCGCCAGCACCAAGGCGTTCGTGAGTACCTTGGCACTGCTCAATCTCTTCGCATTGTTCGTGGCTCGCTCGCGCGGTCAGTTGACAGCCGAACAGGAGAAACACCATCTCGAAGCGCTGCTGGCGGTGCCGGCGCAAATGGAGACGGTGCTCTCGTATGACAAGTGGTTCGGCGAAGCGGCTGAGCAGCTCAAAGGCTATCGCGGCATTCTATACATGGCGCGCGGAGCGAACTATCCGATCGCGATGGAGGGCGCGCTCAAGTTAAAAGAGCTCGCCTACATGCACGCCGAGGGTTACGCCGCTGGAGAGATGAAGCATGGACCACTCGCTCTGATCGACGAGCGCATGCTGATCATGATGGTGGCGCCCACCGATCATCACTATGAAAAAACATTGAGCAATCTCGAAGAAGCCAAAGCGCGCGGCGGCCACATCATCTCTCTCGGCACGGGCGACAATCAGGAACTCAAGCGCCTGAGCCAATATTATCTTTCGTTGCCAAAAGCGGAATGGACC
The DNA here is from genome assembly GCA_023701225.1 of Pseudobdellovibrionaceae bacterium. GTDB lineage: Bacteria > Bdellovibrionota > Bdellovibrionia > Bdellovibrionales > JAMPXM01 > JAMPXM01. The sequence continues at coordinate 24,765 of JAMPXM010000004.1, read as the reverse complement.
GTGAGCCCGATCCTGGCGGTGATTCCGTTGCAATTGCTCGCCTACCACGTCGCCGACAACCTCGGCCACGACGTCGACCAGCCACGCAACCTGGCGAAGTCGGTGACGGTGGAGTAGAGCGGAGTTGCGATCCTCTTCAGCTGCCACGGTTATCAAAGAAGAATAGAAGTCCTTGCCCGGGCAGAGTTTGCCTTGTGAGTGAGGGCCGCGCCTTCCTAAGGGCGCTGCCGCGGGCGAAGCGCTCTGCACGTTCACGAGCTTATCAAGGCGCTGGGCCACTCACCGACGGAGCGGGTTCTGGTTGGGGAAATGCGAAGTTCGGGCACGCGGCGGGCGAATGCTCGGTTTTCAAAAAATGGGTGCTTGTCCATACGTCCGGCAGCCCAGTGGGAGTCGGCAGGAGCGGAGCTGGTAGTCTCTCGGCCGAGAAGATAAACAATTCATTTCGCGGATTGTTGTTCGGTCGGCCGAAGGAAACGCTGATCGCGTTCTTGGCGCCTGTGTCTGGCTGGCAAACTGGGGCGATATCAAAGACCATCGTGGGAATGAGCTGAATCGCAAACAGCTCGAGCGAATCGGCTTCGCCTGAGAGTATGATTTCTAAGTCGAAGAACGTTTGCCCGATGACCAGCGAGTCAGCATCGATGACTTCATTCAACCTCAGCGTCCAAGTCGCCGGTGCACCTCGAAACGTCGAAACATAAGCGCTGTTCGACTGGAAGGAAGGCAAATGATAGTTCGATGTGTGTGTCGACAAGATCTGCCCGTCGAGCGACTTGCGCGTGAGGTGCAGAGCGAATCGAGCGGGATCGTTGTCACCGCGAGTCGGAGCGAAGTCGAATTCGAGTTCACAAATTTGGGTCGCGTTGAAGTTTTTATCGTATGCGCAATACTTCGGTAGGTATCCAAGGCGTGCGAAGCCTTTCAGCGTGAGCTCAATCCTTTTGCGATCCATTGTCATGGCGGGTTTTTCTTCGAAGTCGGTCAGGCGACCGTCGAAGTTATGCTTGCGCAATTGAGCGTAGAAGTCCGCCTCTTGGTTCATCCCCACGTACTCTTTGAAAAGCCAAGCGGTCATGCTGCGGATCGATTGATAGTCGTCTGGACTCAACGAGCGGCGCGGTTCGGCAGGCATGTGCGAGAAGTAGTCTTTCACGTAACCACTCTCACACTGTGCAGGATCGTGATAAGGGTTCTCGATGTCGGTGAACTCTCGGCAAAGCGTGGTGAAGTCCTCAAAACGAATCAAATACAAACTCATGATCATTTCGTGAAGGAGGAGCATCGCTTTTCTCTGGTTCGACATATTTTCGTAGAGTTCGCTATTGATCCAGATTTCTTTGCGAGTTTGCAGGGCGAACTGCTGGATCGGATCGCTGGTGATCTCAAGGCCGATGCGGTCTTTCGGGATTTTTCCAAGCTCCATCGGTACGAAATACCACTTCTTCGCGCGTGCGAGGACGCGCATGATACGGTTCGGGTACTTCGGGTCTTTCGCGAGGCTTAAGAACTTCTGGTGGATCGGTTCTAGGTGTTCTTTCCACTCTGGCAACATCGTCACGTCGCGGACATAAGATTCGAACATTGCGCCTTTGATCCCGTTGCCTCCGCCGGAATCACCCGTACCCATGGCGGCGTCTGAAGTCTGCTGGCCATTGCCTCCACCTTGCGCTCCACCGAGGTCGGCTGGTGGCGATGAGATGGCTGGGTTTGAGCCCACGCGATTCCGAGAATCGGCGCAAGCGACCAAAAATATGACAGCGAGCAGGACTGAAAACGTCTTCAAACGCATGGGGAACTCCACAAAATCTTCCTTTGTCTGACAGTGCAGGCGGTATGCCATCCCAGGTTGGGAATGGCCTGAAATTATTCATCAGTTTCCGCTACTTATGGTTGACGAGATTCAGCCAGGACTCGGTCCCTTGCATGTCGGTCCACACGACAAAGTCACCGCTCAGAAACAACGTCGCTTCGCTGACGTTGACCTCGCGCCAATCTTTCATTCCAGGCGCGCGGATCTTGAGAGTTGCCGTACCTGTCGAAAAGACTTTTCCGGTCACATCAGAATCCATTTCAGCAGCGGAAATCTGAATGCATGTTTCGCTCGTGCAGTGAGTGAGTTCGGCTCCTTGGATCCTTCCCCAGTACGCATTCGCTGTTTCGGGGAACCCCAGGAGGAGCGAGATCGCTCCTCCTAGTGTTATGGCGATAAGAAGTGCGAGGCGCTTCATTCTTCGATTCCGGCTTCGCACTGCGAATCCACTGCCTTTTCAACATCGCCGTTCGGAAATAGACCGCCGAGAGTAGGATCCGCCGCAGACAGGACGCGACCGCATTTGTCGGCTTCGATCGGAAGCTGCGACTTCAGGTCGCGGATCGGATTTTCGAAAAGAGCGGCGGGCCGAACCGCGACTTTCTCGGTTTGGAAAATCTCGCCCGACAAAATCTTCTCCGCGAGGTGGATCGCTTTGGTGACTTTGGTGGTCGAGTCGACGCAGAGGCCGTCTTCGAACAGGTTGCCTGCGCGCTGACCTTTCACGGTTTCGCCTTTTGGACAGTTTTCCGTCTGATTCGCCTGCAACCAACGCACGCCAGTCACGGCATCGCGCCCCATCGAGAGAACGGATGTCAGGTATTTACTCTCACGAAGAACGCCCCAGTTCGGCTGACTCATGAGATAGGCTTGAATTTCGCTGCCCTTCGCGGAAACGAGTTTTTCATTGAGCTTTTTCTTCTCACCTAAAATTCCGTCCATGCGATACGCGTTAGCGACGCTCAGAAATATCTGATATCCCGACACAATCTGTTGGAGGACTTCCTTGTCAGCGCGGTTCACATCGATGCGGAGCCTGAAATTGAAATCGCAATTCGTTAGCTCGTAACTGCCCTCCGTCACACGTTTCACTGCGCACGATTCAGACACTTTCCGAATCTGCTCGGAGTAAACAACGGCGGGCACGTTCAGGGTCAGTGTCTGCGTTTTCGTCGCCTTGAGATGCTCACGAAAACTGTCGAAGCCTTCGATCACTTGATCGAGGAGTTCTTGGATCTCTTTTTCGGAGCGAATATCCTCTCTTCCATCGGTCAGAAACATTCTGATCGCTGAGTCCGGGTATTGTGCGAGCGATTGATCCTGTCGTTCGCGTTCTTCTTTCGTCATGAGCGGGCGCGCGCGTGTGGCGATGCCTCTCAGCTTCATGACGGGCGCAAGAAGTTTGGAGTAAAATCCGGCGCGCGCGTTTTTCGGATCGTGTTCGAGCGCGAGATGAAACGCGGTATCGGCATAGACGAACGACTTCGCGCTCATCAACTGTTCACCGGCAAGCGCGATGTCTTCAGCGCGTGCGGCGGCTGTGGTGGCCGACGAGTGGATGCTGACGGTCCTGGTTGTATTATTATTCGGAGCACAGGCGGCGGTAGAGGCGATAGCCGCAGCGAGTATTCCTACTTTAAAGGTCGAGGGCAGGGACTGTGTTTTCATTCTCTCTCCTAGTCTTCGGTCCCGATCATTCGGGGTCCGTTTGGGGGTGAGCCGAACTTAGACGCAGTGCGCCGGTGGCGATAGATTTGTTTAGTAAAAAGTGACTGAGGTTTTTTGCTAATAAGCTAAAGTAAATACATAAATATCCGAAATATAAGAGTTATGTCGATATTCGAATTTACCGATTATAAGGCTTTTTTGAAGGGGTGGATCGCAGGGCGACCCAAGAACGGGCGGGGAGAGAGCACGCGCATGGCACATGCGCTCGGCGTGAGTTCCACGATGGTCAGCCAAGTCTTGAGCGGCGACAGACATCTGAATCTTGAACTCGCCGATGCGCTCGCGGATCATCTCGGACTCAATGAAAAAGAAGCGGAGTATATGTTCTTGCTCGTGGACTACGAGCGCGCGGGAACAGCGAGATTGAAGGCGCGCCTTCGTCGCCGGATCGAGCAAGCGAAGAAGGAAGCCGCCGTACTCGCCAACCGCATTCAGAAAGACAAAGAGCTTTCTCCAGAAGTGATGGCCGTCTTTTACTCATCATGGCTCCACTCAGGAATTCGGAACTTAAGCGCTGTTCCGGGTTTCAACGATGTCGACACGATCGCTCAGCGTCTGACGGTGCCGAAGGCAGTCGTCGCGCAAATCGTCGATTTTCTTTTGCAACACGGACTGTGCGTGATTGAAAACGGGAAACTCACCTATGGTCCGTCGTGGACGCACATCCCGGCGACGTCGCCACTGATCGCCAAGCACCATCAGAACTGGCGCTTGCGCGGATTTGCGAAAATGGATTCTCGTTCTGATGATGATCTCTTCTTTACAAGCCCGATTTCGCTATCGGTCGAAGCCGCCACGGAGATCCGCGCGATGCTTCCCACGATGATCGAGCGCGTGCAAAAAATCGTACGTCCATCACCTTCAGAAACGATTCGCTGCTTAAACATCGATTGGTTCGAGTACTAGGGCATCGTTCTGGAGACGCTTCGCCACGAACCAATCACCGGTGGTACCGAAGGATTGACATGGACGCGCGCGCTTGAAAGCCTTTTGCCAATTTGAGTTCGCACCTGGGGGAAAAATGGCGAAGTATGTGGACGGGTTCGTTCTGCCGATTCCAAGAAAGAACGTGAAGAAGTACCAAAAGATCGCACGAATGGCCGGCAAAGTCTGGAAGGAGCACGGTGCATTGGAGTATATCGAGTGCATGGCCGACGACGTGAAGCCAGGTCAGCCGACTTCGTTCCCGCAGAGCGTGAAGCTCAAGGCGGGTGAAGTCGTTTTCTTATCGTGTCACCAGGTCGTCCGCGCGGTTATTCTAAACTTCACGGCTCGACGTGAACCTTACATTCCCTCGGCGTAAACGTGCACGAGGGCGCGCTTGCCGTTATTGAGCTGGACCAAATAGTGGCAAGCCGACCCATCGTCGATTTCAATATGCACAGTGAAGTTGAAGGTGATCAACGTTCGTCCGTCGCGCAGGTGACGGCGCACGGGCTGGCTGTGGCGGCAGATGGTCTGATTGTCGCCGTCGATCGCCTTTATCGCGATCCGGAATGTCTCGCCCGCGTTCAGCACGAACTTCACTCCGTTGCGAATTTCGTCGTAACCCTCCGGGAGGTTGATGCCGTCATCCATGAGATTCATGGTGTAGGGAGACGTCGGCTCCTTTTCGAACTTCAGACTTTGATAGTGCGTGTAAACTTTCGGCTGGCGCGCGGCTTGCGCGGTACCGGAAGCGAGCGTGGCGACAATGAGAAGGGCGGAAAAAGCGAGGCGTTTCATTTGAGGCTCCTTTTAGAGGGCGGATTTAGGTTCGAGAGGGAATATACTTGGGCCGCACGACTAAAAAAACAGATATGATTTTATATATTTCATCAGTATTCTGATTAAATATGAATTCACAAAACTTACCTTTGCACCTCATGGTTTCGTTCCTGGCGTTCGCTGAGAGCAAGAATATGCAGGAGGCGGCGGTCAAGGTTGGCCTCTCGCAGCCGGCACTGACCTCTCATCTGCAGCAGTTCGAAAAGCATTTCCCGCAGCACGTCTTCGCGATGAATGGTCGTAAGAAGGTCCTCACGCCCTTCGGGGAAGAGCTACGTGAGGTTGCCGGCCGTCGACTCAAGGCGCTTGGCGCGGACATTCAGGACCTGAACAGGAAGTTTCAAGAACCCGGTGAAATGCGCCTCACGATCGCGGGTCGCTCTGAGGTTTTGAACCGCCTCGCGCCGAAACTCGAGTTCGCCGGCACGCTCGTCTTCGTCGATTCCGACGGCGCACAAGCCGTGGCAGGCGTTGTCGACCGAAAGTTTGATCTTGCGATCTCCAACCACTTGGCCAAAGCGTCGTCCTTGCATGCGATGCCGCTCTTCCGCGACTCGTTCGGCGTGACCGCGCCCGTCTCCTGGATGGGAAGTTCCACGATGCTCAACAAAACTCTTTTGCAGTCCCTCGCTGCGAAGCCTTATCTTTCTTACAAAGACACCGACTCACATCTATCTGCGTTGCTGAGTGCTCATAGGATTGAAGAGCCACCAGTCTTTAAACGCATTCTGGCGGATTGGCCGAGCCTCGTACAGATGATCGAGCGCCGGCAAGGTTGGAGCCTCGTGCCGTCGATGTACGTTCAGGATTCGGCGAAGGTGAAGTCGATCCCGATCTCGACATCCATTGTGTATGAGGTGAGTTTTTACTGCCTGTATCGCAAAGAACACACGGCGATGCCGTGGTTGAAAGCGCTGATTGCGGAATTAAAGGCCGCTCTGCACTGAACCGAACTCTGCCCGAGCCGAGTTCAGGCCCCTGATCCTGTTTTTACGAATCCTGATTGATTTTGCTTCTTTGGCTTGGTTTTTGCCTCTTAATCGACGTTTCGTAAGCTGGAAAACTATTTGATTGAGACGGTTTAAATCGGCGTTTTGCGAGTTCCATCCAGGCTTTGGCAGGGCGAACGCCGATTCGCCGGATTCGCGGCGCTCTGCGCTCCGAGGGATTTCTTGGCGTCGAAACTTTGGCGCACCAGGAATTGAACTCACTTCGTGAGGAACCACGATTTCACTGTATGCTTCGTCACGTGTTGGAGAGTTTGGTGCGTTCCGCGAGATTGGCGTCACGTCATGCGGCCGCTGCGACAGCTCTCGGCTTGCCTTCGAGTGCTCCACTTTCGCGAGAGTTTATTGAATGGCAAATTTTAGGAATTTCCGTTGCGACGGACTTGGATACCGATGCATCATCGATTCAGGCGCAAGGCGTTCCGATTCTTTGTCAGGATGTTCCGCCGATCAGTCCTGATCCGCAGCGATGACTTCGTCTGGCGAAGTCACCGGACTTTCGTCTGAACCCCAAGCACCTGTCACCGAGCATCTCCAAACGGACAACTGATTCTGTTCCTCACGGCTGTCCGAAATTAGGGTTGGGCCGTGTCTTTATCGCGTACGCGTCGGCCCAAACAGAGTTTCGCAATTCCGCGGGTGCGACGGAGGCGCGTCCTGACTCGCGGGGACCCAGCCGCGGCGCTCGAACTCTTCCATTCCATGGCTCCAGCGCCGGAGGCCAGCGACGCGGTCGCGATCATTGCGTAAACCGGTGACCCAATGGGCACGGAGCCAATCCGGAATCGCGTCCAAGCGTCCCTGTGCTGTGATCTGAGTGAGCATCTCATCGGTAATGACTGTGCCGACAGACGCACTCATCTGCGGGCCTGTGTCGGAACGTAGCTGTAGGGACTCGCCGGTCGACAAATAGACATTGTTATCGGGCATGATGACGGGCACCAGGTTCACTCGGAAGCCTTCGTCGCGCAGACGCACGATCATGCGCATCAGGCCGTCGCGTACCGGATTCGTTTCTTGAAAACCAAGACTGACCATGCCTTGCGAGAAAAACAACAAGTGACGTGATTTGCCCTTGTGGAACGCCTCCACCATCCGGTCGAGCACGCGTTCACCCTGGCCGACCAAAAAGAAGTGATCGTTTTTCATGATCTGCTTCAATAAAGGTTCGAAAATTCCGGACGTCGCGAAGCTGAAAAACGCCGTGCCTTTGATATTCAAAGCGCCAACGGTGACGAAATTTTCCATCTCAAGTTGGGAGAGGACATAAAAATCCAAATTCGCGTCGATGTGGTTCGGCAGGTAGATATTGATTTCGCGAGGTCCTGCTTTGGGAATTCGATCCCGACCTTCGATGTCGACATTGAGCCCGGAGGCGCGTCCCCATCGCTCAAAAAGGTCGATCGTTGCCGTGGTGATCGGAGTATGGCCGGGTCCTGTGTTTGGCGTTAAGAAAATGCCCGTCCAGAGCCGGAGAAGGGGACCCATACTGGTCATACCGAGCTTGGTCAGCATCCAAACACTTCGGATTTGGAATTGAACGGCGGTGAGAAAACGGCGCCACAGCGTGGTCTCAGGTGTCGGTTGCGCCGTCGCGCCCATCGCGCTCAACAGGCGGTCGTAGGAAAGAATCACGTCTCGGAACGCGTTGTACCTTTGATTGTCCTTTGGTGTTCCGTAAAGTTCTTCGACTCGAATGTAACTCGCACGGGAGATGCGGCATTTTTCCAGCAGAGATTGGATCCAGGCGAACTCCTCGGCGTTGGAGTTCGAGCGCGCGATCAGCTCCAAGCCCTGTTCGATCTGTTCGGTCATTTTCAAAAAACTTCGAAACTCAGCGCGGTTCAGGTCATCGAGTGTGATGCCTAATGCGCGTGCGTTGGCGTCTCCTGATGGATTGAGTGGTGAGACGCCTTGAGTGGATCGGGCGACACGCTCGACGGCCGCTTCCAATTCCTGCATTTTTTCGAGAACAGCGCGAGTCACACGCGCGGTTTCTTGCTGCCATGCACGCCATTTCATGGGGTCCAAGCCGGGAGGCGTGGACGTACGCGCAAAGAAGGAATCGGCATGGAAAAAGGCGAGACCTCGGGCGCGAGCGAATTCGCGATCGAAGTTGTCATGATCTTGTCCAGGGGTTCCATTCGTCGCGTTTCGTTCCGTCTCTCGATAACCCGCATCTCCGACTACGAAGGAGCCGAGCCGGTCGACGCGGAGCCCTTGGGCCGCGAGATCTTGTTCCAAGCGATCCCACATACTGGGATTCGGCTTGCTCCGCCACGGGTGAAGACCGTCGGCGATATCGACATAGTCGACCGGTGCGTTTTGTTGGTGGAGACGATTTGCTAAGTCGAAGAGTATCTGCCGGCGTGCCTCGATGGCTCGTGGTAAGACCGCGCCACTCTGATTGGAGAATAGTGCAATCAGATATCCAGCTTCGCGAAGCTGACGGATTCGGGGAGCGACGTCGTCGGGCAGAATTTGCTCATTGATGGATTCCGGATAGTGCTTTTTGCCGGAGCTAAAACGCAGAGTTTCATCGACGTCAAAGGCAGCGACACGCACGACTCCTTCCAGATCTGGTGCCGCCTCTTGTGTCGCGTTTTGTGTGGTTGTCTTTCGTAGCCATCGCCATGTCGTTGCTTCCGAAGGCGATCGTGATATTGATGGCGATGGCGACCTCTGAGCCGCGAGTGCCGAAGTGGACAGGAACATTGAAATGAGCGCGAAGCGCAGAAGTGGGGACGACCTCATCTTTTTGTGCTGAAGTGCAAGACCAAAGCCTGTTCAGCTCACACCAAATCACGGCTCGCGTCTCCCCACCACTGCCACAAAAGTGACATCGCCGTTTTTCGCGTTTTACATGTCTAAGGTATCGACAGTGGTGTAACTACACAGCGATTTTGACCGGTATCGACAGTGGTATCGACAGTGAGATGCGGATAGTCAGCCAGGCTAATTCAGAAAAGTGCGGGCGCTGACACGGAACACTCTTTGGTCGCCCACCAGTGTGTCGGGATTGAAAGTGATCGTGCCGTTCCAGTACGACGCGACACCAATGACAACCTCAAAACCGGTCGCTGGCGTCGCACAGACCGCGCCACCAGGTATGCTCAGTGCGGGCGTATCGAAAGTTCCGCCGCACAAGGGACGAATGCGCCCGATACCTTGCAATGGGCAAGACGCCGTCATCTCTGTCGCTCCGTCGATGCAGCGTCCACCGCCAACGTTATAAAATTGCTTGTTGGCGGAGAATCCACCCATCAATATTTTAAGTCCGGGCGGCGCCGGTGGCCATTGCCCGCTAAAAATATACGGGGGAGTGGGAGAATAAATCACAAAATCGTACAGCTGCCTTTCGTCGCAGGTCCCAGTTCCGCCCATGCAATCGATCAGAATGGAGTTCACGTCGATTCTGGAATTGCGTAACGTCATCTCGTCACGAATAGTGTCCAACATCGAATTTAAGAGGTGAATTTTCATCTCGCGCACCTGATCGCGCCGCGTGTTCTCGACTTCGTTTTGCATCATGCCCAACAAAAACAACTGAAGAAGCAAGGCCGTGCCCGCGATGGCAACGATCAAGTGAATCAGGCCCGCTCCGCGCTGCCCGCTCATGGAGCGCCTTCGCCAAATGGACTGTAGCGGCCATACGTACAAACGAACGCATAAGAATAATAGGAGCTCATCAAATTTCTCGGCATTCTCGCCGAATTCAAAGCCTTCATCGTCTGCGTGGACGTATCGAAGCCTCGGAACTGATTCGTATAGATCTGTGTGTTCGTCATGGATGTCGAGCCGTTACAATAACTGGATGTCACGTTCATCCAAGGTATCGCGGTGGTCTCGCTAGACGATGTCCCTTGCGTATAGCGATAGACCGCTCCATCGGGGGCGCCTTTCATGACGACAAATATGTAGGGTACGTTGCGAGCGGTGAAATCGGGGGCGGAACCGCCATTGTAAGGAAAGAAAAAAGTCGGAAAACTCATGATTAAATCTATGTTGGCGTACCACGTACTCGGTCTCGTCGCGTTGTAAGCGTCAATCGTGTAGGCTCCATCCTGCTTGTTATTCGGATTATAGAAAGTATATCGAGTCGTCCCCGTGGTATAATCCCATGAATCCCAGCACCGGAGTGAATGTGTCGCGCCTCCAAACCACCGCCCGGCGTCGTTTGTCGTCTTTTGGTTTCCACTGCCATCCAGACCCCAGGGAGAATTGAGCATCGGAAGGGATGTCGGTACCGTGTACACGGACGGGAAGGGTCCGCTGGAGCTCCCAATGTTTGCGTTACAAACGCGATGTTGAAGTTTTCCGTCCACAAGGAGCGCGCGCCAACCGGGCGCTGGAGCGTCCGCTGACGTTTTGATGTTCGACGAACTTCGCGCCAGGATCATGTCCCCTTGATAGCCAGAGGGAATCGTGCAGGTCTGGATCACGGGATTTACACTCGTCCCTGCCGCGAACGTAATGTTGGAACAAATGGGAGAAGAATCCGGTTTCAGAATGCTGACCGTCACCGGATCATCGGCAGGAGGAAAGTCAGCTTGGATACGCACGATGCGCTCCATCGACTTCAGAGACGTGCTTGTCGCGGCGGGAGCAAAGGCCCAAAGCGACTCGGAGGAAACGAACTGAATGCCAGGAATGCGGACCACCGGAATGTATTTCACCGTCGCTGAATTAGAAACTTGGCAAGCCGCCTCTGTAGAGCCGCTGAAGCTGAGCTCGACGGAAATGTCCGGAGCTGCCGAGGCTGGTCCTTCGATCAGTCCGTTGATTGTCGTATTCACAGAACAAGACCGCGTTCCATTCGCCAAATTGGAGCAGGTGAGTTCTTCGTTCGGCGAGCTGGCGCTCAACATCGGAACGTTTCCGACTTCAGGTACATTGGGAAAAGTCCAGCGGGCTCTTGGCTCTTGCGTGCAGCAGTTTCCAGTCGACAAACTGTAAGTCGCGACCGCAGTTGAACCTACGCGAACCTTGGTTGGATTGCTGAGCAAATCCGTGATTGGAACCACTTCATTGAGAACCAACGTGGCCGGTAAGTTGGAGGTCGTCGTATCGGGAATCACGAAGCCACGGACGATGCGGCCGGAGCTTCGATTCTTTGCGATCAGGTTCACTCGGTAGGTTCCTGCGCCCTTACTTTTGTCAAAGGTCAACTGAAAGGAGCCCGTCGTACCTGAGAATGTCGTCTCCCCACTCCCTACGATGGTTCCGTCGGCTGCTGTTACCTCGTAGGAACTCGACACCAGCTCTTCGTCATCTCCTGCGAGAATCGATAAGGTCAGTGTCGATGCATCGGCTGCGCAGTTCCGATAGATGGTGGCCGGAATCGGAGTCGTCGACGAAAGATACATTTGGGGTCTCGGAAATATTCTGACCGTGGCATAGTTGGTCGACTCAACGATGTTATTTCCGGTGTCCAGGGCGACGACACGAAACTGGTAAACGCCGGACTTAAAATTCAACGGCGGCAGCAAGCCTGTACCGGTGGAATTCATATAGTAAAGGTTTCGGCGCTTGCTCAAATCGTCGTTCGGTAGATCGTAGCGCGCACCGATGATGAACCCTTTGATCGTGTTGACGGTTCCGAAGTTAAACAGCTGGTTCTGGGCGGCATTGACCAACGGGATCACCCACGGCTGAGAGAGGTTGTCGGGATTCGGAACGTCGGTCCAATCTGCACTCATCAAGCTGGGCGGCACGGTCAAGTCATCTATCGTACTGGCACTTGGCCCGGTCAAGGCACGCATCTGCATGCGGATGTTTTGCAAGCCGGTCGGGTTTCCGACCAAAACTTCGAATCGCAGGGCGCGCGGATTTCCGGACTGGTCCGGGTACCCGTAATACTTCTGAACACCATAGATGCCGCGAGCGTTGGGGATCAGCGCATTGTTGTCTTGGTCCAAGACCCGCGTGATCTGAATGCCCTTTTGGAGAGGCACGATCACCTCGGCCTCCAGAGTCGTTGGCAGACGTTGGACCGAACCCACGTAGTCGGAACGAACACCGACAGAATAGCGAATCGAAATGCTCATTGCTTTGTTGCAAGTCGACGCGAAATTCAAACAGTACGGCTCCGCCCACGCTCGGGCAAAAATTGGGCAATCACCCGGATTTTGCGCCTCCTGCTGCGAGCAACGCGTTCCTTTTGTCGTATAGTGAATATACTCACCGGCGAGAGCTAAATTCGGATCGGTGGAATTTCGGTCCGAAATATAAACAAAATTTCCTCTATTCGGATCGTCCATGTCGGACCGATCGCAACCGGTCTGTGCGGGATCCGTGAACGACGGATGACATTTCAACAATCGATCAAAGCGCGTGAAGCGCACCGCCGGACCCACGGCCGGCAAAACGCCATTCTCCCCCAGGTTATTGGTGAGAATCGCCGAGTTTTCCAAAGCTCCTGGAGTCAAGGCTAGCATTCGAATTCGCGCGGCGACTTCGTTGCGGGTGAACACCAGGGTTTGCTGTGCCTGCATGGAGTACATGATGCTGATCGCAGTCGTCATCGACATCAGAACGATGCTCGAAATGCCGACGACGATCATTAATTCGACGATCGAGAATCCGCCAGTACGTACGGTTCCGAACACTCTTGAGTTTGCCACAACACGCTCCACGTCTAACCTAATTCATCGGCCCCTATTGATGCGCGCTTTAGCAATCAATCCACAATTCGCGGAATCAACGTCTCGGACAGGGACGTCGATGCACGCGAGGTATGTCGCAATGAGAATTCGCACCATTTCGGGAGGCGGGGATAGTTTAAATAAACTTAGTTAGAATGCTGGAGCGCTCAACGTTTTTAGGACCGCCGTCTGAAGGGACGTCTGACGGGATGAGGGATGATCGCGCCGTTTTTCGCATTTCGCCTGTCGAAGGCGTCGACAGAGGAGGGTTTTGAGATGGGTAAGGTAAAAAAAGAAAGCCACATAATATCATATGGTTATGTCACCAGCAGGAGTCGCCCGGTTGGCACTGCGGGTGCAATTCTGAGACGCTATGCGTGCCCACCTGATCGCGCTCTTCAGCGCCTTCCAATCGAAGCTTCGTTGTTCTGCAGGTCTTGCGGTCGCGGCGGCGTGGATTGGGGTCAGTGGGGCATTCATGGTGGCGCCCATAGTGGCGCCCATAGTGGCGGGCTCAAGTGGTCCCCACATGTCGCTCGACTTGGCGAGCGAGGGATCGGGTGCGCGATGGGAACAGCTGGAGACAGCGCTTGCACCGGGTAGGAGTTCGCGGCTCGAAGGTCGCTTTTCAAAAGGGGACCTCGCTTTGTTGGCGATGAGTCTCAAGCTCTCTGGGCGCGCTCGTGGTGCGACATGGAGTGAGATCTTCAAGCTTAAATGGTTCTCGGAAGCCGATATCGAAGTCGCGAGCGCGATCGCGCGGAATCCCGAGCGTCTGTCGATCAGAGAGTGGCAGAGCCAGGTCAAAGCCGCATTCAACCGCGTGGGTGTCGTGATCGATGAATCGGTCCTGGTCCGTCATTGGCCGCTTTGGATAGCAGGCCATATGGATGCGCCGGATGCGCTCGACTCGCGGTCGCTGGCTATGACAAGAAAACTAATTTCCGCGGCGTTGTTCAAAGGAGACGGTGCTTACGTGGGGCCACTCCTGGATCTGCATGGTCCGTGGATCTTGTCGGATCCAGTATTTGGTCAGTCATGGCGCGACCGGATCGTGGACTCCGACGTGCTGATAACGGAAATGATGTCACGTCTCCATTTACTGCCAGTGTTTCCGGCAGAGAGCCAGGCGCGTTTACGAGAATTGATTTATACGCGCAGCCCCTATCTTCTCGCATTCTATCAGCGTTTGGTCGAGGCGGGAACGCCGGCGGACTACATGCGGAGAGTTCCGCCGGGATCATCGGAAAAAGCGGAGTGGGTGCACTTCGGTGTCCGTTCGTCATTGGACCACTTTTTTTCTCTGAAACCGACCATCGAAGATATCCGACGGCTCGCGCAGTGGATGCACAATGATGATGAACTTTTCCACCTCAAGGAACGGGCTTTGCGACACACGCGTGATGCGGGTGAGTTCTTACGCTTGACGGATTTCGACTATCCGGAGCCACGGCCGGAGTTTTACGTCAATAAGGTGACTCGGTTTCTCTCTTCGCGTGTCCGACTGTTCCTCTCATTGCGTCCAACGGCAGCGCAAATCAATTTGTTCCGTGCACGGTTAAGTTCGCCCGCCCTCGACTTCACGATCGTAACGCAAGCGTCGATGGAGACGCGTTCGGCCTCCGAGTTTCTGACCCTGGTGGGGTTTTCTCCCAAAGGCACTGTGTCGCCGGGTCGCGAACAGCTGAGGATACGTCGGTATTTGATGGAATATGTCGACGTCTTTGCGCGACTTGAGCCGACCGTGGATGAAGTGAATGAGTTCCGTCGTTTGGTCAGAATGATTGAGCCCGAAATTCGTCTACTGGAGTTGGTTGCACCCAAAATTACAAGTGCTCAGGACTTTTTGAAACTGCTCAACCTCTACCGCGATGACCGGCGCGCGGAGGCCGACGCCTACACGCAGTCAATGCGTATTTTCGCCGCTCAGCACATGGATATGTTCCTGGCGCTGAGGCCGAGTGTCGCGCAGATTAACCAATATCGGCAGAGACTGACGGGAGTGTCTACGGATCTTGCGTTTGTCATGGAAGCGCTCAGCGAACCAAGATCCGCCAGCGAGATTCTGGAGTTGATCACTTACTTCGGCCGTGAGCCAGCCCAACTGCCGACGTCCTACCGGACCCGTCTGCAAAAAGTGGCCGAGTCTTTACTGGAGAAATTTCTGAAGGCCGATCCAAGCGCTGAGCAAATCGCGGAGATGCGAATTTGGATTTCAAACGCGGATGCGGATCTGCGCTTGGTCGCGCTGGGTTTGCGGAAGTCTCTGAAGCCCGCACAAGCCTTACGCTTCGCGACCCGCAAGCCACAACGTCGCACGACGGAAACCGACTTTGCGTGGACGCGCCTCCTGGATGCGAGTTTCAAGACATTCTTAGCGCTCAAGCCAACGCCCGTCGATGTGGACCTGTATTTACGCAATGTTGGTGACGCAAACGTGATCGTGCGTCTACAGAATCAGGTGAAGGCGCACGTTTGGTGATGGGGCTTCGTGCCTACATCACCGTGGACAGAAAGGCGTCGGACCAGTCTCATCACCCGGCGTGGCACGCGTGAGCGTGCGCACTTAGGCGTATGTGGGATTTGCGGCGTGCGCGGTGGCGGCAGCGGTGAGCGCGGCTTCCGTTGCGGCTTTCAAATCGCGGCTGGCTTGTTCCACGCCTGTGTCTTCGAGCAACGTGCGGCCTTCCGCCGTGAACCATTCGCGCATCGCGCGACGGGCGTTTTCGATTTGCATCGAGCGTTTGATCGCTTTGTCGATGCGTCCTTCGATCGGCGGGAGCAGACCGAAGTTGATATTGGTCGGCTGAAACCGGTCTTTGGTTTCGTCCGTGATCGCGTTCCAAAGAGAACCTAGAGCGGTTTCTCGCGGCGGTCCTGAGAGTTCCTGTCCTCGCATCTTCTGATCCAAGAAGCGCGCGACGAGCATACCGATGCAAGTGGATTCGAAGTACCCTTCAACGCCGGTCATTTGCCCTGCGAAGAACAAAAGCGGGTCCTTGCGGCTCGACAGATCCCGGTTCAGGCTCTTCGGCGTATTGATGTAGAGATTTCTGTGGATACTGCCGAGTTTTAAAAACTCAGCGTTCTCCAGACCCGGGATCATGCGGAAGACGTCTTTTTGATCGCCGTAGGCCATCTTCGTTTGAAAACCGACCATGTTATAGGCCGTGCCTTCTTTGTTGTCCTGGCGGAGTTGCACGACCGCATACGGGAAATTGCCCGTGCGCGGATCGCGTAATCCCTTGCCGCTCATCGGACCAAAACGCGGTGTTTGATCGCCGCGTTCGAGCATCGCCTCGATCGGCATGCAGCTTTCAAAGTACGGTGTGTTCTTTTCGAATTCTTTGGGCTCGACTTTGCGCGCGGCCTTGAGCGCCTCGATAAAGAAGAAGTACTCGCGCTTGCTCATCGGGCAATTGATGTAGTCCTTCGTGCCCTTGTCCCAGCGGTCGGCTTTCCATGCGATTTCCATATTGATGGAATCGGTCGCGATGATCGGAGCGATCGCATCGAAGAAGTACAGGAATTCATCGCCGAAGTGATGGCGCAAATCATGCGCGAGGGGCTCATGGGTGAGCGGCCCCGTGGCGATCACGCACGGGCGCGGAATTTCGTCGAGGCTTTGCACCACGCGGTTTTCGACCCGAATACGCGGGTGGCTGAGCACCACATCGGTGACCCGGTGGCTAAAAAGCTCGCGGTCCATGCTTAAAGATTGACCAGCCGGAACCCTGGTTTGAAGAGCCATGGCCAGGATTTGCGAGCCGAGCTGTTCGGCCTCCCACTTGAGCTGTCCGGGAGCGGCACCGTCGTTGAGGCTGCCGAAGGAGTTGCTGCACACCAACTCCGCGAAATGCTTAGTCTTATGAGCTGGTGTCTGGGTTTTGTCGCGCATTTCAACGAGTACGACCGAATAGCCCATTTCGGCCAACTGCCAGGCGCACTCGCTGCCCGCGAGACCGGCTCCGACGACGTGCACGATGGGAGCCTCAGCGGACTTGGTTTTTGGCGAAGCGATGTGCGACATGCTAGTGTCCTCGTCTATGCAATCGGATTCCGGCTCCCGGAAGGGGTCGAAAATTAGACGCCAAAAGCGCGCCCATTTGACGTCGGGTGCCGATGTCCTACAAGCGCTCCTGACGAATGGCAAGTCTCAGTTAGGCGACGGCTTTTTACGCTGGCGTTTGGAGCAGGAGTGGCCGCTGATCGTCGGTGATACGATCGCGGCGCAAACGCTGCCCTGCGCGCTCGAAAGAGGCGTGCTGTTTGTTTGGGTGCGCCACTCGGCATGGATGCAACAGCTCTGGTTTTTTAAGGATATGATCCGCGAGAAGGTCAACACGCACCTGCGCGTCGCACATGTTCGCGACGTGAAATTCACACTCAATCGCCGGGCGGCGGTGCAAGTCATCGGCGGCAAGGGCTCCTTCTCCGGCGACCCGCAACCTTAAAAAACTTTCACGACCTGCGAAGACCCAAGAGCCTGGGGCCTGGCAGTTATTTTTTTTGAATGCTGAAGGCGACCTTCTTCAACCCGCCGGATTTGATGGAGTCCACTAGCTCGGTGATCATCTCGAGTGTTGCTCCCTTGTCGGCGATCAGGATGACGCCGGTATCGGGATTCGTCGCCGCGCGTTTCTTGGATTCCTCCAGCAAGTCCGAGAGCGTGGCGGCTTTGTTGTTCACGAACAACTCGCCCGCTTTGCCGAGCGTGACCTTCATGGGTTTGGCGTCCTTCGGGATGTCTTTGGCGGACGAGGACGGCAGCGTGATATCGATTTTCGGATTCATCACCAAAGGTGCCGCCACCATGAAAATGATCAGCACGACCAGAATGATATCAACGAGGGGAACAATGTTGATGCCAACGATGCCTTGACCGTCGTTCGAGCTTTGCACTTCCATGGTTCATCCTTTCCGCAGTTTGGAATACATCAGGCAAAGATCCTTGGCCGCATCGACGTTGCCGAGAATCAGGCTCACTTTTTTCTGAAAAAAGTTGAAGCCGATAACGGCGGGGATTGCGAGGGCCAGACCGATGGCGGTCGAGACCAGGGCGTGAGCGATGCCGGCCATCACGACTTCATTGCCTCCACCGGATGCTTTTGCCATATCGTCGAACGCTTTCATGATGCCCATGACGGTTCCCAACAGACCGATGTAAGGTGCATTGGAGGCGATCGTGCCGAGCAGATTCAGATTCCGCTCCAGGTTCGGTTTCTCGAGCGCTTTGTAGGATTGAAACAGCTCATGCAGGCCGTCGATTCCGAACTTATGAATGTGTTGCAGGCCATAGCCGATCGCCTTGCCTTCCAATGACACATTCGATTCCGGCACGTTTTCCAGAACCTCCGGGCTCTGAGTCTCGATAGCCGCACGGAATTGCACCGCTATTTTCTGACTGTCGCGGCTGATGCGACGAAGAGCGAAAAAACGCTCCATCATGATCGCGCCACTGACGACGCTGAGGAAGCCCATGAAATAAAGAATGAAGTGCGCGGAGCCCTCCGCGATTTTAAACAGCACGTCCATCGAACCCTCCCTGAAATGTTTTTCTGCCCTTTTCTTTTCGGTCTTCGTCTTTGCACGGTTGCGCTCATTGATCATCGCCCAGAGATCATCGCCCAGAGATCATCGATCAGAGCGTCTCGCTCTCTTGAAGCTTGAATTCGACCCGCACCTGGTGATCGGCTTTGCGGATCGGATGCCCAGCTTCGTTGATAAACGGTTTGTACTTCCATTTGGCGACCGCGCGTCGTGCTTCGCTCTCGAACATATCTGCCTGACGTCCACCGACGGATCGAATATTGTCGACGGAGCCGTCCTCACGAACATCGATCTTCAGATCTACAAAACCCTCGACCCCCGCCAGGAGCGCGTCGCGCGGATACTTCGGCTTGATTTTGTAATAGGGCACGTCAGCAACAGATGTTCCGGAGCCCGGCGCGGCCGTCGCCAGCGGCGCGGGTTTCGCTTCTTGCGTGCCGGCGATGGTCGACGATTCGTCTTGAAGTTCTCGCGGTGAAGTGTCCATCTTCGTCGGTTGCGGTTCAGGTGCTGCTTCCGTGACTTCGTTTCTCGTCGTCGGACGCGGCGGCGCGGGAGTTTCCGCCGGAGGCTCGTCAAACTGCTCGTAGCCAAGATCGATGTACTCCTGGCTGTCATCGAACTCCGCGGGAGTCGTGTTCGCGAAGTAAAACGCGATCGAAGCGGCCGCCACGACATGCACCAGAAGCGAAAGGGAAAAGAACGACGCCCCTTTTGCGAGATTGGCTCCGGGTCCCGTTTTGTCCATGAGTTTTGCCTCAGCTGTCATCTTGCACCGTTGCCTTTAAAAACTTTGGCGATAGGTGAGGAACGCGCTTCTGCCGATCGGATCATATAGCCCAGAATTGAACGCGCGCGCACCACCGGACCCACCTTCCGGATCCGAAGGGCGCTCCGTGCCGAGAACGTTACGGATGCCACCGCTGATCGAACTGGTCGGGCGAATCGCGTACGACGCGCCAAGGTCGAACTCCGTGTAGTCGGAGATCTTTTTGCCGGACTTCTCGTCGACCGCCTTCTGGCCGGGAATCGTTTTTCCGGTTAGATAAACTTCCGATTTCGGTCCTTTCACGAACAGCGTGGCATTGTTGCGCCACTGTGGCTGTCCCCAGTTGCCGATCTCATCCTCAAAGCCAGTGCCCGGAAAGCTTTCGTTTTTGTAATAAAACAGATACGAAAACTCATCGCGGACTCCGAGCCGGGCATCCAGCACACGAACCCCGGAGGTCCATTCGGTATTGACGTCGAATCCGGCGATATCCAGTTTGGAGAGATTCAAGTTCGGAGCTTCGAGCAGGGTGATCTCTCCCGTCGTTGCGTCGCGGGTGAACACGACGCCGTGGTTCGCGGTGTTGATACCGGCCAGCTCGGCTTCGGTCGCTTTTTCCGGGTCGAATCCGACGACGTTGTCGATTTTCGTTAGCCACGTATCGAGAGAGAAATTAAAGTCCGCGTTCGGCTGAAAGACGACACCGGTGTTGGCCGTCAGCGCCCGCTCTTCTTTGAGATTCGGATTGCCGCCGCCGATGGAGCGATATTGCTGCGGAACACAGAAGCTTCCGCCCTGCTGAGCACAGCCCTTTCGATCGATGAACGTCAAGTAACCCTCTGAGCGTGCGCCGTAGAGGGCCGAGAGGCTAGGCGCCATGAAGCCTGTGCCCACAGATGCCCGCGCCAACCATTGCTGGGTCGGCTGCCATTTCAGAGCGACCTTGGGGTTTACGGTATTGCCGAAGTCCGAATAATTATCGAACCGACCGGCCACCTGCATTTCGAGCGTTTCATCGAGTGGAATCGAAAATTCGCCGAACACCGAGTGAACCTGACGATCGCCTGAGTTGGAGCTTCCTGCACCACCGAGGACTTGACCGCTATCGGTTTTGGGATCGGCTTTTTGTTCCAGTGATTCGTGGAACGTTGTGTGACCAATGGCCGTCCGAATGGGGCCGCTGGAAAGTTCCACGACATCGCCCGTGAGCAAGAGGTCGACGGTCAGTAACTTGGACAAACCTATTTGTGAGGTTTCCACCCTTGCATCATCAATACTGCCGCGCGAGCCAACGGGTGCAAACGGGTCGAAGACGTCGTTCTCGATGAGATCGATCACACGGGCTTCTTCGAGGTAACCGTTGACGCCACGATCGATGCGGTTAAACCGGCTGTAGCCGACCGACAAATCCCATTCCCAGCTGTCGCTCAGGAAACCTTTGACGCCGAGAGTGTTGCCGAAACCCACTTCCTCGACCTCGGTTTCGCGGTTGCCGGCTTCCAGAAAGCGGTACCGGATATCGAGATCGCCCGTCGATGGCTGTGATGCCGTTCCGCCAGTCACGGTGAGTGAACCGGGCGTCGGCGCAAACGTCCACTTCACAGTACGGCGACTCGCTGAATTCACGTTATAGAGAGTCAATTGATCATCGATCTTGTAGCGAAAGTCCGTGAGTAGGGTGATTTGCTCAACTCCAGGCAAGGTGGATGCTTGTTCCTGATAGTTGTACGTGCAGGTCTGGCCGCCCGGAATCGCACGTTGGCGACCGGCTGGGCAATTCGGATCGACTGTCCATGTATTTGAGCCGGCCTGATCTCTGTATGCACCGGGACTGCCGGTCAGGCTGATGCCATCACGGCTCCACTCACGGTCGCGGCCGAAGAGAATGGAGTTGTTGCGATAGTTGAGGACCGTCATCAGGCTCGATCGGTCGTTCGACGATCCGGTGGTCATCGCAACTTCGTATTGTTGGCCACGAGTTTCTTCTGGGCGGACGTGCTTGAGGCTGATGTCGGTTCCGTTGAAGTTTTTCTTGGTGATAATATTGACCACACCACCGAGTGCGTCCGAGCCATACAAGGCGGAGGCGCCGTCTTTTAGAATTTCGACGCGCTCGATAGCCGCCATCGGAATCATGTTCAGATCCACCGCCTCAGCCGCCGGATCTTTCGGGAGGCGCCGACCGTTGAGTAAGACCAGCGTCCGTTCAGCACCTAAGCCCCGAAGACCGATCGTGGAAACGCCGGCTGCGGAGCTGCCGCTGTTCTCGCGGCTGACGCCGAACGAACTTGCCGTCATGTCTCGCAACAAGTCCGAGACGGAATTGTGACCAGATTTCTTGATCGCCTCTTTGTCGACAACCGTGACGGGCGAGGGGCCTTCGACTGAGATTCGCTTGATGCGAGAACCGGTGACTTCCACGCGCTCCACTTGAGACGCCAGAATTGGATTGGCGATTTCCGTTCGCGTCGGAGTCGGTGCTGAAGTCGGTGCCGCCGTCGCCGTGGCAGCCGGTGCGCTGTCTGCAGGTTGGCTCGTCGGCGTCTCTTGAGCGACAGCCGTGTTCGCCACGAGACCAAGTAGAATCGTGAGGAGAAGACGGTAGGGGAAGGGTGTCTCAGTACTTTGTAGGATCGCTCGTTGCGCGTGCGATCCGTACGGTGCCTCACCACTGGCATGTGTTCGTGATGACGCTTTCCTCAATGACTTCTTCATCCTGTGCTCCCCCCTGGCGTCGGTACCGGCGAGGGCCGAAATCCCGACTCCTATGAATCGTCCGCTTCACCCGAGTTGGGGGGATTGCACCTGCCGTGCCGTTCGAAATGCACCACCTATTGAGGAGTGTTGGCGATCGTCGTGAGAGGCCGTGCAAGTGCGCGGAAACAGTCGTGCTCTTTTAAACCCATGCCTCATCTTCATGATCGCACGAAGTGACGGGTGGCGGAGATGGCGTGGTTAACGATGCAGGTCGTTCGAATCACACGGAAAGGGGTGGTGTCGAAGTGGCATTGGCGCTGAGAGCATCTGCTCGAGGAGCATCTGCACGGATGATCCGATAGAGCGTTACTTTTTGTCGACGGTTTGGATGGACTCGCGAGCCATTTCCTTGATGTAGCGGCCGCGCTGCGAACCGCCGAGGACGGACTTCAGGTTCTGATGCAGCGAGGGGTCATTGACCAAGGCGCCGAGAGTGCCTTTGCCGGAATCGATTTTGTCCATGATGCTCGCCATACTGTTGACAGCCATGCGCAGTTTTTTATTTTCTGGCAACTGATCGCGCAACTCGCCGACCAAGCGATCGAGCGATTGCATCGTGGAACGCATCTGTTCGACGGTCGCGCCGACTTTGTTATTCTGATTCAAGCTCGCGACGAGCATGCGCATTTCTTTGATCAAGTCGAAGACCTGGCCAATGCCGTCTTCCTTGCTGGTGATCATCTTGAGGAAGTCGCCCTCATCGATCGCCGTGAGTTGGGTGTTCTCGCTCACGGCTGGCGCATCGGCAGGACCGGGCGTCAGATAGACGAACTTATCACCGAGTGCGCCTTGCGTACGAATTTCGGCCGTCGTGCCCTGATGAACGCGGTTGGAGAACGCGCGGTCGATCTGCATTTCGACTTCGAGTTTGTTTTGGCTCGGAACAAAGTCGATCTTTTTGACGTTGCCGATGGGCAGGCCAGCCAAGGAGACAACCGAACCCGGAAACAAGCCCTGCACCTGCGAGAACTGAGCACGCACATGCAAGTAACGGGTGAAGACGACTCGGTTACCGCCCAACACCAGGATGGAACCCATCAGAACGCAGAGACCGATGGCGACGAAGACACCGACTTTGAATTGTAGACGTGTAGAGGCGTTTTCCATTCAGAGTTCCTCGCCGTTGATAAAGCGTCCGATGCGGCCTCCGGGCTGGCTTTCCAGTTCCTCGCGAGTGCCGATGGCTTGAATACGTCCTTCGAGAAGCAGAGCGATCCGATCACAAACGGCAAAAGCGCTCGGCATGTCATGTGTCACAAAGACGGCGGACTTGCCTTTGGCTTTCAGCGCCAGGATCATTTCTTGAATCCGCTTTGTGTTGTAGGGATCTAGACCCGCCGTCGGTTCGTCGTACAAAACCACGTCGGGCTCCATGATGATCGCACGAGCCAAGCCCACGCGCTTTTGCATGCCACCGGAGAGATTGGCCGGGAACACGCCCTCATTGCCTTGCAGACCGAATTCCTCGAGCTGATCAAAAATGCGCTTGCGAATCTCGTCTTCACTCAGGCGCGTGTGTTCCCGCAACGGGTAAGCGAGGTTTTCATAGACGGACATGGAATCGAAGAGGGCGCCGTTTTGAAAGACGTAAGCGACTTTTTTTCGCACCGGCAACAATTCTCGTTCGCGTAAATGGGTGATTTCGGTTCCGTCCACCCACACTTCGCCGTCGTCCGGGCGCTCCAAGCCGATCAGGCTGCGCAGGATCACGCTCTTGCCCGCGCCGGATCCGCCAATCAAACCGAGGCACTCACCTCTGCGCACGGCGAAGGACACGTCTTTGTGGACGAGCTTTTGGCCGAAGCGTTTCTGAAAGTGTTTGACCTCAATAATGTTCGTCATACTTCAAAAAACAGGAAAAAGAGTTTCGTCAGGAAATAGTCGCTGACGAGGATCATGATCGAGCTTGCGACGACCGCTTTTGTCGTGGCTTGGCCCACGCCTTTGGTGCCGCCGCTGACGTTCAGACCAAAATAACAAGACGTCAATCCGATGAAGAGCGCGAAAAAAAACGTCTTGCCGATGCCGGCCATATAGTCGGTGATGGTTATCGTCGAAAAGATTTTTTCCAGATAAAAGCTCGGATCCAAATTGAGTTCGTGTTTCCCGACGAGCAAGCCGCCGGTGACTCCGACCAGATCGCCCATCGCCGTCAAAAGAGGCAGGGCGATCACGCAACCGATGATGCGCGGGATGACGATTTTTTTGATCGGCGAGGTTCCCAAGGCGCGGATCGCGTCGATCTGCTGGGTCACGACCATCGAACCGATTTCCGAGGCAATACCGGCACCGACGCGTGCCGCGAGCATGAGTGAGCAAAAGACCGGACCGATCTCACGCACGATGGAGAGCGAGACGATTTTCGGCACATAGAGTTTGCCGCCGAATTTCTCAAGACCAAGGCCGAACTGCAACGCCATCACCATGCCGGTGCTCGCGGCCGTGATCAACACCAGGCTCGAGGAGCGAATGCCGATCTGATAGATCTGGTCGACGATGAGTCGACCGTACAGAGGGCGCCGAGAGAGTTCTTTGACCACTTGCTGCAGCAAGATCCATTCGCCTCCGAGCTGACGGAGGAGATCGAGAACTTTTCCACCCATGTGAATGGCGAGCTGCTGCATTACGGGGCCTCGAAGCTGTCCATGAAGCTCTGAAACTGAGCACGATTCTCTTGAAAGCGGGCCGCGAGTCCCAGATACGTCAGTGAGTACGTGCAATTGTTTTTCT